>NZ_JBCDMV010000037.1:0-19522 GCF_038433135.1 Luteococcus sp. H91 | reverse complement strand
GGGCAACGTCGAGGTCCTTGGCGATCAGAAGAGGTAAGAGTCCTCTGATCATGCCCGGGACCTCGACCCCTACCCGGACCAGGTCACCCGACTACAACACCCGATCCACCCTCAAGTCCCAAGGGCCGCTTAACTGGGATGCAGCACAGAGTGTGCCCGTCAATGAGACTACAGCCCTCGTGACGGTCGCAACCGATGCGACTGAATCGTCCTTTACTTTCTATCGAGTTTTGGTCAATGTGGACCAGTCCCGGACGATGAATGTCCAGCGCTACGAGCTTACGAGGGCGAGTGAAGACAGTTCGCGTGCTGTGGTTTACAGCGGAGGCAAATTGATCTGGAAGGGGCTTGTACGTGGTGACGGGACCTTGGTTCCAGACGCCGACACGCCAAAGCCAGTCACAGCTGCAGGTGCTTGCGAGAACATGGTCTCAGTCCTCTGCGGTACGGGCGGCGCCGCTGGCTGCTACGGCGTTTGTCTCGGCTTGGGCTTGGCGGGTGGATGGCCAGGCTTGGGGTGCGCTGCAGCCTGTGGCTTGGTCTCCGCTCTCGGCTGCGTGGGGGCTACAGAGGCACTGTGTGGCGATGGCGGTGGCAATGGCGGTGGCGGTGGCGGTGGCGGTGGCTGGTAGCCCCCCCAGCTAAAGCAATATCGAAGATCTGCACAACTTCATAAGAGGGGTGGCCTCGGTGAATGCCGAGGCCACCCCTCGCCCCGTTGCCTTACACCATTGACCCACCCCGAGGCGAAAAGCCTGGCCCCAGGCACAGGTTGGTCAGGCACGCAGAAGTGCCAGCCCTGTCGCGATCGAGCCCCACGGGAGCCGTCAGAAACCGCCCCTGGCCTCGGGAAAACCGGTGGGGCAAATGGGAAGCACGCTGGGAACAGGCTGTCCCACTCCTAGCCAGAAGCTAGCGAGAAACCCCCAGAGTTGCGCATCATCGCCCGGTGACCGCGGCCCTCCACCGACGCCAGCGGGTGACGGCGCCATCACCGGGCGATGATGCGCAACGTTTGCAGGGTGGGTTCGCTTGAGGTCCCCCCGGCGACGATGAATACTGGGCCCCCACCGCACGGCAAGCCACCCGAGGAGGTCCGATGCCCCGATCCGCCAACTCCCACCCGCGCAAGGAGAGCGCCCTGAGCACGTGGCTGGTCCTGGTGGCGATGGCCTTCACCATCTCGGCCCACGTGATCAACCTGGCCCAGGGCGCCCACTTCAGCCCCGCCCGCTGGGTGCTGTTCGCAATGTCGATCGGCCTGGCCCTGTGGGCCGTCGCCCAGCTGGTCCCTCGGCGCCGCTCCGACCAGCCGTTGGATCCGCCCAGCACGTGAACCGCGGCGGCTCAGGCCCCAGGGACAAGGATCACCAGGTGGTGAGCCCGTGGGCGCGGAACTGGCCGCGCACCCGCTCCAGGGTCTCGGGCGTCGGCGGGGGCACGTCGCCCAGCTGGTAGGTCATCCCCAGCCCGGCCCACTTGTCCCGCCCCATCTGGTGGAAGGGCAGCACCTCCACCCGGCTCACGGTGCCCAGCGTCGCGACGTGCTCCGCGACGGCGGCCACATTCTCCTCGGCGTCGGTCAGGCCGGGGACGCAGACGAAGCGCAGCCAGATCTCGGTGCCTGCCTCGGAAAGGCGGCGGGAGAAGTCCAGCGTCGGCTGGAGTTCGCGGCCGGTCACCCGACGGTAGGTTTCGGGCAGCCCGGACTTGATGTCCAGCAGCACCAGATCCAGGTTGCCCAGCATCTCGTCGGTGCAGTTGGCGCCCAGGAAGCCGGAGGTGTCAATGCAGGTGTGGATGTCCATCGCCTTGGCCTCGGCCAGGAGCCGGGCGAGGAAGGCGGGTTGCTGCAGCGGTTCCCCGCCGGAGACGGTCAGCCCGCCCTTGGTGGCGCGAAAGATCCCGCGGTAGCGCTTCAGCCGGGCGACGAGGTCTTCCAGCAGCACCGGTTCACCCTTGGCGGTGAACAGCGTGTCGGGGTTGTGGCAGTACAGGCAGCGCAGCGGGCAGCCGGCCAGGAAGACCGTCATCCGGGTGCCGGGGCCGTCGACGCCGGTGACGAGCTCCCAGGAGTGCATGGATCCCAACCGGCCCTCACGGACCGCCTGGAGGTGTTCGTGGTGGGTCATCTCGCCCGACGACGCGATCCCGGCCGTGCCCCGGCCGGAGGCGCGCAGGCGCGGCACCTCCAGCTCGACCGGCTCGGGCCGGTACTCACCGGAGATGCCGTCCGCACCGGCGAGGGTACGGACGGCATCCGGACGGGAATCAGCCGTCATGCGTTCTGGTGGAAGGTGCGCGAGATCACGTCGCGCTGCTGGTCCTTGGTCAGCTTGACGAAGTTCACGGCGTAGCCGGAAACCCGCACCGTCAGACTGGGGTACTTCTCCGGGTTCTCCATCGCATCCTCCAGCGTCTCGCGGTTCAGGACGTTGATGTTGGCGTGGTACAGCCCGGGCTGGGTGTTGCGCTCGGCGCGGGCGGTGTTCATGTCGGCGAGGCGCTCGTCGAAGGTCTTGGTGCTCATGGTGTTGTCCTTTCGGGGTGGTTCAGGAGGCGGGGATGAAGCCGGCGTCGAGGATGCCGACCAGGTTGCCCACCTGCTCGGCCTTGTCGCGGCCCAGTCCGGCGGGGGTGATGGTGTTGGTCAGGCTGATGCCGTCCAGCGCGTCCTCGTAGTCCAGCTTGCCGACGCTCAACATGGAGGCGAGCATGCCGTGGCTGTCCATGGCGTTCTCCGGGTTGGCGCCGGGAGCGAAGGGGGTGCCCTTCTTGTGGCCCGACGGGAAGGCGCCGGTGTTCTTGCCGTAGACGACATTGGAGGTGATGGTCAGCACGCTCTGGGTGGGCAGCGCGTCGCGGTACATCTTGATCGCCTTGATCTTCTCCATCACGGTGTGCACCACGACGGCGGCGATCTCGTCGGCGCGGTCGTCGTCGTTGCCGTAGACGGGGAAGTCGCCCTCGGTGATGTAGTCGATCACCAGACCGGTCTCGTCGCGCACCGGGGTGACCTTGGCGTACTTGATGGCGCTCAGCGAGTCCGCGACGATGCTCAGGCCGGCGATGCCACAGCCCATGGTGCGCACGATGTCGGAGTCGTGCAGGGCCATCTCCATCGCCTCGTAGGCGTAGCGGTCGTGGCAGTAGTGGATGATGTTGAGGGCCTCGACGTAGGTGCCGATCACCCAGTCCAGCATCTTCTCGTAGCGGGCCCAGACGTCGTCGAAGTCCAGCGGGCCGTCACCGGTCACGGGCTCGAAGCCGGTCACGACCTGCTTGCCGGTCATCTCGTCGCGGCCACCGTTGATGGCGTAGAGCAGGGACTTGCCGGCATTCACCCGGGCGCCGAAGAACTGCATCTGCTTGCCCACGCGCATCGGGGAGACGCAGCAGGCGATGGCGGCGTCGTCGCCCCAGTGGTCACGGATCTGGCCGTCGGCCTCGTACTGCAGCGACGAGGTCTCGATGGAGATGGCGGCGCAGAAGTCCTTGTAGCCCTGCGGCAGCTTCGGATCCCAGAAGATGGTGATGTTGGGCTCCGGGGCGGGGCCCAGGTTGCGCAGGGTCTGCAGCAGCCGGAAGGAGGTCTTGGTGACCAGGGTGCGGCCGTCCTCGCCCAGGCCGGCATCCGACCAGGTGGCCCAGTACGGGTCGCCGGAGAAGATCTGGTCGTAGTCCTCGGTGCGCAGGAAGCGCACGATCCGCAGCTTGATCACCAGCGCGTCGATGATCTCCTGGGCGCCGGCCTCGTCCAGGGTGCCATTGGCCAGGTCCCGCTCGAAGTAGACATCGAAGAAGCCCGAGAGGCGGCCGAAGCTCATCGCGGCGCCGTCCTGGCTCTTGATGCTGGCCAGGTAGCCGAAGTAGGTCCACTGCACGGCCTCCTGGGCGGTGCGGGCGGGGCCGGAGATGTCGATGCCGTAGCTGGCGGCCATCGTCTTGAGCTTCTTCAGCGCCTTGATCTGCTCGGAGTGCTCCTCGCGGTAGCGCGCCCAGTGCTCGTCGAAGGGCTGGTCGGCGACGGCATCCCGGTCGGCCTGCTTCTGGGCGATCAGGGCATCCACGCCGTAGAGCGCGACCCGACGGTAGTCGCCGATGATGCGGCCGCGGCCATAGGCGTCGGGCAGGCCGGTGATGATGTGGGCGCTGCGCGCGGCGCGGATCCGCGGCGTGTAGATGTCGAAGACGGCCTCGTTGTGCGTCTTGCGGTACTTGGTGAAGATCTCCTTGACCCGCTCGTCGGGCTCCATGCCGGCCTCGCGAATGGCGGTCTCCACCATCCGCCAGCCGCCATTGGGCATCATGGCGCGCTTCAGCGGGGTGTCGGTCTGCAGGCCGACGATCACGTCGTCGGTCTCGCAGATGTAGCCGGCATCGAAGGCATCGACGTCGGCCGGGGTGTGGGTGTCGACGTCGAAGACGCGCTTGGCGCGCTCGACGGACAGGTAGTCGCGCTCCAGCACCTCGAAGGTCTTGAGCGTCTTCTCGGTGGGGCCGGCCAGGAAGGCGGCGTCGCCCTCATAGGGGGTGTAGTTGCGCTGGACGAAGTCGCGCACGTCGATGCTGCGCTGCCACTCCCCCTCGGCGAAGCCCTCCCAGGCGCTGTTGTCGTCAACCAGTCGTGCTTCAGCCATGGACGTCGTCAATTCCCTCGGTCTCCTCAATGCCTCGCCCCGCGTCGGGCTCATTTGTCACGCGTATCCCTTGACAATACGGTGTGGTCCTACCACTAGCTCCACCGGGGTCCCGTTTAGTGGAATCTCGTGCCGACCTCGCCACGCCCCGTTGGTCCGACCATCACGCGTCCCGGGCTCTCTGCGCGCCTTTCGCTCACTCCGATTGAGCGATCCGGGCGCGCGGATGGGCGCTGAGGTAGACCTCGCGCAGGTGCTCGACGGTGACCATGGTGTAGATCTGCGTGGTGGTGACCGACGCGTGCCCCAGCAACTCCTGGACGACGCGGACGTCGGCGCCGCCGTCCAGCAGGTGGGTGGCAAAGGAGTGCCGCAGGCTGTGCGGGCTGACCTCGGCGTCGATCCCGGCGGCGTGGGCGGCCTGCTGCAGCACCCCGTAGGCGCTCTGTCGGCTGAGCCGCCGGCCCAGGGAGTTGAGCAGCAGCGCCGGGCCGGGGGTCTTGGCCTTGGCCTGCCAGACGGGCCGGCCGCGCACCAGCCACGCGTCGACGGCGTCGCGGGCGAAGCTGCCCAGCGGCACCACGCGTTGCTTGTTTCCCTTTCCCAGCAGGCGAAGCCCGGCGTCGGGCTCGGCCAGCACCCGGGTCAGGTCGTCGACGTCCAGCGCGCAGATCTCGCTGATCCGGGCGCCGGTGCCGTAGAGCACTTCCAGCAGGGCCCGGTCGCGCAGACCCTCGGGGGTCTCGACGTCGGGCGCCTCCAGCAGCGCCTGCACCTGCGCCACCGACAGCGCCTTGGGCAGGCGCTTGCCCAGCTTGGGCACCGCCACCTCGGCCGCGACATCGCGCCCGCACAGCCCGTCGGTGAGCGCGAAGCGGTGCAGGTTGCGCACGGTGACAATGGCGCGGGCGACGCTGGCGGGGGCCTGTGCGGGGCGTTCGGCGTCGCCGACGGCCAGCCAGCGCTGGAATTCGGTGACGTCGGTGGTGGCAATCTCGTCGAAACCGGTGATGCCGCGCAGGCCCAGATACTGGGCGTAGCGCAGCAGGTCGCGCCGGTAGGCGGCCAGGGTGTTGGCGGACAGGCCGCGCTCGACGGCCAAGTGGTCCAGCCAGGCGGGGGCGACCCGGGCCAGCACCGTTCCCCAGACCTTGACGGGCTCGGCCATCGTGGGGTTGGGCTCAGTCACCAGACTCCAGCGCCTCGCGCTCGGCCACCCGGGCGGCCCAGATGTCGCGGGCCGGCCACGGCGCATCTGCTGGGCGCAGCTCTTCCAGCCGTCCGGACAGCCGGGCGGTCTGCAGGGCCAGGGCACCACTGACCATCGACGGTGACTGGACATTGCCCGCGAAGATCTCATCAACCAGCTCGTCGAGGTCGACCCAGCTGATGTCCATGTGAGCTTCCTCGTCCTCCACCACGAAGCCGTCGGGGCGGGGCGCGGCGGACAGAGCGCGCGCGAGGTAGATCCGGATGGACTCCTCGCAGCCGCCGGGGGTGGTGAAGATGTCCACCAGCACCCGCCAGTCGTCGGCCTTGAGCAGGGCCTCCTCCGCCAGTTCCCGCTGTGCGGCGGAGAGGAAGGACTCCCCGTCGGCGTCCAGCAGCCCGGCGGGCGGCTCCACCAGCTTCATGGCCACCGGGTGCCGGTACTGGTGCACGACGGCCACCCGGTTCTGCTCGTCCAGCGCCATCACCGCGACGGCGCCGGGGTGGGTGAGGTACTGGCGGGTGAACTGCTCCCCCGAGGGGGGCGTGATGTCGTCCTCGACGAAGCTGCACACACGGCCGGTGCCGAGCACGCGGTGCGCGTCGATCTGCCAGGCCTCGGGACGGTCCAAGGGCATGTCGGTCATGCTTCCAACATATTGCGTCGCACCTCGCTGCCACACTTGAGACATGCAGCTTCCCCTGGACCTCCCGATCGCCCCGATGCTCGCCAAGACCGCCACGGACATCCCGGCCGCGGACAGCGTCGAGGGCGGATGGAGCTATGAGCCCAAGTGGGATGGCTTTCGGTGCATCGTCTGCCGTGACGGCGACGAGGTGGAGCTGCTGAGCCGCTCCAGGAAGCCCTTGACCCGCTACTTCCCCGAGGTGGTCGAGCTGGTGCGCGCCCATCTGCCCGTCCGCTGCATCCTCGACGGGGAACTGGTGGTCCGCATCGGCGAGCCGGGAGCGCAGAAGCTGGACTGGGAATCCATCTCTGCCCGGATCCACCCGGCGGCGTCCCGGATCGAGCGGCTGAGCGCCGAGACGCCGGCCGAACTGGTCTGCTTCGACCTGCTGGCGCTGGACGACGAGGACCTCACCAGCCTGGGCTACGCCGAGCGGCGCGCCCGATTGGAGCAGGTCTTCGCCGCCATCGACTCCCCCGCGATCCACCTGACCCGAGTCACCGACGACGAAGCCCTGGCCCGAGAGTGGTTCGAGCGGTTCGAGGGTGCCGGGTTGGACGGGGTGATCGGCAAGCGCAACGACTCCCCCTACGAGCAGAACAAGCGCAGCATGCTCAAGGTGAAGCACAAGCGCACCGCCGAGGCGATCGTCGTCGGGTATCGCGTCCACAAGTCCGGGCAGGGTGTCGGTTCGCTGCTGCTGGGCATGGTCGACGAGCAGGGCGAGATCGTGGGTGTCGGCGGAATCGGCGCCTTCAGCAATGAGCTGCGGCTGGCTCTTGTGGAGCAGTTGGAGCCCCTGGTGCTGCGCAATCCCGACGGCACCACACGGACCGCCAGCAAGGAGCGCAGTCGGTTCACCAGCGCGGCGGATGTGGCCTTCGTGCCCGTCGAACCGCACCTGGTGGTGGAGGTGGCCTTCGACCAGTTGGAGGGGCGACGTTTTCGCCATGCCGTGACCCTGTTGCGCTTCCGCCCGGATCGCGACCCGTCGAGTTGCCTGCTGGAGCAGGTGGAACGCCCCATCGCCTACGACCTGTCCGACGCCCTGGGAACCTGCGCCCCGCCACGGGCGTAGTTTTCTCCCATGGACGCCAATGCGCAGCAGATCACAGCCTTGGTCGCCAACCTCGTCGCCTCCGACTGGCCAACGACGGAGTCCGAGCGGCTGACCTGGGCACGCCGGATGGGACTCCCCGAACATGGAGACCCCGTGCCGGGCCTCGACGAACTCTCCGATCGATCGAGGAGTTTCGAGGCCCGGGCTGGCATGGCGGACGTCGGTTGGCACTTCTTCGACGAGCAGTTCGTGGGCGTCCACTTCTTCTGGAACGAGTCCGAGGACATGGCTGACCTGGAGCCCGTCGCACGTGATGTGCGAGAAGGCCTGCGCGTGCTGTGGGAAACCACGGAGGAACTCGAGGACGAGGTCCAGGGCTTCACGGCACTCTGGCACCCGCAGGACAGGGTCGTCGACATGTACTGGCATGCACCGCGCCTGATGCCCGAAGGGCACCGGTCGACCGGCACCATCCAGCTGCACGTGGACCATCGCGATCGCTCCGATGCCAGGAACCGTCACGACGAGGGCCTTCAATCAGAAATGGATTAGGCAAGCCTTACCTATATTTTGCTACAGTGCGGGCGTGCCCACGCCCTATGAGTCTCTCGATGCCACCGTGGTGGCTGTGTCGGACCTCACCCCGAGCATCCGCCGCGTGACCTTCCGCGGCCCGGAGCTCACTCGTGTGCATCCTCGCTGTCTGGACCGGCGGATCAAGCTGCTGCTCCCCCGCCACGACGGCGATGACTTTCCCGACGTGCCGCGCGGTGGTGACTGGTATCCGCGCTGGCAGGAGCTCGATGCGCGTCCACCGATGCGCACCTACACCGCCCGCGACGTCCGACCGGATCCCGGCGAAGTGGACGTCGACGTCATCCGGCACGGCGCCACCGGCCCCGCAGGCCGCTGGATCGAGGATGTCGAAGCCGGGGACTCCCTGCTGCTCGTCGTGCCCGTCGCGGATGCCGCCGGCAGCGACGAGGTCGGCATCGCCTGGCGTCCCGGATCCGCCCGCGAGCTGTTGATCGCCGGCGACGCGACCGCTGCACCGGCCATCGCCAACATCCTGGCCTCGCTCCCCCACGACGCCACCGGAACCGTCTTGCTGGAGGTCCCCACCAGCGAGGACCGCTACCCGCTCAAGGCCCCCGCAGGAGTCCACCTCCGCATCCTGCCCTGTGACGGCGCGGCCCCCGGCAGCCGGTTGGAGCAGGAACTCGCCTCGCTGGTCTGGCCACCGGAGTGCCCACTCCCCTTGCGGAGCCTCTCCGACGACGACCTGGTCCCGGACACACCGCTCTGGCAGGAGGCCGAGCCAGAGCCCGGAACCCAGCACTACGCCTGGCTGGCCGGGGAGAGCGCCGCCATCACCCGGATCAGGCGCCACCTGGTCCAGGCCCGAGGCTGTCCCCGTCACTGCATCAGCTTCATGGGTTACTGGCGCCTGGGTCGCGCCGAGTCCTGACCTGCCCACAGTCATCCCTTCCGCACCATCACCCCACACCATCAGGAGAACCCATGAACACCGCCGTCACCCGCCGCAACCTGCTGGCCCTGGCCGGGGCCACCTGCCTCGTCACGCTGGCTGGTTGCGGGGACAAGCAGTCTGCCTCCCCCGAGAGCCCCGCCGCCTCCGGGGTCGGCCAAGGCAGCTTCCCGGTGAGCATCAAGCACGCGCTGGGCACCGCAACGATCGAGCAGGCGCCCAGCAAGGTGGTCACCATCGGCCAGGGCGCCGCGGAGGCAGCCATCGCACTGGGCGTCTTCCCGGCGGGCACCGAGACCTACACCTGGGGTGCGGACAAGGACGGCCACCTGCCGTGGGTACGCGAGGCATATGAGAAGGCCGGCAAGGAACTGCCGAAGACCTTCGAGGGCGGCGAACAGCTCGACGTCGAGGCCATCGCCGCGCTGGAGCCCGATCTGGTGCTGGCTCCGTGGAGCGGACTGACGCAGAAACAGTACGACCTGCTGGCCGAGATGTGTCCGGTCGTCGCCTACGAGAAGACCGCCTGGACCACCACCTGGGATGCCGAGATCGCCACCGTCGCCAAGGCGCTGGGCCGCCCCGCCGATGGCCAGAAGGTGATCGACGAGCTGAAGAAGACCCTGGCCGATGCCGCCGCCGAGCACCCGGACTGGAAGGGCAAGACCTTCAGCTACATCTACACCCAGGGTCATGGCACGCTGGGGGTCTACCTGCCCACCGAGCAGCGGGTGGCGATGATCAGCTCGCTTGGTCTCACCGTGGATCCGGCGATCAGCTCGATCAAGGCCAAGGACGGCTCCGACTGGGCGCTGATCGGGCTGGAGAATGCCGACAAGATCAGCAAGAGCGAGTTGATCTTCACCTGGTACATGGATGCCGCCACCAAGAAGCAGGTGCTCTCCCAGAAGCTGTACGCCGCCATCCCCGCGATCAAGCGCGATTCGGTGGTCACCTCCGAGGATCCGCAGCTGGTCACCGCCATGAGCATGATCAACCCGCTGACCGTGCCGTGGGCCCTGCCCAAGATCAGCCCGCTGATCGACGCCGCGGTGAAGAAGCTCGGCAAGTGACCCGACGCCCCCGCCACGGTGGGGTGGCGCTGCTGCCCGCTCTGGTGCTGGCCGCGGTGCTGCTCAGCCTGGGTCTGGGCAGCAAGGCCATCGGCATCGACGGCCTGTGGCAGGCCGCCCGCGGGCAGGGTGATCCCTTCACCCGCAGCGTCGTGGCCAGCCGGGTGCCGCGCACCCTGTGTGGGCTGTTGGCCGGGGCCGCGCTGGCGGTCAGCGGCGCCGCGGTGCAGGTGGCCACCCGCAATCCGCTCGGCGATCCGGGCGTGCTGGGGCTCACCAGCGGCGCCGCCGCCGGGGTGGTGCTGGCCTCCACCTGGTCGGTCGCCGCCCCGCTGGGGCTGGTGGGCGGCGCGTTCGTCGGCGCGCTGCTGGCCACCGTCGCGGTGCTGGCACTGGGCAGTCTGGGCCGCGGCCCCGACAGCACCCGGCTGCTGCTGGCCGGCGCGGTGGTGACCGCCGTCGCGATGGCCTTCACCCAGTCGTTGGCGCTGCGCGACGCCGGGGCCTTCGACGCGCTGCGCTACTGGTCGGCCGGATCGTTGGCCGCCGGCGCGGCCTTGACCTGGCCGGTGTTGAGCACCGCCGGGGCGGGTGCGCTGCTGCTGGCCGGCTGCAGTCGCGGCTTGGACGCCCTGGCCCTGGGCGATGACGCGGCCACCGCTTTGGGACAGCGCCCCGGCCTGATCCGTGCCGTCACTTTTCTGGCGGTCGCGCTGCTCACCTCGGCTGCAACGGCGGTCACCGGGCCGATCGCCTTCATCGGGCTCGCGGTGCCACACCTGGCGCGTTCGGTGGCCGGCTCCGGCGCCCGGGCGCTGCTGGCCTGCTGCCTGCTGCTGGGCCCGGTGGTACTGCTGCTGGCCGACATCACCGGCCGACTGGTGGCCCGGCCATCGGAGATCCCGGTGGGGGTGGTCACCGGGCTGCTGGGCGCTCCCCTGCTGCTGCTGGTGGTTCGACGAGCCAAGGGGGCGCTGTGATCCGCACTCATCTGCGCAGCTGGCGGCGCCCGCTGGCGGTCGGCGCCCTACTGGCCTCGATCCTGGTCGTGTGCAGCACCACCCTGGCGCTGGGCCGGTTGGGTATTCCCGTCGCCCGGCAGCCGCAGGCGCTGCTGGATCTGCTTGGTGGTGGCGGCAGCTTCGGCCTGCGACGGCTGCGCGGCCCGCGACTGGCCGTCGGACTGGGCACCGGCGCGGCACTCGGCCTGGCCGGGGCACTCTTCCAACGCGCCACGGCCAACCCGCTGGTCACGCCCGACGTCGTCGGCATCACCGCGGCGGCCGGTGCCGGCACCGCCCTCGCCACCTACTGGCATCTGCCGGTGCTCTTCGGCTCGCTGGGCGGTGCGCTGCTGGCCGGGGTGCTGGTTGGTTGGGTCACCACCACCGGTTTCCGGAATCCCGGCGCGGTGATCGTCGCCGGGATCGGCGTCGCCGCCGGCTCGATGGCGATCACCCAGCTGGTGCTGGTCTGGTCCCGCCAGGCCGAGGCACTGGCGCTGGCCTCCGCCCTGACCGGTTCGCTCAACTCCCGCGCCTGGTCCGACGCCGGCCTGGTCTGGGCGGTGCTGCTGCCCGGCTGCCTGCTGGGGCTGGCGCTGCGAACGGACCTGGACCTGGTGGCGCTGGGCGACGAGGCCGCCCACGGCCTGGGGTCGCGCCCCGGCCAGACCCGCAGCCTGGCGCTCGGGCTGGGCATCCTGCTGACCGCCGGGGCAGTTGCCGTCGCCGGGCCGATCACCTTCGTCGCCCTCACCGCCCCGCACCTGGCCCGCTGGCTGGGCGGCCGCACCGCGATGGGCACCGCCGCGCTGGTCGGCGCCCTGGAGGTCTGCGCCGCAGACCTGGCCGTTGCCCACTGGCCGGCCCTCGACGGGCTGCCCGTCGGGGTGGTGACCGCCCTGTTCGGCGGCGTCTTCCTTGGCATCCTGCTCATCTCCCAGTTCCGGAAGGGGGCGCTGTGATCGCGCCAGCCATCGACATCCACCAGGTCAGCGTCCGGTTCGGCAGCTTCACGGCCGTTGACGCGCTGACCGCCCAGATCCCGCCCGGCTCCTTCACCGCGGTGATCGGCCCCAATGGGTGCGGCAAGTCCACCCTGCTGCGCTCGCTGTGCCACCTCAGGCCGGTCGACGAGGGCCGGATCAGCGTCGACGACCGTCCTGTGGCCTCCTGGGGGCGACGTGGGTTGGCCCGCCAGATCAGCCTGCTCCCGCAGCAGACCGTGGCACCGCCCGGGTTGAGCGTCGCCGAACTGGTCTCCCGTGGCCGCCACCCCTACCACTCGCTGCTGCGCACCAGCGCCCCGGGCGACGACGAGGCCATCGCCCGCGCCGTCGAACGCGCCGAGGTGGGGCACCTGCTGCACCGCCGAGTCTCCGAACTGTCCGGTGGCCAGCGGCAGCGGGTCTGGCTGGCCATGGTGCTGGCCCAGGACACCCCCGTCGTGCTGCTGGACGAGCCCACCACCTATCTGGACCTGGCCGCCCAGTACCACCTCTTGGATGTCTGCGCCGATCTGGTGGACGAGGGCCGCACCGTGGTGGCGGTGCTGCACGACCTACCGCAGGCCGTCGCCTACGCCGACAATCTGTTGCTGATGGACAGGGGACGGCTGGTGGCCGACGGCGACCCGCGCACCGTGATCACCGAACAGTCCGTCGCCGACGTCTACGGGATCAGCTGCCGGGTGGAACTCGACGATCCCCGCGGCCCCGTGGTGGCGCCCCGCTCCCGGGCCGAACGACAGGCGACGCTGACGGCTCAGGCCTGACCGGCGGCCTCCAGCAGTTCCCGGGCGTGCGCCAGGGAGGACTGCGAGGAGGAGATGCCACCCATCATCCGGGCCAGTTCCTGCAGCCTCTCCTCACCGGTCACCTGGCGCAGGTCACTGACCGTGACCTCGCCATTGGTGGACTTGCTGACCACATGGTGCGCGTCGGCGAAGGCCGCCACCTGGGCCAGGTGCGTGACCACGATCACCTGGCAGTGCTTGGCCAGCATCGCCAGCCGACGGCCGATCTCCACCGCCACGGCACCGCCGACGCCGGCATCCACCTCGTCGAAGACGCAGGTGTGGGCGCCGGGCGCCTCGCCCGCATCGGCATCCACCAGCACCACCTCCAGCGCCAGCCGCACCCGGGAGAGCTCACCGCCGGAGGCCACCTTGCCCAGCGGTGCGGCGGGCAGCCCGGGGTTGGCGGCGAAGGTGAGCTGCACCTGCTCCGCGCCATTGGGGGTCAGTTCCGGCGACGGCTTCAGCTCGAAACCCAGCCGGGCGTGCGGCATCGCCAACGCCGCCAGTTCGCCCTGCACCGCGGTGGCCAGCCGGGTGGCGGCCTTCGTCCGGGTGGCGGTGAGCCCGCCGGCCTGCACCGTCAGGGAGTCGTCCAGCGCGGCGATCTCTGCCCGTAGCGACTCGATCCGGTCGTCGGAGCCGAGCAGCTCGGTCAGCCGCGACGCCGACGTCCGGGACCATTCGAGCACCTCGTCGATGGTCTCGCCGTACTTGCGCAGCAACCCGGCCAGCGCGGCCCGGCGCTCGGCGATCGCCTCGAGTCGCAGCGGATCGGCGTCCAGGTCTGCCAGGTAGCCGGAGAGCTGGGCGGCCGCCTCGTTCAGCTGGAAACCGGCCTCGCGCATCTGCTGGGCCACCTCGGCGGCCGCCGGATCCAGGGTCTCGGCCTGCTCCATCGCCTTGCGGGCCTGGCCAAAGAGCCCGACCACACCGGGGGCATCGTCGTAGCCATCCACCGATCCGCTGAGCGCCGCCGACGCGGTCTCGGCCAGCTGGCGCAGGTCGTCGACGGCCTGCAGCCGGGTGGCCTCGGCGGCCAGCGCCTGGTCCTCACCCGGTTGCGGCTCCACCGCCGCGATCTCGTCCAGGCCGAAACGCAGCAGGTCCTGTTCCCGGGCACGTTCCCGCGCCCGGGTCTCCAGCTCGGCCAGCTCGGCGCGCAACCGGGCCCGGGTCTCGAAGTCGGCGCGGTAGCCGGCCAGGGCCGCGGCGTGCTTGGCGCCGCAGAAGCGGTCCAGCACCTCCCGCTGGCGTTCGGGGGTGCCCAGCCGGATCTGTTCCGACTGGCCGTGAATGGTGGCGAGCTCCCCGCTGATCTCGGCCAGTGCCCCCACCGAGCTCTGCGCCCCACCGACGAAGGCTCGGGAGCGGCCGGAGCTGCTCACCTGCCGGGCCAGCAGCAGTTCACCGTCCTCCACCAGACCGCCGGCCTGTTCCACCCGCTCGGTGACCGGTTCGACGCCGGTGAAGCGGCCCTCAACCAGGGCGCGTTTCGCGCCGTGGCGCACCACACCGGAGTCGGCACGGGTTCCCATCAGCAGCCCCAGGCTGCTGACCACCATGGTCTTGCCGGCGCCGGTCTCACCGGTGACGGCGGTCATGCCCCGATGGAATTCGATCCCGGTCTCGGCGATCACGCCAAGCCCCTCGATCCGCAGCTCGGTCAGCATCAGCGACGGCCCCGGAAACCCTCGACCGGCAGCTCGAACTTCTTCACCAATCGAGTGGTGAAGGGCTGCGGGGCCAGCCGGGCGATCAACAGGTCGTGTTCGCCCCGGCACAGGCTGATCCGGCTGCCGGGGGCGGCGTCGACGCTGCGCGCACCGTCGGCCCAGACCACGGCGGGAATCTGGCGTTCCAGGCTGACCACCAGGTCCACCCGGGATTTCGGGCTGAGAACCGACGGCCTGGCATACAGGGCGTGCGCGGAGAGCGGCACCAGTTCGATCGCCTCCACATCCGGCCACATCACCGGCCCGCCTGCGGAGAAGGCGTAGGCGGTGGAACCCGTCGGGGTGCAGACCAACACACCGTCGCAGCCCCACTTGGACAGGGGGCGGTCATCCACCATCGCCAGTACCTCGATCATCCGTTCCCGGGCGATCTTCTCCACCGACACCTCGTTGACGGCAAAATTGGTCCATTGCAGCTTGCCGTAGGCGTCGAAGACCTCCACCGACAGGGTCAGACGACGTTCCACCTGGTAGGCGCGGGCGACCACCTGGTCCACCAGTTGCGCCGTCTCCGAGGCCTCCAGCTCCGCGAGGAAGCCGACGTGGCCCAGGTTGACGCCCAGCAAGGGCACCTCCCAAGGCAGCGCGATCTCCGCACCGCGCAGGATGGAGCCGTCGCCGCCGAAGATCACCACCAGCTCCACCTGGGGATCCTCGTCGCCCATCACAGCCACCTCGGCCCGGCCTGCCAGGGCCGGCACCATCCGCTCGGCGCATTCGGGCAGAACGACGGTCTGGATGCCGCGCTCCGCGATCCGAAGCACGAAGGCGACGGCGGCCTTCAGCGCCTGCTCCCGGTGCGGGTGCAGCATCACGGCCACCCGCCGCCCGGGCTTCGGGGTGGTGGGGCTTGTCATGCTCTGCTGCTCGGTCACGGAAATCACCCTAGCCGGGCCCTGTGACAGATCCGGGCAGTGCTGCTCACCGGGACCGCTCGAAGAGCACGAAGTACTCGATGTTGCCGGCCGGCCCGGGCAGCTGGCTCTGCTCCCGCCAGTCGGTGCGCCACCCCAGCGCCTCGGCGTGGGCAATGACGTCGTCGACGGCGGCCAGCCGCAGGGCCTCGTCGCGGACCACGCCGGTGGACGTGAGGTTCTTGCGCCCCACCTCGAACTGCGGCTTGACCATCAACAGGGCCCGCCCACCGGGGGCGAGCACTGCGAAGAGTGGATCCAGCAGCAGTTTCAGGCTGATGAAGGAGACATCACAGACCACCAGATCCACCGGGCGGCCCTCCAGGTCGTCCAGCGTGAGGTCGCGCAGGTTCAGCCCCTCGCGCACCACGACGCGCGGATCGCCCCGCAGCGAATCCACCAGCTGGCCGTGGCCGACGTCGACGGCGTAGACCTGCAGCGCGCCCCGGCTGAGCAGCACCTCGGTGAAACCACCGGTACTGGCCCCGGCATCCAGCACCCTTTCCGGAACCCGATCCCAGCCCAGCGAATCGAGCGCCCCGAGCAGCTTGAAGGCGGCGCGGGAGGCCCACTGGACGTGCTCGGTCAGGGTGATCTCAGCCCCGACGGGCACCTGCTGCGACGCCTTGCTGGCGGGCCGGCCGGCCACCTGCACCAGGCCGTCCTCCACCAGCTTGCGGGCCAGGCTCCGGCTGCGCGCCAGGCCGCGTTCCACCATCTCGACGTCCAATCGGGTGCCCTCAGCCATGCTGGCCGTCCTGCGAGCGGGGGCGCAGCACGCCGGGGATGGGTGTCTGGACGGCATTGCGGCTGGTCTCCAGCACACCGGTCAGCACATCCTGCGCGGCGCTCAGCCGGTCGTGGTGCTCGGCCAGATCCGCCTCCTGCAGATCCACCAGCTCGGCCAGCGCCTGGTCGATCACGGCATTGCCGGTCTGCGGCGGCTCCGGCACGCGGGGAGCCTCGGGGGTCTGCTCGGTCATCGGTGGTGGCCTCTCAGGGCAGCAGGGTGAGCTCGTCGACGACGGGTGCCGTCGCGCCCGGGGTGTCCCAGGCCAACTGCAGGATGGCCCACAGGGCATCCAGCTGCGGCTCACGCTCGGCCGGCACCTGCGCCAGGGTGATCACGCCGTCGTTCAGGGTGGCGATCTGCTCCCCCACCGTGCAGCTGGCACCGGAGCGGGTGACCACCCGGGCCGGTTCCAGCAGGGCACGCAGGTCGTGGCCGATGTGGGTGGGGCGGGCGTCCTCGCCGGCGGCCAGCAGGTCATGCTTGCCGTGGGCGCCGGTGAAGACGAACAGCGAGTCCATCTGCACCGCGACGGCGCCCATCACGTCGGTGTCCAGCCGGTCCCCGACGAAGATGGCCTGCTCGGTGCCCATCCGACGCATCGTCTCCAGCAGCAGCGGCGGGTAGGGCTTGCCGGCCACCTGGGGCTGCACCTTCACGGTGAGCTGCACGGCCTGGATCTGGGCACCGGCGCCGGGCACCAGCCCCTTGTCGGTGGGGCGGGTGCTGTCGGTATTGGTGGCAAACCACTGCGCCCCGCGCTGCACCGCCAGACAGGCGTCATCCAGCCGCGGCCAGGTCAGTTGCGGGTCGTAGCCCTGGATCACGGCCACCGGCTGCTCCTGGGAAGACCAGACGGGCTTCAACCCGACGGCAGCCACCTCGTCGGCCAAGGCCTCGGTCCCGACGATCAGCACCGCGCTGCCGGGTTCCAGCTGCTCCGCGAGCATCTGGGCACCGGCCTGCGCGCTGGTGACCACATCTGGCAGCTCCGCCGGAACACCCAGCTCGGTCAGGTGCTCAACGACCGCCTCAGGCTTGCGGGCGGCGTTGTTGGTGACATAACCCAGCCGGGTGCCGCGCTGCTTCAGCGCCTGGATCCCCTCCGGGGCACCCTCCACCGGGGCGGGGCCCAGGTAGACCACGCCGTCCAGGTCGAACAGCGCGGCCTGGTAGCCGTCGACCAGCGCCTGGCCAGCCTGTTCGCTCATGCCTGCCCCACCTCGTCCTGCCCCGCCTCGTCTTGCCCCGCCTCGTCTTGCACAGTGACGTCGGGCTCCGCCTCGCCGTCCTCCGACCCGTCCTGGTCGTCGTTCGCCTCCGAAGCCTCGATCGACTCGTCGTCGTCCTCGCCGATCTCCAGCACGAAGCCATCCAGCTGGTTCAGCCGATCCTCCACGTCCAGCAGACCCTCGGCGTCGTACTTGCCGGCAGAGGTGAACCACTGCTTGGCGGCGTCGCTCTGCCCGCTGCGCTCCAGCAGGTCGGCATAGGCGTAGCGCAGCCGGGACTGGCCCTGCTTGCTCACGGTCTTGTCGCCGATCGCATTCTTCAACAGCCGCAGCGCTTCCGCGCGCTGTCCCAGGTCATCACGCGCACCAGATTCCACCAGCAGCATCTCCACCCGCTGCGTCGCATCCAGCGGCTGGTTGGCTGCTTCCTTCGCCAGCTTCAACGCGGCATCGGCGCGACCCAGGGCACGCTCGCAGTCGGCCATCACCGGCAGATAGTCGGCACCGCCGGTCATCCGCCGCAGCGCCCGGTACTCGTTCAGCGCGACGGCGAACTCCCCGGCCGCATAGGCGGTCTCCGCGGTGGCTTCCCGCACGACGGGCAGACGGGCCGCCCGACGACGGGCGGCCTCGGCATGCCGGTAGGCCAGCGCGGGATCCTCGTCGATCAGTTCACCGGCGGCAACCAGGTGCGCGGCGACGATGTGTCCCAGATCCTTCGGCAGGCCACGCAGTTCCGCGCGCACCGGGAAGGGCAGCGACTTCTCGTCAATGTCTTCGGGGGTCTCCGGCTCGTCCTCACGGGCGGCGAGCCCGGGACGCACGAAGTCGTCCTCGTCGCGACGGGGACGATCCTCCCGGAAGTCCCGACGCACCGGGCGATCCCCGCCCCGTCGGTCGGAGCGGTTCTGCGGGCCACGTTCATAGCGGTCGCCGCCCCCGTCGCGACGCTCGTCGCGGCCGCGGTACCCGCGCTGGTCGTCGCGGGAATCCTCGCGACGCGGGCCACGCCGGTCATCATTGCCGCGATAGCCGCGCTCGCTCCGGTCACCGCGATCCGTGCGATCAGTACGGGGGCCATCACTACCAGTACGGGGGCCATCAGTACGGGGGCGAACATCGTCGCGACCGTACCCACGGCCCTCGACGGGACGGCGCGAATAGCCACGCTCGTCACCATCGCGACGCTGGTAGCCACGCTCGCCCCGGTCACCGCGATCCATTCGGTCACCACGATCGCCGCGGTCGGCGCGGGGACGGTCATCGTCGCGACCGTAGCCACGCCCCTCCACGGGGCGACGCGAATAGCCGCGCTCCTCACCGTCGCGACGCTGGTAACCGCGGCTGTCACCACTCTGGCGGTTGCTGTAGCCACCCTCGGATCGGGAATCATCGGACTGACGGTTCCAGCCCCGTCCCTGGTAGCCGCGGCCCTCGTCCTCGCTGCGTCCGCGGTAGCCACCTCGATCCTGGCTCGGCCGGCCGGCGTAGCCGCCATCGGAGCGGGAGTCTCGACGGGAATCGCCCCGGTACCCGCGGCTCTCCTGCGAGGGGCCTTCGCCCCGGGGGCCGCGATCGTCGCGCCGGGGGGCGCGGTCGTCTCGCTGCGGCCGCCCGCGGCCACGTTCGTGGTTGTCGCGGGAGTTGTTGCTTGGGTAGTCAGCCATGAGTCCATCCTGCCGCACGCGTCCAACACGCGCGATCGTTTCCGTTCCAGAACATTAAAATACCCCCGGAGGTATCAAATGAATGATCCCTCCAGGGGTATTTGTAAGTCCGGCGGTGTCCTAGTCTCCCACAGAGTCCCCCCTGCAGTACCATCGGCTCTAAAAGGCTTAACTTCCGGGTTCGGAATGGGACCGGGTGTTTCCCTTTTGACATGACCACCGAAACA
>NZ_JBCDMV010000036.1:0-20329 GCF_038433135.1 Luteococcus sp. H91 | reverse complement strand
GGGGAGCTGCTCGGGCGGCTCTGCGAGCCCTCCTGGCGAGCCTGGTTGCCGTACCAGCTCGGGGAGCTGCTCGGGCGGCTCTGCGAGCCCTCCTGGCGAGCCTGGTTGCCGTACCAGCTCGGGGAGCTGCTCGGGCGGCTCTGCGAGCCCTCCTGACTGCCGTACCAACTTGGGGAGCTGCTCTGAGGTGAGCGCCGGGCCGCCGGGGCACCGTCCGTTTGGTCGGTGCCCCGGACGGACCTGGTATTCAGACCGAGCTGGCCGAGCTGCCGGGTGACGCTGGGCTCTTGCCCTGTCCGTCGCATTGCCACAGGGTTTATTCCTCTCCAAACTTCGTGCTGAACAGTCGGTAGAGCTTCGATGAGGTGGGCATCCGGTTGTCGAACGGGACGAGCGCATTGCCCGAGCGCAGAAGGCCGCAACCTGGTGGGACGTTCGTGAAGGCCCGTCGTTGCTCTTCGCTGAGGTGCAGCAGGTGGCACAGGCTGTCCGCGTCGGTCGCGGTCTGGGCCAACAGTTGGAGGAAGTTCGAGTTGGCCAGCATGAGGCGGGCATCCTCGTTGCTCAGCAGTTCCTCGATGTTCTGCGTGATCCCGGTGGGGATGAGGCCCCACTTGCGCGCACGCTTGTACATCGCGCGGAAGTACTCGGCCGAATAGGGGTTGCTGAACAGCAAATGGAACTCATCAATGTAGAGCCAGGTGCGGCGGCCCTCCGCGCGGTTGCGAGCGACTCGGTTCCACACCTGGTCAAGGATGACCATCATGCCGAACGTCCTCATTTCGGTGCCCAACCGGGAAATGTCGTAGCTGATGAGCCGGTTCTGCACGTCAACGTTCGTTTGCTGGGCGAACGCGTTGAGACTGCCCACGGTGTAGATTTCCAGCGCGTCGGCCAGCTCGATGGCCTCGGGGTTCTGGGTAGCCGCGAGGGCTTCCCGGAGGTCTCCCAGAGTCGGCATTTCCCGCTCGTCCTGCTCGGCCGAGTACTGGCGGTAAAGGGCGACTGCACAGCGGTCGATGAGGCTGCGCTGAGTCGGGGTGAGGCCGTCCCGGCTGCCGATGAGCGAGCCGAGCATGGACAGCACGAAGTCCGCCTTGGTCTTGATCGGGTCGTCCTCGCCCAGCTCCACCCCCAGCTCAATGTCCATGGCGTTGAGGTGGTCGCGCGAGCCAGCATCAATCCGCACGATGGAGCCGCGGAACGCCTGCATGAGCGGCTCATACTCGCGCTCGGGGTCGATGATGATGATGTCGTCGTCAGGGCGATCCAGGAAGACGTTGGTGATCTCCGCCTTGGCGGCCTGTGACTTGCCGCTGCCGGTAGTGCCCAGGATGAACCCATTGCCGTTCACTGTCTTGGTGCGGTCGGCCACGATGGCATTGCCCGACTGCGCGTTGAGCCCGTACCAGGAGCCGCCCTTGACGTGCAGTTCCTGCGTCGTGAAGGGCACGATGATGGCGGCGCTCGCGGTGGTGAGCGTGCGTCGCATGGGGATGCGCCGGACACCGATCGGCAGTTCCGTGGTCAGCGCGTCGTGCTGCATGTACGACGTGACCTCGGCTTGGCACGAGAGCTTGCGAATGACGCGCAAGGCGCGCTTCACGTTCTGGTCCAGAATCTCGCGGCTCGGGCCGCTGAGCCCAATCACAATGACCGTGCTGAACATCTTCTGGTTGCTCTGCTCAAGCTCGGTGCGCAGCTCGCGGGCCTCGCGGTTGGCCTCTTGCAGCTTGTGAGGGATGAACTCTTGGTCATATCCCGCTTTGGCAGCCTTCTTCTGCTCGGCGATGGTCTGCATTTCCAGCTCGGCAATCTGGCGCTGAACCATCGTCATGCCGTCTACCTGGTCGTAGGGCTCAAGGTGCAGGCTCACGCTGAGGGTGCACTTGATATCGGCCAGCTCCGAAATCAGGCGGTCGCTGAGCCATGCGGGATAGTCCCTGATCCACAGCGTCTGGTGGTAGGTGTCTCCGGACGGGTTGCGGAAGATCAGGGGTCCGTCGCTGGTCGTGCGCTCGATAGCCCACGGGGCCACGAAATCGGCTGTTGCGACCCTGTGGTTAGGGTCAAAGCTGTCCTCATCAAAGGCGAACGTCTCGTAGGGCCGCAAGATGTGGGAGAACACTTGCAGACGCTCGGCACGATTGAGCAGCTCGGCGCGGCACCCGTCCATGGCTGCGAGCTGGGCGGCGGCCTCATGGGCGGTACGGATGAGGTTCGCTTCGGCCTTCTCCCGGTCGCTCTCTTGGACTGTGACGGTGAGGAACTTCTGAGTGATGGTGTTCCCGGCAACCGAGGCGAGGCGGCCCCGCACCATCTTGTTGAAGTCCTCGCGCCACTGGTCAATCTCGTCGCCGTGCAGCTCCTTGGCCACCAGGCTCGCAACGGCTTCATCATCGAGCACCCGGTTCAGCACGGTCACCTCGACGCGCATTCCTGCACCGAAGCTGTTCAGGAAACGTGCCCAGCGGTCCACCACTGCCTCTTGGGTGTCCTGCTCGGCCGCCAGGTAGTTGATGTCGCTGATGCGCAGTGTGGCGCTCCACTCGTCGGCCCCCAGCCAGGCAACTCCGCTCGGAAGCATGGCCCGGTAGCCCAGGACGTCGCTGGTCTTGCGGGGGGCGCGCTTCGCGGGGCGGGCATCGTCGGTGCCGATGTGCTTGCGCCCCTTGAACTCACCCGGCTTGTTCTTCTCCGGGTCGGCGGCGTCGGAGTCGCTCGAAGATCGGCGGCCGGGGAGAATGCTCTTGGGGAACAGCCTTGCGCGCTTTCCTCTTCGGGCGTTCTTCTGCTCGGCTTCCACGCCGCTGGGCAGGTCGGCGGGGGTCTTTGCGTCGGGTGCCGTCTGCTCGGCCTCCGGCTGGTCCATCAGGTCGGTAGGTGTCGTCATAGAAGATGACCTTTCGTTCGGTGAGGTGGCGGAACAGGTACCCGATGTATTGCTCGGGCTTGAGCGACTTGGGCCTCCACCAACCCCATGCGGCAAAGGGGACAAGGGCAATGAACATCGCGTAGAGAGCCCAGTTCGTTGCCCGTTCCCAGCTCCATCCGGCGGTGTTGTGCAGGGTGATGGCCAGGGCGGCGAAGATTCCTCCACCGACCGGGACGCCAAGAGCCATAGAGCCGAGCTGACGCCAGCTCATGCCTGCAATGACCTTGGCCTCATACCCTCGAATCTCGCGGTAGACCTTCATTTCGAGTGCCATGGGTCAGCCCTCCCCGACGATGGCCTTGGCCAGACCACTGGTGCCCACCAGCAAGAAACCGAGCACCAGGGGGCCGACGAGCAAGTGACCGAAGCTGGTCACCATGAATTTGAAGATGTCGCCGTTGTCGTAGTGGACGTTCCCGGTCAACCACCCGCTCATGAGCGCCTGATACAGCTTGAAGGCCAGCAGCAGCATGACCCCTTGAAGCGCCGTTGTTGCATAGCGTTTCAGGTAGCCAATCGCCATCGACTTGGTATCGGGGTGGCCAAAGAATGCGACCGGCAAGGATGAGAAGGCCGTCAGCATGTAGAGCTGTAGGAACCTCACGAAGACCAGGACCGTGCCGACTACGCCGACCGTCTCGGCCACCAGCCAGGGGAGGAAGACCACCAGGAGTAGGCCAAGTTGCTTGACTGTTCCGGCGTCTTTGACCTTGTCGGCCAGTTGATCGCCTAGCCGCACGCTGGACGCCTCGGGTGTGGCAATGGCCGTCTTGTCCACTGCTTGGGCGATTGAGGTGGTGACTGCGTTGATCGCTTCGAGTACGAGCATGGCGTTCTGGACGACGATGATCGTGAGGGCGATCTTGAACATGGCCGCGGCGACCATCTTCACGCCTAGCTCGCGGTCGCCGTCGACCCTGGCGGAAATCTCGGCCAACATGAGCACAGACATGATGGCCAGAACGATGGCCGTCACCGGCTTCACCGCGCCATTGTGGATCGCCTGCGCGGCGGCGTACAGGGCGGGGTTGTAGTCCTCTGGCGACTGGAGCAGCCCCCCGACTTGCCCCTGTGCACCGTCGCCCAGTGCGTTGAGCATCTCAATGAGAAGCTGATCCATTCACAACCCCTTTAGTTGAGTGCGATGTTCCCGAAGAGCTGGGCAGCCGCGATGATGAGGCCACCGCCGACGATCTGCCACACACCGCTCTGAATCTGCGGGCCGTTGTGGTCCTTGAGGGCCAGGCCGGTGGTGATCGCACCCCAGACGAGCCACAGGCCGCCGCCGATGGTGGCGAACTGGGTGAAGAGCTTGAGAATCGTGGCCATCATGTCCATTGCGTTGCTCCTTCTTGGTGGGTCTTCTCGTATTATACTATACGAAAAGCGTGAAAGGTGTCTATGACAGAATGCAATCTATGACAGATGAAGTCCTCCCCGAAGCCGCGCGCGCCGCGCTAGACCAGCTCAACGCGCGCCGCTTTGAGCTGCTCTTGAGCTGCGTTGGCGTCGGGGGGCAATTCACCACAGCCCAGCTACGCAAGGGCCTGGCGACCCCTCTGCCGTCCCTCTCACGCGATCTGGCTGCCCTGGAAGATGGGGGGCTCATCATCGCCGATCCTCCCAAGTCAGAAGCACGTCAAGGTCGGCCGGTGACGTATCGCGTACCGGCCGACCTGGGGGACGTTTTCAGCTACCTAGCTGCTCGGATTGAGCGTGCCGTCACTTCGGCGCGTGCAGCTGCGCCTTCCGACTCTTGAAGGGGCGCAAGCCTCGCACGATGAGGATCGCAAGCTCGTTCGACATACGGCCCACTTCATCAGGAGTCATCAAGGATCGCTTGATGATGTGGTTGCTGCGGCTCTGCGAGTTGTTCACTCCATAGGTCTTGGAGGTCTCCTGGGTGACAACGGTCTGGTCGCCCAACTGCTCGCTGATCCACTTGTGGGTCTCAAAGTCGCGGCCACCAAGGTAGAGCAACGTGTCACAGTTGCCCACCACACCGGGCCACGCCTCCTTCCACAGCTCCTTGCCCTGGGCATTCGACTGGATGATGATGCTGGTGCTCAGCCCACGGGACCGCATGGTGGCCACGAGCTGCGGGAAGCCAGGGATCTTGCCAATGTTGGCGAACTCATCCAAGAACGTGTGCACCGGCCGGGGCAGGTGTCCGGTCTCTGAGTGGTCAGCCAGGTAAATGTTGTGGCTGTAGAGCGTCGTCCAGAAGATCGTGGCCAGGAAGCGGAAGGTCTGGTGAGTGTCGGGGATCGCCAGGAACAGGGCCATGGGCTTTTGCCCCAGCTCGTCCAGGTCCAGGTTGTCGTCCGCGATGATGCGGCGCACGGCGTTCATGTCGAGCGGTGCAAGGCGAACACCCAAACTGATGATGATGCTCTTCTTCGTCTCGCCTGCGCCCTGCTCAAACGTGCGGTACTGCCGCGTAGCGAAATCGAGCACATTCATCACTAGCTCTTCCTGGGGGTCGCTCACCTCGGCCTGGTCGCGCCACTCCGCCACCAGTTCGCGGGCGGCCGCCATCTGCTGATCGACGGTCGATTCAAAGCTGTCCGCTGCTTCCTCGCTCGCTGCCATCTGCTTCTGCAAATCCACCACGTCCACCAGTGACGCCTCCCGGTCGTCCTGGTCGGCCACCGTCGCCCACACATAGGCGATGAGTGCTGTCAGCAGGGCTCGTTCGGCGCGGTCCCAGAAGGCGTCTCCCTTGTTGCCCTCGGTGCCGCTGGTGTTCGTCATGATGCACTCGGCCAGTTGCATCACCGACGTTTCGGGGTTCTCTTCGTCAAAGTACTTGAAGGCGTTGAAGTGGTGGGAGTGTTGCAGGTCGATCAAGTTGAAGGTGCGCACGTCGTAGCCCCGAGATTCCAAGGTGGGGCCAATCTCGCGCTGAATCTCGCCCTTCGGATCGGTAATGGCGCTGCTCATGTCCACCTGGGCCAGGTTCGGCATGACGTAGCCGCGCGTCTTGCGGGTGCCTGCGCCGCCCACAACCAACACATTGAGGTTGCGCTGGGTCTTGCGGGTGTCGATGGCCAGGGATTCGGTGGCGGTGAGCTGGAGGCGCTTGGTGCGGTCCTTGGTGGTCAGGGGGGCGATATCGCGGGGAGTCGCCCACGCGGCCGATCCCTGTTCCTCGCCGGGCCGTCGCGTGACCTTGGAGGTCACCGCGTACATGACGATCAGGAACAACAGGACGGCGGCCACCACCCCGCCGATGAGGTCCGGCCGGGCCGTCGAGAGCGTGAGCGGGTCCGCCTTGATCCGGCTGGCCACCATTCCGGCCACGTCCGGCAGAACCTTGAGAAGCGCCTGCCCGGACTTGCCTGCGGTTCCGTGCCGCACACCCTCCGTCACCCGGTCCCCAAGCCAGAATACGGCCCCAAACAGCACGACGAGCAAGACCGACGAAACCTTCTTCATCAGTTCCTCCCCCGGCTCTTGGGGCGCTCGTGCTCCACCATCTTGTCCAGCTTCTCGGCTCCCCTGCTGGCCTTCTTGGTCTCGACCTTCTCCTTGATCCGGTCGGCCAAGCTGACCTTGGCGGCCGCGCGTGCTGCCCGGTCGTCAATGGTCTTGGTTGCGCGGTCCAGTGCGTGCGCCATCACCTGGGCGTCGGCGCCTGCGAGATGAAAGGTTCGGGCGTCTCCTGAGCGCTCCACAGCGAACGTCACGCCGTAACGTTGGAGCTGCTTCGAGACCTCACGGGTGAGCTTCTTGTCGTCGAGCGAGACCACTTCGCGCTGTCCATGAGACTGCTCGGCAAAGGTCGTGAGACTCACCTTGCCCGTCTTCATTCGCTTGGTTGCGGCCTGGGCTAGGGCGTCGCGGAAGTGTGCCAGGGCGTCCATGACTGCTCGCCGGCCGTTGTCGAGTCCACCCCCCGTCATGGCGAGGGTTGCGCGCACTGCGCCGCGCGACATTTCCAAGGTGACTCTCTCGGTCTGGTTCTCCGCTGCCTCGGTGAGCGACATAGGTCAGCGCCTCCTTCCGTCGTTGCTGCGGTCTTCGCGTGTGCTGCGCTGGGTCGCTGCGCGCTCTGCGATGCGTTCGGCCAGTGACGGCCTGCGGTCTTGCGTCTGGGTGCCCACGTCTCCGTCCCGGTCGGGGTCGTTGGGTGTGCCAAGGTCGCCGTCACGGTCGGGGTCGCGGGCCTCGCGGTCGTCCTCGGCCGCCTCGTGCGCCAGGGTCCGCCGTCGCTCTTGCTCCCTCATCTTCTCGTGGATTCGCTCGGCCACGGTTGCACCTGCCTTTCGGTTCTCGCTGACATGTGTCAGCACGGTCACGTCACGCTTGAGCGTGTTGATTTCGCGCTCTAGGTTCCTCAGTGTGGCTTGTAGCCCTGCCAGCTCGACCTCGCCCAGTTCCTCGTTCTCGATCCGGTCCGTGAGTGCGACAAGCTGCGATTGGAACTCGATCCTGGTTCCCTTCAGCTTCTGCTTCGCGCTCGCTAGGGCCTCGGGTGCGTCCATTCCCGACCCGACAAGCCACCTGCTCTGTGTGTTCGCCAAGTCTTCGAGCTGGTGCAACGCATTGAGCGAGTCACGCCACCCGTGAACCTCTCGGAGGTCAACCCCCGAGTAGGTGCCTGAGTATCGTCCGTAGCGTTGGCGGGCGAGCATCTCGCGCGGCGTCGCGAACCATTCGTAGAGTCCTGCCGTTGCGACCTCGCCCGCGTAGTTGCCTCGTTGATCGGCCAGGACATGCCGCGCGTTGGCGTGCACGTATGCCCGATAGGTGCGCTCTCCGTGCTGCACCACCTGGCTCAGTGGGATCGTCAAGAACAGCTTTCCCCGCGTTCCTGGCACGCGCACGATGTGAGCCTTCTCCGTGGTCCTCATGATCATGCTCTTGTCGAAGTCGATGCGATTGACGCTCGTCCTCGACAGGCGCGCCATGATGGCATCCTCCGTGAATGCCTCCCCCAGCTTCCAGTCACGAACCGCGTTGCTGGCCTGGGTAGCGTCGCGGAATGACAGGGTGCCACTGCGACGTGCAATCGTAATGCCCGACTGCTTCAACAGCGCCTCGAACTGCTGCCATGTGGTTGCCCTGGTAGCCGCCTTATCAATCTCGGTCCTGATCCGCTCCTTAGCACTGTCGCCACGAATCACGCGGTACAAGTCCTTGAGGTCGAACCCGGTTGCCCGCTTGAAGGGCGGCAGGGTCTTGACGCCTTCGCGTAGGCACATCTCGTCAGAAATCTCGCGGATCTGCCCGATAGTGCTCCGTTCGACTCGGAACTTCCGGCCGCTCTCGAAGCTCACCGCGTTGAAGATGATGTGGTTGTGGACGTGGTTCTTGTCGATGTGAGTAGCGATCACGTACTCATGCCGTCCACCCGTCACCTTCTCGGCCAGCTCAACCCCTAGCCGGTGCGCGGTCTCCGGGTCAATCGGGTCGCTGGGGTCAAAGTTCTGCTTGAGATGATGGGCCAGGACTGAGCCGCGCCCTGTGCCTACAGTGCGGTTCGTCTGCTCGAACTGGGCTGCGATGGCTCGGGAGTCTGACGGGTCGATCACGGCTGCGTTAGTCGAGACCAGGAGGCCGTTCTTGGTGGCGCTGTCGCGCACGATGTAGGCGATGGCCCTCCCAACAGTCTTCTTGATCTGCTTCATCTTGACGGTGGCCATCAGCTCTCCACCTCGCGGCTTCCTTGACGTTCCAGGAGTCGCTGAATCTGGCTCAAGAGGGTGCGCGTTGCGACCATCTGCTCATAGGTGATTCCGTCCTCCGTGTTCACCTGTCGAGCGATCTGGTTCACGTTGTTGCCGATCCTGGACAGCTCAACCCTGAGCTGTGAAACATCAAAGGCCGTGGTCTTCACCTTCACCTCGCCGTCCAGCAGCACCCTCCGGGCAAAGGCGTCGAAGCTGGTCGCTTCGGCAAGCTCCATGCGGCGCTTGACCGTCGCCCATTCGGCATCGTTGAAGGACAGGAGCTTTCGAACTCGGCGCGTGCGGCCCTCGTCCTTGCTCACAGTCTCTCCTATCGGGTCCGGGGCTTGCCCCGTATTGACTCACGGCCTTGCCGTGGTCGCGTCTGGTTACCAGACGCTATGCTTGCTACCCCTCTACTGACAGCGTACATGTCCTGTTGGTCCTTGGTCTAGACTGGGAAGAAACGAACGGCCAATGCGCACCCACGGGAGGTCCAATGAGCGACAAGAAGATTGACGGCGTGATTGACGAGCTACTGCGCGAGGATCAGGAGGTGCTCAAGCAAAAGCGAGCGCGCCTGCGAGGGTTCGCAAGCGCGCTCGATGAGGTTCGGGGGGCCGTTGCTGCCGCCCAGGAATCGGCCACGGCGTTGTTGAATGCTGGCGATCTGAGTCGCTCGGACCTGGCCAAGGTCTTCGCCCTGACGCGCGCCGAAAAGTCCCTCGTCGTGCCCGGTCGGTCAGCGGCGGCCGATAGCCTCGCCAGCACCTCGGGCAGCGGCGATGATGCCCCGCCCGAGAAGAGCCAGCAGACCGAAGAGCAGATCGACAGCTAGACGCAGAATCGCGATGAACACCTGGAAGAAGATGCCGATCAGTGCGACGGCCAGCGAGATAGCGATGATGGCCACAATGCCCATGGTCGCTTACCTCCCTTCCCTGTAGGTCTTGCCTTCCATTGTACGCCGCTGGTCGGGCATCTTCTTCGCATCCCGCGCGGCCTCCTTGGCCTGGCGCAACTCGTCCGCCTTGGCGTCGATGCGGTCGGCCAGCTTCATCCGACCAACCGGCCGCTCGTGCACGATGTGATGGAACACGTCATTGAGCAGCGAGCGGTCACCTTGCCTAGCAGCCTCCGACGCCAAATCATTCACCGGACCCTGGACGCGCTGCCAGTCGATCACCCGATTCGACACCCGCGCAATGGCGCTCAGGAACTCCCGCTGAGTGCGCCCGTTTCCTTCCCGGAACGGGTGCGCCTGATTCACCTCGTTGTAGATCATCGCCAGACCCCTCGCCGCCTGGGTGTGCTGCATCCCACGGAAGAAGTCGGCCGCTTCCAACCCCTCGGCCACCCGACCCAACCTTGCCTCGATGCGGTCAGGCTTCTCAAAGAAGCCGTGACCCTTGGCGATGTCCACCGTCCGAACTTGCCCGGCCCACTCGTACACGTCTTGGAACAAGTGCCCGTGGATCGACTTCAAACCGTCTAGATCAAAACTCCTGGGCAGGCCAGACGCTCGCAGTGTCATGGCTCGACGGGCCACCATCACGTCTTCCTTCTCCCGCAACTTCGCATAGGTGGCGGCACCCACTCGGTTACGCAGCACATACTCCCCCACGGCGGCGTCAAAGTGGGCCGGGTCCAAGTACCCGACCCACTTCGCGTTGTCGTCGCCAACCTCCCACGGCGCGGGCATCAGCGTGTCGGAATGTCGAACTTGGCGCGCAACTGACGATCCATCTCGTCCTCGCTGATCCGACCCTCCGCGTACTCGCGCAAGATGGCCTCGGCTTCGGCCGGGACGTGGCCGCCTTCCATTTCGGCACTGTGCTTGGCTGCCTCAAGATCGGCCAGCCGAGCGGCACGCTCCTGGGCGTCGATTCCTTGGGGTTCACTCATGCTCAATCCTCACTCTCGTAGAGCGGCAGCTCGCCCTCCTGGGCGGCTCCCTCGAACTTCGCGAGGCTCGCAATCTCGCCTCGCACCACACGGCCGACGACAGGCCGACTAAGGCCCGTCGTGGCCGCGATCACCGACTGACTCGCACCGGCCCGCGCCATCCGGTGAACTAGCGCGAACTGCTCTCTAGTGACCTTCGACGGGCGGCCCATCGGCCGCCCCGACGACCGCGCAACCTCCAATGCCGCACGCGTGCGCTCACTGGTCAAGTCTCGCTCAAACTGGGCCACAGCGCCGATCACATGAAAGAGCAACCGCCCGGCCGGGCTCGTCGTGTCCAGGGCCTCCGTGAGGCTGCGGAACTCCACGCCGCGTTGCCCCAAGTCCTCGACCGTCTGCACCAGGTGGGACAGGGATCGGCCCAGGCGGTCCAACTTCCACACGGTGAGCACGTCGCCCGGCTGCACCTGGGCCAGCAGCGACGCGAGTCCCGGCCGGTCGGTCCGCGCACCACTCGCGTGGTCGGTGACGATGTTCTCGGCCGCGACCCCGGCCCGTCGTAGGGCCTCGAACTGCGGTGCGGTGTCCTGGTCCTGGGTGGATACCCTGGCATATCCCCAGACGGTCATTCGGCCACCTCCTGGCGTGCGCCGGCCGAAGCCTGCGAAGGCCGCTGCACGCGCCCCAACTTGCCCACAATCGCCACCACAGCCCCTTCCTGCTCGATAGTCGGCCAATCACTAGCTTTCGTTCACCATGCTCACTGAGCGGGGGTTTCGAGCCGCTGGCGCGGCCTCGGCAACCTGGTGGCCACCACCTGCTCGAAAACGAACGTCAGTGGCCCACTCAATCCAGCTCGATCCCCTGGGCTCTGGCGATCATCGCCGGAACCAACACCCACCAGGCTGCGACCACGGCAGCCAGAAGGTCCGCCAACACGAACAGCCGCCACCCGCGCATGCCACCAGTCGCCACGAGAAGACCCACCAGAACTGTGCCGACGATGGCCGTGACCAGCGCCCCAATCCGCCCAATGCGGCGCGCGCTCTTCCTGCGCGCCTCCAACTCGTCCACGCTCATTTCTTCTTGCCCCTTCTGGCCGACTAAAAGGTCTACACAACCCGATTCAGAACGCTCGCCAGCGCCAGGCAGGCGAGCAGGAACCACACGGCCCACAAGATCAGGGCCACTCTGGGGAGCCGCCACAGCGGCACCCCAGGCCAGCACAGGATCAACCCAGCGGCCGCCAGGGTGAGCACACCGATAGCCACAAACGTCGCAGTCACTGTGTCACCTCCGGCCACGGGTAGAGACTGCCCAGCGGTTCCGTGCCACCTCGGCGGATGGCCACGGGCTTGCCGTCGCGCCAGGTCACCTCCGGCTCGGGGGTGTCCGCGTGCGAGCCTGCCGCGTGCGCGATGGCGGCCAGCACCAGGGCCGCGTTGCGACGATCCAGACCGGGCACCAAGTCATAGAGACTGACCGGCGCGCCTTCCAACAGCGACGCGGCAACAAGGGCCATGCGGCGCTCTCCCCCACTCCACGCCCCGGCCGCATCCAACAGCCGCTCACAGTCCACATAGACGCGGTGGGAGCCCTGCACGATCCACGGCGCACCCTCGTACACCCGGCCGCACCGGATCAACAGTTCTGCGCCCGCTTCGAGCGGGAACATGCCCCGCGCCCACTCGCGCACCTGATCCTCGATCATCGTCACTAGTCTTGTCCTCTCTCACGCTCGGGTCAGTCGGGCAGGCAGTCGCGCCGGGGCCTGGGGCAGCTCGCCACCCTCACGGCGACGCGCGGCCGCCACGGCCCGCGCCATCGCTCCCCTGAGCCAGGCGCTCTCCGAGTCCCACCGGCCCGCCTGCTGGTCGTCGGCCATCGCCTGCGCCATCGCCTCGGCCGTAGCCTCGGCCACGGTGTAGCTACGGGCCTTGCCACTCACCGTCCCATCGGCCGCGCGCGGCGCGGCCTCGGGGATCACCTTGCCCCGCTGCTGCGGACTCAGCCGGGCGAAGTCCTGGGCGGCCTGCTCGATCCACTTGGCGATGCTGCTGGCCTCCCCCCCGGCTCGCCAGTCGGCCAGGTACGCGGCGCGGGCCTCCTGCCATTCCCCTTCGGGCACATAGGCCGACTTGCGCACTAGACCGGCAGGCGTGGCACGCGGCGCGCGCTTCCGGGTGCTGCGCGCCTCGGTGCGACCCGTGCCCAGCGCAACACCCTGGGCAGGCTCCTGAGCCGCCTCGGCGGCCGCCGGGGGCTGCTCGGTGAGCACCGGCCGGGCCTTCGCCCGGCGCGCGTCCCGCAAGCTCGGGGTCTTCGACATGACTTCTCCCTTCGTCTGTGCTGCCTATGGTAGCACAGTTACCTATGCAACGTAGTGATTCAGCCGAGAATCTGGACGGCGGCCGCGCGGTAGTCCTGGGCGACGGCGGCGCGCGGATCGTAGAGGCTGACCGGTCGACCGACGACGGCGGCATACTCGGCGGCCACGGATCGGCGCACGGGGCCAGTGACGCGGCCGGGGTAATCCTCGGCCAGGAGCTCCACGCTCTCGCGGTCGATCCTTCGGCGGCCGTCCACCATCATGGGCACCACCCACGACACCCGCGCGGCCGGGTTGAGCTGGGGGGCGACCTGCTCCGCGATCACCTCGGCCAGCCGCGCCAGGCCGTCCAGGGCGAACCGTGACGGGGCCACGGGGCTCACCAGGTCATCGGCCGCGACGATGGCGGCCAAGGTCAGGTTGTCCAGGGCCGGGGGGCAGTCGATCACGACGTGATCCCACCGGCTCGCCCACTCCTGGGCCAGGTCGCGGATACGCACGGGCGACAGGCTGCCCGCCAGCGAGCGCAGGTAGTCGTCACCGGCCAGCAGCTCGACGCCGGGCAGTCCCTCGACGGCGACGGCGGCCGTCTGGGTGCTGCACTCCCCTGCCAGCACCTCGGCCGTGGTGCCGGGCAGCTCGGCCGTGTCCTCGATGCCCAGCAGCGTCGAGAGGTTGCCTTGCTGGTCCAGGTCGATGGCCCCGGCCCGCACCCCTCGGCGCGCCAGTTCGGCCAGCAGTTCGGCGGCCGTGGTGGTCTTGCCGATCCCACCCTTGCCCGCTGCGACGGCGGTAATCCTCATGCTCGGTTCCTCTCTGTGCACTGTGCTACATGCGTAGCCTAGGTGGTCTGTGGTGCCTATGCTGGCAATCGCGGCTATGCGGCCCACTGCCGTAGTCTGGGAGGCGGCGCGGCTAGTCACCGCACCCGTGGCGCGGGTTAGTCTCCGGGCCTGAACTGATCGGCGGTGCCCCACCCCTCGCGGGCGGGGCACCGCTGCCGTTGTCAGGCCAGCGCGTCGGCCATCGCCTCGGCGAAGGTCTGCCCGCTGCCCCATCGCTGCGGGTTGCCCACCTGCACGGCGTAGACCAGGGCATCGGACGGCACGTAGTCCGTGCGCTTGTAATAGTCCTCAAAGTCGCTGACCTCGCCCTGGGGGTCGATCCACGATTCCCAATCAGTCACGTCCACGTCATACAGCTCCATCAACGTGCCGTTCATCGCGCCCGTGGCCACCGCCACCCGCTCGTCCAGGTAGCAGGCAAAGGGCTTCGGCTGATCGTCGCGCGGGCACTGGTCACACTCCGGTCCATGCCACTGGACGAGCTGCGCGCCCTCGATCATCACCATGCGCTGACCCGTGATCGACTCCCCGGCCGTCAGTCGGTAGTCGCGCTGGATGCTCTTCCACGGGCGATGCTGTGCGGTGTCCCACATGGGTGCTTCTCCTTCGGTTGTGGGGTAGTCGGCCCCTCCTGAACTGATATATCTATCCTAGCGTACCTGTGGTGTATATGCAACCCATGTTCGCTAGGAAAGTGGGCAGGTGCGACGAGAGAAGGGGAGCCCTTGCGGGCTCCCCTCGTTCGCCCGGGACGACCTAGCCGTCCAGCTTGTTCGCCAGGGCCTCGGCTCCGGCCAGCGCGTCGGCCAGGTTGGTGGTGTAGTCGCTCACCAGGTCCGTGCCGTTGCCGTAGGCCAGCAGCACCCACCCACACGCCTTGCCGTCCTTGCCGTGCGCGTGCAGCCAGTCGGCGTCCGTCCCAGCCAGGGCCTTGCCGATCGCCTCGGGATCGCGGCTCTTGCGCAGCTCGATATCCACGCCGTTGTCAACGCTCACGGCATAGCCAACGGCCAGCAGATCGGCCACCACGCGGGTAGCAATCCGGCGCTCAATGGGGGAGTGGATCATGCTTGCTCCTTCGGTTGCGGGGTGGTCGGCCCCTCCTGAACTGATATACCTATCCTAGCGTACCTGTGGTGTCTATGCAACCCATGTGCACTAGGGAAATAGGGGGAATTGAGCGAAACAAGGGGAGCCCTTACGGGCTCCCCTCGCGTGTTCAGAAGCTCTCGCGGTAGAGCAACTGGTAGGCCACCAACTCGCGGTCAGCGTGCGGGTACGGGGCGAAGATGGGCGGCTGCACGCCGGGAATCCACCATTCCCCGGTGGTCTCGTTCTTGGTCACCTGGGCGTCGGCCCACTGCTTGCGCTCGGGGCTGTAGTCGCGCTGGTCGGTCACACCACAACAACGGTAGGGGCGACCCTGGATGCTGTGGTAGCTGTCGTCCATGCCGTCAAAGTAGCTGTCCTGGAACTGGCGCGTGACTGCGCGCACCTGCTCCGAGGTCGGGCCATCGGTCCAGCGAACGTCAATCCAGCCATAGCCCGTGCCGCGTGACATGGTGACGCGAAACTTGGTCTCGGGGAACTGCTGGCGCAGAGCCTTGCGCATCGCGGCGGCCGTCTCTTTGACGCTGAGCTTCTCCTGCGGGGTGATAGTCATGGCTTGCTCTCCTTCGGCTGTGGGGTGGTCGACCCCTCCTGAACTGATATACCTATCCTAGCGTACCTGTGGTGTCTATGCAACCCATGTTCGCTAGGAAACCCGGCTTTCTTCGCTCACTCCGGGCACCTCGCCTGTTGCTGCCTCTTGTTGCCCCTCACCTCCCTGTCCTCGCCTTCCTCTTCTCCGTGTCCCTCGACGCCACCACGGGCAGAACTCGAGCCCTCGGCACCCGGCCCACACCCCTTCCCGGCCACCCGCTCGGCCTGGCCACCGGGCTTCGGGGGCAAACACCCCCTGGGGGGTGTGCGGCAGCGGGGGGGAGTGTTTGGGCTCGACACGACAGGCAAACATGGCCTGCACCCGCCACGGGGATAGCATCGGCACACGCGGGCGGGTCTGCTGAACAGCCGTCCGTGTCCCCCCGAGAGCGGCCCCTCGGCGGCGGGTGAGCCGTCCGGGGGCCGCTGTGCGTGTCGGTGCCTGCCTCTACGCTGGCGGCCATGTCCTCGCGCACCTCCGACTTCGGCACCCTCGCCCAGCGTTCCGCGCGGGCGGGTGTCGGGGCGGCGGCCACGCGGGCTGAGCTGCCCTGTCATGTCTGGGTGCGCGGCGGCGGGTCGTGGCTGCCCGGTGTCCTGGTGCCCTCCGGCTTCCTGCGGCCAGCGGTGGCCACTCCACCGGCCGACTAGGGCTCTGTGCCAGGGCGGTGTCGTTGGCCGCGCGGGGCTTGGCGGCCGTGGCGAGAGTTCGCCGGCCGAAGCCTGCGTAGGCCGTCGAACGGGCTGGGCAATGGCTCCCGCACCCGCTCCTACGTCGCGGGCTTGGGCTCGAAATGCTCTGCTGGCGGGGCCTGGTGGGGTGCTGGGGACTGTCCACGGGTCTGTGCCCGGCTGCTGTCCACGCTGTGGTCCCGAGCGGGTGAGGGACGCTTCACAGGGTGGTCAGGGGTTGGGTGCAGGGCGGTGGTCAGAGCGTGCGCTGTGGACGGGGGAGCCGGGCGGTAGCTCGGCCGTCCACATCACGCGGTCACCTGGTGAGGCTGGTAGCGGGCTCGATCACGCACGGCGGCCAGGTGTGAGCGGATTTCGGCTTTGGCGGCCGCGATCCGGGCTTGGGCCTCGGGGTTGGTGCGCTCGGCTTCGAGCTGGGCGGCCAGGGCTTCGCGCTCGGCGCGGGCCTGTGCGGCGGCCTGGGCACGCTCGGCGGCCGCGCGGGCACGTCGGCGGCCTGGTGACTCGCTGACCTGGGCCAGGGCGTCTCTGAGCTGGTGCGCCAGCAGGGCCAGCGGGTCGTGCTGGGCGGCCGGGGCCAGCGGTGAGCGGCCCTGGGCCGCGTTGCGGCGGTCCAGCAGGTCCAGCAGCTCGGCGGCGGTCCACTCGGCGGGGTCGATACCCACGGCGGCCAGGGTGCGGCAGAGCGTCCATTGGTGTCCCGGCCTGAGCCACGGCAGGCGAGCGGCCAGCCGGGCGGCTAGGCGCTGCATGGCCAGGCTCGGCCGGTCCTTGGTCGTTGCTGATCGGCGCGGAGCGCCCCCCGAGCGCGCGCCAGCGCGCTTTGGTGACCGTCCTACGGACGTAACAGACCCACAAAGCTGACCCTTGAGGGGTAGGTGGACATTTTCTTGCTGGTAAGCAGTCCGGGGCAGGCAGAGCACCCGGTCTGAGGCCATACGGAGCTGGTGGCCACCGTGCCGCTTGCGAGCCTCGGCACGCTCGGCCGACGTGAGGTAGCGGCCCATCTCGACCGTGCGGGCAAAGCCCAGGTGCTCGATGAGCTGGCGGGCTCGCTGCACCGTCTTGGGGCAGCAGTCCAGGGCGCGGGCCACGGTGGCGTGAGCGGTCTGCACGTCTCGGCCGGTCTTGTGGTCGGCCGTGGCGGCGTCGGCGCGGGCGACGGCCAGGACAGTGCGACGGGCCACGCGCGCGGCCGCGCGGGCGGCCTCGCCCTCCGGCGTGGCCAGGGCGACGGCCACGGCCGTGATCCACTGATCGGCTGACCACCACGCGGGAGACGTGGCCCGACGTCGGCGGACCTCGGGCGACGGCTCGGGCCGCCAGGAGCGGCCCTGACGGCGGCAATGGCGGCAGGCCCAAGCGGGCCACTCGGCCGCGCTCGACCGGCCACAGACATGCGTCTGACGCCTACCTGGTGACACATGGTGACACCTAGCGACATGGGGTATAGTGGGAGACAACGAGATCCTTCCCTTGCACGGTGGATATCGACCCCGGTTGGTAGCCGGGATAACGGAGCGGCTGGTAACCGTTCCCAAATCTTCTGAGGGGCCTACAGGCGGCAATCTGTAGGCCCCTCGTCATGTTTCTAAGGGCAGCTCCTTGTCTGCTCTCGTTCGGGTCTGCGGTGCTTCGTCGGGCATGTCGAGCGCGTGCGCGAGAACGGCGGCCACGTAGTCACTGACCGACACGCGCCGGGCTTTTGCCTCACGGCGCACTGCTGAGCCCAAGGGCGTAGACATGCGCACAGTCGCGGTGTCTCGCGGACCCCTGTTTGGCTGTGGCATGGTCCCATCCTGCCACGGAAGCTGAATCAGATTCACCATTTGCCGTTGGTGTGTCGCTCACTTCACCCCTGCCTTGGCCAGGTAAGGGGTGGGGTCCACGATTTGCCCGTCCTGGTGAATCTCGAAGTGCAGGTGGCAGCCTGTCGAGTACCCGGCGCTTCCCTGTCGGGCGATGAGCTGACCAGCCTTCACCTGGTCTCCGGCCGAGACCAGCACACCTCCCGAAGTCATGTGGCCGTAGAAGCTGGTGATTCCGCCGCCGTGGTCAATCTCGATGGAGTTGCCGTAGGCAGGACCAGCGGCCCCAGCCTGCTTCACGGTGCCGTCGTGAGCCGCGAAGATGCCCGCATCACACCCGCCCGAGAAGTCGGTGCCGGTATGGGTCTTGAGGACGTGCAAGACCGGATGGAACCGGGTGCCGTATCGACTGGTCACCTGGCCCTCGCCGGGCTTGGCCCATCCTCCCGGTGAAACCTGACCGGCTGTAGCGCACTCGCCGCCACCACCAACACCGACCGCTGTGCCGCCACCACCGTTGAGACTGAGGTGCACATGGTCCATGTGATTGGCGGTGGGGCTTCCTCGATCACCCATCACGCGCCACCCTTCACCAGCGCGCTTTGGGCTCCAAATCCGCTGCTGCCAGATGATGTACTCCACGCCGAGCTGACTGGCCTGGCTCTGCAACTGGCTGGCCAGTTTGTCGCCCACGGCGCTGCCGTCCGCCACGTCATCAATCATGAAGTCGATTGCCAGCCCTGTGCTGTGGCCATACTTCGGGTCGTCGTGGTTCGCGGGATCGAACGGCCGCCAGCCTCCCACGGTCTTGAGGCCGAACTGCTGGCCGAAGCTGTTGGCGATGGACGACGTTTGGGGCTTCATCCCCTGGGTGTTGTACTTGCTCACCGTGGGAGCGTCCATGCTCACGGTCGTCTTTGCGAGAGCCTGCAGCACGGCCCCGGCTGCGTTCCATCGGGGGGCGTAGTGGTAGGGGTCGGCGTTGGCCTGGACTTCGTGTGCGACCATCGTCGGTTCCATGCTCTCGCGGTTCGTGATCTTGGCGAGCTGGGTAAAGAAGTTCTTGGCCGACGTGTAGGGGTTCATCCTGTCGGCCTCTGTGCCCCATGCGCCGTTGGCGCGCTGCTGGAAGAGTCCCCGGCTGTCTGGCCCCACGGCGTCACCGTGGCCGAGGACGATCAAGTCTGATTCGCCCATGGCAGTCATGATGCCGATCTGTTGGTCTCGGGCCGATAGCCCGAGGTCTTGCGCGGCCTTCATGATTTGGGCTGCATTCTTGAGCTGCTCGCCGCTGTAACCAGCAACCGAGCCCTTGGGCAGATTTGTCACTACGGCCAGGGCGTTGCCGCCGACTGCGCACGCGGCCCGCTCTTCCTGCTCGATGGCCTCTCCGAAGCCTGGGATCAGGCTGAGGATGCTGGCGACGGCGGCCACAACAGAAATCGTGCACACCACGGCGACGGTGACCGGAGTGGAACTGAGTACGCTCGCGGCCGCCGCAATGGCTCGCGCGATGAGCGCGTTGGCCGCGCTGGTGGCCTGCCCGGCCAGACGTGCGGTGTTGTGGCCCAGGGTTGCTACTGCACGGGCCGCCTTCGAGCTGGTGCGGCTGATCGTGGCCTGTGCGGTGGATCGGCTAGCACGGTGCAGACCTTGGGCGGCGAGGCGCTCGCGTGAGGCCATCAGGCCGCCCCGGACAGGGCCGGTGCCCATCGACGTGCGGGCGCGGCCCGTAGCTCGGGCTAGGGTCTGCCCTCGCGTCAAGGATGGTGCGGCACCGTGTCGGGGCGCACCGTCCAGCCGAGCCAGAGTTCGGCCGGCGTTCCCCGTGCCGAGCTGCCCGCCGCGAACTGCGTACTCACCAGCCCGACGCGGGGCGCGACGCGGGCCACGGATGGGGTCTACGCCCGCGCTTGGCTCGGCGGGAAGGTCAGCCTTCCGCATCTGCCCAATCCGCTTGACGGCCTCGGAACCCTTCGAGGTTGCATTGGGCACGGCATCCTTGACGCCTTTCGAGAGCCCTGAGCGGCCTTCTCGTGACACTTCCTGCTCGGTCGTTGAGGTGAGGTCTCCACTGTCGTCCAGAGCCGTGGTTGCGGCATGTGTGACGGCTGCGCTGGCCTTTCGAGCCGAATTGGCGATGCCTCGGCGGCCGGGGGGGTTGTCTTGTGTCTGCTTCCCGCGCCAGCTCGGGGAGCTGCTCGGGCGGCTCTGCGAGCCCTCCTGGCGAGCCTGGTTGCCGTACCAACTTGGGGAGCTGCTCGGGCGGCTCTGCGAGCCCTCCTGGCGAGCCTGGTTGCCGTACCAACTTGGGGAGCTGCTCGGGCGGCTCTGCGAGCCCTCCTGGCGAGCCTGGTTGCCGTACCAGCTCGGGGAGCTGCTCGGGCGGCTCTGCGAGCCCTCCTGGCGAGCCTGGTTGCCGTACCAGCTCGGGGAGC
>NZ_JBCDMV010000035.1:0-21147 GCF_038433135.1 Luteococcus sp. H91 | reverse complement strand
ACATTGAGCCGGGCCTTAGAGTGGGGCATGAGGACCTCCGTTGTTGAGATGTGACCTTCGACAAGCCACAGCCCAGCGGGGGTCCTCCCTTTACGTCAAACCGCGCACTGTCATGAACGTCCCTGCCCCCAACAACAAGGATGCCTTCGCCCGCTTCACCGGAACCGCCCCAGTGCCCGTCTGGTCAGGATCCTCCGCCGGCAAGGTCAGACTCAACCGGGGCGGCAATCGTCAAATGAACTACGCCCTGCACATGATCGCCGTGACCCAAGCCCGCGGGGTCGGTCCCGGCAAGGACTATCTCGAAAAGCAAAAGACCAGAGGCAAGGACCGAACAGCTGCCTTCCGACTCCTGCGACGGCGACTATCCGACAGCGTCTACACGGCCCTCAAACGAGACGAGACAGCACAATCTGACAGCTGCCAAGACGCAGACATCGTTTCATTGCCTGCCGCCGCTTGACATAGGAGCATCGCGGAGCTCGACCGCCCCGGCAGGTACTAGTCGATTTCGTGGATGCCCAGCGTGACCGGTTCGGGGTCGAGCCGATCTGCAAGGTCTTGCGTGAGCACGGCTGTCAGGTCGCCCCGAGCACCTACTACGAGGCCCGCCAACGCCGCTCGTCGGCCAGGGCTCGTCGGGACCAGCAGCTGGTCGAGCTGATGCGCCAGCTGCGCGAAGCCAATCGGTTCCTGACCCGCTTCGGTGCCGCGCAAGATGTGGATCTTTCTGCGCTCGCAAGGCCATGACGTGGCCCGCTGCACCATCGAACGGCTCTACCGCGCCCAGGGCTGGCAGGGCGCAACGCGTCGGCGCAGGTTCAAGTCCATGCCCTCGGATGGGGCACCGCGGCCGGCTGACCTGGTGGACCGCGGGTTCTGGGCTGCTCGGCCGAACCGGTTGTGGGTCGCGGACTTCTCCTATGTCCCGACGTGGTCGGGAATGGTCTATGTCGCGTTCGTGATCGACGTGTTCAGCCGCCAGATCGTGGGCTGGCGCGCCGCTACCCGTATGACCACCGACCTGGTCCTTGACGCGTTGGAGCAGGCCCTGTGGTCGCGCAAGCAGCAAGGCATCACCAGCTTCACGGGGCTGGTCCACCACACCGATGCCGGGTCGCAGTACGTCAGTTTTGCCGTCACCCAGCGGTTGGTCGAGGCCGGGGTCGATCCGTCGGTCGGGTCGAACCACGACCCCTACGACAATGCCCTGGCTGAGTCCACGATCGGGCTGTTCAAGGCCGAGTTGATCCGCACCGAGGGCCCCTGGCGCAGTGTCGAGCACGTCGAGCTCGACACTGCGCTGGGTCGACTTCTACAACACCATCCGTCCCCACGAGGCACTCGACGACCTGAGCCCGATGCAGGCCGAAGACCTGCACTACCATCGACCCAGGCTCACCGCCTGAGCCACCAAACCAAGTCTCCGGACATGCCGGGACGGTTCAGCCAGGGCGGGGGATGCTGAGCTGCTGGGCGCTGTGCGCGCGGTCGAGCTGGGCCTGGATGCGGCCCTGCATGGCCAGACAGCGGGAACGCATCGTCCGGATGTCGGTAGTGAGTTCAGTGCGGCGGTGATGGAGTGGGCGCGTGTTGTGGATCGCTGTGCTCAGCAGCCGTCGGTGATGACGCAGTTGGTGACGGCCCGGGGCGCGGGCTCTGTGCTGGTCGCGGTGGACGCGATCGCCCAAGCCCAGGCGGGGCGGAGCAGCGAAGCGCTCGTGGACTACCGCGATGCGATCAAGCCGGCGCTGGCCAAGAGTTTGCGGGCGTGGGGTGAGCATCATCGGCAGTGGGCCAAGCTGATGTCGCCGGGGGAGCGGGTCGACCCGGAGCTGATGGCTGCCACCACCCGGCTCATGCGCGCCAGCCGTGACGTGCCCGTTGGTGGAGGTGAGTCGCGGTCCTGGGATGCTGCGGTCACGGCCCTGAGCGTGACGCGGCATGTCGCCGCCGTCAGCAACCAGCCTGTCCATCCCGGTGCGTTGAAAGCGCCAGCCGAGCTCGTTGCCCCGATGCTGGCAGCTGCACTGCCACCCAACGGCTCAGAGCTGCAGGTCGCTTGGCTCAAGCTCGAGCGCCTCGAGGGCCGCGCGAACGTGACCGTCCCGGAACCAGTGCTGGCGAAGCTGGCCGCGGCGGGTCGCGCGACGGTGCGAGGTGCCGACCGGGCCCTGCAGTCGAGCTACTTCATGATGAATCCTGCTGCGGCGCCGACGACGGTGCCAGCGGGCAGAGCTCGCGCCGTCCCGGATGTGCCTCGCTCAAGATCTTTGGTCTCGTCCAGACCGGTGTGAGCTTATCCGCGGCGGGGCCTTGTCCACTGTTGTCGGTACTGGGTGGGCACGGCAGTGCCGGCGAAGGCAACCGTGCACTTGGCCCCGTTCCCGGTCGTCCCCCCGGGCGTTCAGCCGAACAGTTGGTGGGCGGCCTTGCGGGTGAGTTCCTCGAGCCGGTGGTCGTCGACCAGGCCCTCGTCCGCCAGTGACGCCATACCGTGGACCAAGGCCCAGGCCGCGGTGGCGGCCTCGTCTGCGTTGACGTGGGTCAGCCGTTTTGGGGGGAGGGTGGCCACGCCGTCTGCGAGGGCGCGGCGAGCTTGGTGGCTGGCCGCAGCCAGGTCGGGGTCAGCGAGGTCAAGGAGCTCCGGCCGGTGCATGACTGCATAGTGGGCCGGGTGCGTGCGGGCGAAGCGCACGTAGGCGATGGCTGCCTCGTCGAAGGAGGTCTGGGTGGCCTCACGCAGCGCGGTCGTGAGCATGTGGAGTCCCTCGGTGGCCAGAGCGGTGAGCAGGCCCTGGCGATCGCCGAAGTGATGCGTCGGGGCAGCGTGCGAGACGCCAGTGCGCCGGGCAAGTTCGCGCAGCGAGGCTCCGCTGGGGCCGACCTCTGCGATGAGTGCCGGGGCCGCGTCAAGGAGTGCCCGCCGCAAGTCACCGTGATGATATTTGTCGTTCACCCAACGAATCATAGACAGGCAATCTGGACAGTGACTAGATTGACTCTCGAGAAATCTTGCCGCTGTCTAGTTTTGGAGTCCCGATGGCCCCACTCGTCATGCTCGTGATCGTGTCCGCAGGGATGGCCTGCGCGAGTCTGTTGGGTTGTGGGTATGCCCGGCCTTGGCCAGCTCCGGTCGCTGTCGGGCTCGCCGCGATGTTTCTCATGACCGGCGTGAGTCACTTCGTGCCCAGGCGACGAGCCGGGCTGGTCGCCATCGTCCCGTCTGGGCTGCCGAGGCCTGAACTGTTGGTGACCCTCACTGGGGTGACCGAGATCGTCGGGGCCTTGGGCCTGCTGATCCCCACGAGCATCGGCCCGTGGCGTTCGATCGCTGCAGGCTGTCTGGCCCTGCTGCTCGTCCTGGTCTTTCCCGCCAACGTCCACGCGGCGCGGGCCCGGCTGCCGGCGCCGGCTCCCTCGACGCCACTCGTGCGCAGAACCGTCGTGCAGTTGGTCTACCTTGGCGCGGCGATGCTCGTTGCGGGGGCTTGAGATGGCTGCCCTCCCAGTCAGCGGCGTGGGGCTGCAGGGCTGACCAGACGACCGACGGATGACCGCGACGTCTCCACCTTGTGGGCGGATCTGGCGATGGCCGCTGCCTGGAGTGCCACCGGGGAGCCGGCCTCCTCGGGCAGCAGCGCCGTGCGGTCCGCAGCGACGTTGCGGTCGATCGTCTCTGCCAGGGCTTGGGCAACGGGCTGGGTGTTGTCTGGTGCGGCGGTGGCATCGAGGATCTGGTGCGCGGTCTTGAGTACCCGTGCGCCAGTGTCGCGGATGACGTCTGCGATGGTGGTGCCTTCCTTGTGGTGGGGGAGGGCTTGTTCGGCCCAGCCGGCGACGCAGGTGAAGGTGTACTGGCTGCTGTCGAGACCGTGGGCTGCGGTGATGAGGTAGGCGACGGATTCGGCTTCGACCTCGCGACTGCCCCGACAGACCGGATCTGCGTCGGTGGTGGGCTGGTGGAGCAGGACGTGGCCGAGTTCGTGAGCCAACGTCTTGACAGCTTGGGTGTCGTCGACGTCGTCGCGGACCTTGACGGTTAGGGTGGTGTAGTCGGTGTATCCGTTCGCACCGTGGCAGTCGTCCCGCTCCAGGCGGAAGCCCTGCTCGCTGACCAGGTTTGCGAGGGCTCGCCAGAGGCCGTCGGGTGCCTGGCCGGTGTGCAGGGCGGTTCGGGGACGGGCTCGCCGGTGGTTTGGCTGATGTCGAAGACGCTGGTGGGTTTGACCCCGACGATCTGGGTGGCCATCACCGGTTTCCGCTTGTCATCGAGCACGGGTGTTCCGTCGGGCTTGGTCTTGGGGACGCGGCGGGTGACGGGCGCGAGGATGCGGATGCCGTGTTCGCCGCGGGTGACCTGGCGGTGGAAGCTCTTCTGCCAGGTGGTGTAGCCGGCGACGAGGGTGGCGTCGGGGCGTTGGGTCCAGATCAGGATGGTGTTGTTGAAGCTGTACTGGTGGAAGCAGCTGGCGACGCGCAGCCAGGCCTGCCACTGCTCGGAGCTGGTGAGGTCGGCGACCTTGTCGGCGATCTGCGCGTGCAGGTGCTCGAGTTGCTCGGCTCGCTCTGCCTTCTGGGCTTCGCTGGGTGGTCGGCGTGCCATCACCGCACCGCCTGCGTCTGGTCGGTGAGCAGGTCCAGGGCAGCGTGGAGGAGATCGTCGACATGGTCGTCGGGTGCGCCGGCGGCGCTGAGGTCGTCGGCCTGGAGGAGCAGCTGTTCGATGATGAGGGGACGGTCGGTGCTCAGTTCGTCTGGATGAGTGGTCATGCCACTCAAGCCAGCTCGCGTCCGCTGGTGGCGCCCGCTAGCTTGTGGTGCGACTTTGGCCCTCAAGAGTCCCTCAGAACGGTGCACCCGACGGATCTCGGCCCGATCCTTCACGGTGATCACCCCGGACAGGTTCCTCCCGACTGCTCAGTGTCCGCCCGTCGATTCCTGCTCATTCTTCACCCGTCGCCGACAGCGCCTGCATTGGCATCGTTCGTGAAGGCCGCGCCTATCGCCATCGCGATTGATGTCAGCCGCTCGAGGGCTGACGACGTCGCCAACGAATGGTGGATAACCTTCGCCGCTGGCAGGGGACGTTCCGGGAGCGATGGCGAGGTTTCTGGTTGTGTTGTGGTGCCCAGCTTTCCCACCGCAGTGTCAGGTAAGGGTGAGGGGCGATCACACCGCACCTGGGTGGTCTGTTCGATCAAATGGGCGTCGAGAAGCCTGTGCAGCCTGCGCCGTTGGGGTATGGGGCTGGGCTCGTCGTCCGTTGAGCCAGCCGCCCAGCGCCGTCGAGCGGACGAACAGGTGGTAGGTCGCGAGCAGGATCACTGTGGTGGCCCCGATGTTCAGGCCTACCTTGACCAGGATTGGCCAGTCCAGTGGCGCCAACAGCACCTGGAAGAAGGTCAGCAGCACCAGGTGCATCAGGTACATCCAGTACGAGGCATCGGCGAGGTAGCGCACCCAGGGACGCTCGGTGGTGAGGTGTCGCACGGCCAGCCCGAGCAGGGCGTAGCAGGTACTCCAGCCGGCCAGTGCCATCAGGGTCAACGACAGCCAGTCTGGGAGGTTCGGGTCGATGGGCAGCACGTGGGTGCCCATCAGTGCGCCGAACATGGTGGTGGAGGCCAGCGCGGTGTTCCACCAGGCCAGTCGAGCCAGTCGTTGGAGGGAGTCGGCGTCGCACGAGAGCAACCAGCCCACGCCCAGTGCACCGAGGTAGGCGATCAGGGGGACGGGCCCGGGCAGCAGGGTGGTGGGGGCGACGATGCCGGACAGGTCGCGTTGCAGGTTGGTGGTGATGGCGTAGGGGAGTGCTGCGAGCAGGACGCCGCCGGGGGCGCTGAGCCAGCGTGCCAGGCGTCGGGCGGTGGCTGCGCTGGCGCGCGGTGAGATTCGGGTGAAGGCCCAGCGGACGGCCAGGGCGAGCAGGATGCACTGGGTGAGCACCCACAGGAACCAGAGGTGTCCGAGGTCGAACTTGCTGGCGCCGCTGACGTCGGGGCGCTCGAGGGGCAACCCGGCGCGTTGCGCGTGCCAGGCGGCGAGTAGTCCCAGGGGAAGGACGGCGATGGGCCAGAAGACGAACAGGGGCAGGGTGATGCGCTTGAGCCGGTCCTTGAGGTAGCCGCGGGTGCCGCGGCGTTCACGCATCATGTGGCCGAAGTAGCCGGCCATCAGCAGGAAGAGGGTCATCCGGAAGAAGTGGATGCCGGAGATGATGGTGAACGGCCAGACGGCGGTCTGGCTGTCGGGGACCAGCCAGGGCATGCCCTTGACGTAGGGCATGAGGGCATGGATGACGATGCCGAGCAGCAGGGCGCCGCCTCGCACGGCGTCGAGGCCGTGGATGCGGGTGCCCGCGGGCGACGGGGCCTCAGCGGGTTGGTGAAGGGTCATCGGGGGTCTCTCTCGTGATGGTGCTTAGGTAGGTGTGGGCCACGTCGCGGGCGCTGTCGATCGTGTGCTGTCCCAGGGTGATGGCGGTGGGCAGGCTCTCGAGGAGGGCCCAGAGGATTTCTGCCGCCAGGGCAGGGTCGCCCTGGTGGCACTGGAGGAGCCCGGTGAGCAGGCGGATCACCTCGGCGCGCCCCTGTCCGAGTCGCTCGGCGGTGGCTGGGTGTCGTCGTGCTCGATCGACGAACATCGAGTTGACGCGTTCGAAGGTCTGGTTGGTCTCGTCGACGGTGAGGATCTCGTCCACCATGGCGGTCAGCATGGCGTGTGGGCTGGGGACGGGCAGTGCCCGCACGGCCTGCTGGATGCGTGCGGTGCGCTGCTGTTGCGTGTAGTCGAGGACGAACTCGAGCATCGCCTCGCGGTCGTCGAAGTAGTGCTGGACGGCACCCATCGACATCCCCGCGTGCTGGGCGACGGCCCGCAGGCTGGCGTTCTCCAGCCCGCGTCGATCGGCCACCTCGACGACGGCCCGAGCCAGCAGCCGGCGGCGCTCCTCGTGGTCCACGATCTTCGGCATCCGTCCTCCTTTGGTCAAGTGACCCTGTTATTATCATGCACATGACTGAAAATAGCGAATGGGGCATCTCTGAGATGCCCGACATGCCCGGGCGGCACGCTGTCGTGACCGGTGCGGACCATGGCTTGGGGCTTGAGATCGCACGGCAACTGGTCGCGCACGGATGTGACCTGACGATGCTGGGCAACCAGGCCGAGCGCGCCGCAGCCACGGCGGCCGAGCTGTCACGCGAGTTCCCACGCGTTCGCATCGAGGTCGAGTACCTGGACCTGGGTGACCTGGCTTCGGTGGAGGAGTGCGGTTCGAGGCTGGTCGGGCAGGGCAGGCCGATCGACCTGCTGGTCAACAATGCCGGAGTGATGATGCTGCCCTACGGAGTCACCGCGCAGGGCTTCGAGCGCCATTTCGGCATCAACCATCTGGGCCACTTCGCCCTGACCGGGCACCTGCTGCCGCTGATCGAGGCTGCTCCCGCGGGGCGGATCGTCACGATGGCGAGCAATGGTCACAAGATGCCCGGGTTGTCCTTCGACGACGTTCGGTCCGGCGAGGGGTACAAGCCGATGCGCGCCTATGGGCGCAGCAAGCTGGCCAACCTGTTGTTCACCCAGGAGCTGGCCCGGCGGCTCGCGGCGCACGGCTTCCCGATGCTGGCGGTTGCGGCCCATCCCGGCCAGAGCGCCACGAACCCCGGCGGCAAACGCGGGCTTCGGGCCGTGATCGACCGGCTCGTGGGGCAGAGCGCGGCCCGTGGCGCCGAGCCCGCACTGCGGGCCGCCACGGACCCGACGGCTGCCAGTGGGGACTACTACGGGCCCAGAGGTTGGGGAGAGCTGCACGGCCCAGCCGTTCGTGTCCAGCCGTCGCCTGCCGCCCTGGATGTCGCGCTGGCCGCGGACCTCTGGCAGCGGAGCGAGGAGTGGACCCAAGTGGCCTACCTGGACTGATTCAAGGTGGGCGTCATGGGTTGTGGTTGAGGTAGGCCAGCACGGCCATGACCCGTCTGTTCTGGTTTCCGTCCGGGGGCAGGTCCAGCTTGGTGAGGATGTTGCCGACGTGTTTGACGACCGCGGGTTCGGAGACGAACAGTCGGTTGGCGATGGCCTGGTTCGACAGGCCCTCCGCGATGAGGGCGAGGACGTCGAGCTCGCGCGCCGTGAGGCGCTTCAGAGGGCTGGATGCGTGCTGGATGAGCTGGGAGACGACCAGTGGGTCGATGGCGCTGCCACCTGCGTGGACGCGGCTGATGCTGCCCAGGAAGTCGTGCACGTGGGCGACGCGGTCCTTGAGCAGGTAGCCGAAGCCGGCCTGGGAGCTGGAGTCCACGAGCTGGGAGACATAGGAGCGCTCCACATACTGGCTGAGGACCATGACTGGCAGCCGGGGATGGGCCTTGCGTGCGGCGGCTGCCGCGCGGAGGCCGTCGGCGCCGAGGTGCGGGGGCATGCGCACGTCGGTGATCAGGATGTCGGGGGTGTGGCGTGTGATGGCATCGGCGATGTCGTCGGCCTTGTCGACGGCGTGCACCACGTGCCAGCCGCCGGTGGCAAGGATGGCCTTGAGTCCTTCCCGGAGCAGGGCGTTGTCTTCGGCGAGGACAACGGCGCGGTCGTGGAGATTTTGTGCGGTCATGGGGTCACCGTGGTCGGGGGTTTTCTTGGGGGATCGTGAGTGTGATGGCTGTGGGGCCGCCGATGGGGGAGCTGATGTGAAGTCGTCCACCCAGGGCCTCCATGCGATCTTGGACGCCGGTGAGGCCGCGCCCTCGAGGGTCCGCGCCACCGTGCCCATCGTCGGTGACGGTCACCTCCAGCCAGCGCTCTGCTGTCTGTGCCGGCGCTTCGTGGGTGCGCGTGCGCAGGGTGACCCGGCACTCGACGGCTTGGGCGTGTTTCGCGGCGTTGGTGAGCAGCTCAGCGCCGGCGTAGTAGAGGGCTGCCTCGGTTCCGGCATCGAGGCGATCTCGGAGCTCGTCGTCGATGTGGACGATTAGCGGCAGGGTTGCTGCCAGTTCCGCCAATGCGGCGGTCAGGCCGTGATCGTCGAGTACTTGGGGGTGGATGCCGCGGACGAAACGGCGCAGGTCCTCCAGGGTGTCGAGGGATTGTTGTTGTGCTGTGGCGACGAGGTGTCGGGCTGGATCGTGCTCGCCCATGGTCGTCAGGGCGATGCCCAGCGTCATGGAGATCCCGAGCAGTTCGGGTTGGATCCCGTCGTGCAGGTCGCGTTCGATGCGGCGCCGTTCGAGGTCGAACGCGTTGACCAGCCGTGTTCGCGAGCTGCTGGTGTGTTCGAGTTGCGACTCGAGGCGGTCGCGATCGCCGATGAGCACGGCATCCATCAGGTGCTGGTCGGCGGTGGCGACTGCCGGTGCCAGGAGCGAGACCGCTGCCAGAAGGACGGCGCCGCAGAGGGCCGCCCCGATCGCGCTGGGCAGGGCATCGATGTGCCAGGGGCCGATGTCCACGCGGTCGCCGTTGTGGGCGAGGGCTGGCGACACCATTGCGACAAGGGCTCCAATGATGGTCAGGCCAGCGGTGGCAGCGACGGATGAGCGGATGGTCAGCGTGACGGCAAGCCAGGCCAAGGAGCGCCCATCCCACCAGCCGGTGCGCGTGGTCCTGCGCCCCGTACGACGCAGCGTTGCCGTTGCGAGGGGGCGTGCCACGAGGACTGCCAGCGCACCCACGAATGCCATGCCAAGAATGACCTGGATCGCTCCGGCGACGAGGTGGCCCTGGGCCAGGCGGCCGAGGCCGAGTATGAGCGGCAGGCTGCTAACCCCGAGACTGGCCCACGTGACCGCAGAGGCCACCGCGGCAGCAGTCAGGTCGGCGACGGCTCGTCCAGTTGGTGGGGAGTCGGGCCCGCCGAGGAGTCGCATGCTGGTCATGCTAGGCGGATGCCGAGGTGTTGTCGGTATGGCTGGCCATACCGACAACTCGGTGTCTGGCTCCAGTGATTGTGTCGATGGTTCGCAGTGGACTTGAGGGCATGAACCACACACCCGCCGCTGAGACCGTCCTGAGCTTGCGTGACGTGAGTCGCACCTACGGCAAGCCAACCAACCCCGTGCATGCGCTGCGCGCCGTGTCGATGGATTGCACCGCCGGATCATGGACTGCAGTCATGGGCCCTTCGGGATCGGGCAAGTCCACCCTGCTCAATTGCGCGGCTGGTCTCGACTCGCCCACCAGCGGGCAGGTGCTGCTGGCAGGGCGAGACCTGTCGGGCCTGTCGGACAACCAACTCACTGAACTGCGTCGCACGACCATCGGTTTCATCTTCCAGGGTTTCAACCTGGTGCAGGCCCTGACGGCTGAGCAGAACGTCGCGCTGCCACTGGCGCTGGCCGGAGGACGTGATCGGCAGGCGGCGCGTCAGGCCCTGACAGACCTGGGGCTGGGCGATCGTGTTCGACATCGCCCGCGGGAATTGTCGGGTGGGCAGCAGCAGCGCGTGGCGATCGCCCGGGCCGTGGTGACACGTCCGGCGGTGCTGTTCGCCGACGAGCCCACCGGTGCGCTGGACAGTGTTGCGGCCGCCACCGTGCTGGAGCTGATGAGGCATCTGGTGGACGAGCGGGGGCAGACGGTGCTGATGGTGACCCATGACCCGTCGGCCGCGGCCCGTGCCGATCGGGTGGTCTTCATGCGCGATGGTCAGGTCGTCAACGAACGTGCTGGTGGCGATGCTGGTGCGATCGCGGCCGAGCTGGCCGCCATGGAGGCTGTGGCATGACCCAGTTGATGTGGCGTGTGCTGCGTGACCGGTGGCACCTGCTGGCCGGAACATTGTGTGCGATCGCTCTGGGGGTTGGCCTCGTCCACTCGGGCCTGGCGATCGCCACAACCATCGCCTCGGCCCGTCCACCGGCCGGTTTGGACGCCGCGGATCGGGCCGCCTACCTCACGCGACTCAACGGCACGAATACGCTCAACGGGATTGCCAGCATGCTGGGGATCTTCCTCACCGTCTTCGTCGTGCGGTCAACCATCGACTTTGCAGTCACCGAGCGGCGTCGCGAACTCGCACTGCTGCGGCTCGTGGGCGTCAAACGTGCCCAGCTGCGCCGCATGTTGCTGGCCGAGGCTCTCGTCCTGGGGATGGCGGGTACGGTGGTCGGTGCCGTACTGGGGATGCTGCTGGCCATGGTGCAGCGCGGCCTCTATGTCCGGATGGGCGTCATGCCAGCCGATGTGGTCGTTGGCTGGCAGCCCGTGCACCTCGCCTTCGACGCCCTGGTCGGCATCGGCGTCGCGGTCGGCGGTGCGGCTGCGGCCAGCAGGCGCGCCACCCGGGTCACGCCTCTGGATGGCCTTGGCGCCCGGGGTGAGGAGGCTCGCCTCCTACCGCGATCACGATGGATCTGGGGCGGGATTGCCGCCCTGGCGACAGTCGCGCAGCTGGCGGCGTCGCTGACCATGGGCGGGTTCCTCGGCCCCCTGGTGATGGGGCTGGGAATTGTGGCAACCGGCAGCGTCACAGCGAGCCAATTCGCGCCCGTCCTGGTTCCCGCCACGGCCACTCTCATCCAGAAACTGGCGCGCGGTCCCCTCGGGCAGCTGGCCCTCGCCAAGGTGCGTGACGACGCCCGACGTACTGCCCAGGTCGCGGCGCCACTCATCGTGCTGGTCAGTCTCGTGGCAGGTCTGCAGGGCTTGCTCGACACCCAGACCGCCACCGGAACCCGGGAACTCGTCGCGACCACGCGCGCAGACCTGTTGGTCACGACCACGGGCGATCCCACCCGGCGCATCGCGGCGGTGGAGGGTGTCGCCAGCGCCGACATCCAGGTGCAGGTGCCCGCCACCATCACCCTCGGCCAAGGCAAGAACAGGAGGAAACTGACCGGGCCGATCTGGGCGCTCCACCCAGAGCGCTTTCCCACCATGCACCCCTACCGTCCAGTCCACGGGGACCTCGCGGCCTTTGATGACAGCAGCATCGTCATCGGCCCCGGTGTCGAGAACGCGATGGCTGAGGGGCGCACCGGTTCTGCCACCCTCACGGTGGCGGGAACTTCGCACCTATTCAGCGTCGCTGCCCGCACCGGCGAAGGGCTGGCAGCCACCGACACGGCCTACATCCCACTGGCCGCCGTCCCTGCCGACCTTCTGGCGAAAGCTCCCTCCACCGTCCTTGTCACGCTTGAGCCGGGCGCCTCAGTCGCCCAGGTCAGATCGGCCGTCGAGGCCTTGAAGCTCGGACAGGTCAACACGCACGCCGAACGACTGGCAGTACACAATGCCACCAAGGATGACGAGAACCGAGCCGTCATGGGCGCCTTGGTCGGGGTTGGATCGGTCTATGCGCTGATCAGTCTCCTCAGCACACTCGCCATCGCCACCATGCAACGACGCAGCGAATTCGCCGTCGACCGTCTCACGGGCCTGACGCGCTCCCAGGTGACGCTCATCACGGTCCTCGAGACCCTCACCACCATCGCCATCGGGATGTTCCTGGGCTCCGTTGTCTCGATCCTCGCGCTCGTCGGTCTCTGGACATCCAGCGCCAAGGCCTTCGGCAGCCCCGTCATCGCCATTCCCTGGGCCCTGCTGGCAGGCATGGCACTTTTCGTCGCATCCCTCGCCTGCACCACAGTCTGGGCAACAGCGCGCAAGGCCACCTCCAACCCGCCCGTCCACGACCTCACCACCAAGGAATAGCCATGAACATTGTTCGCAAGTCGGCCTCAACCACCGCCTTCGCCCTGCTCGCCGCCGGCCTCCTCGCCGGGTGCTCCAGCACCGAACACACCGAACAGACCCACTTCGACTTCCAGTCAACGAAGCTCAAGGTGCACAACTCGAATGCCAACATGCCCGTCGACGTCGTCGCCGGCCCCTCCGGTGAGGTCTCGGTCAGCGTCACGACCACATCAGCCGGCAAGCAGGCCACCACTCCCGCCTGGACCTTGACCGGCGCCGAACTCGAGCTCGGCTCACCGTGCAACAAGGGCTACATCGGCATGTGCGAAGGCAGCTACACAGTGGTCGTTCCGGCAGGAACGTCAGTCACGGTGAACGGTGTCCCGGCGCCGGTGGATTGACCGCGCTGGGCCGGTTGCCGCCCTCTGAACATGTGAGAGGACCATCCCCAGGCATGCCAGTGCGATCAGCCAGATGCCGGCCACAGGGGCTGGAGCCATCGTGAACAGCAAGGCCCAGTTGGACTGGCGGCCGACGAGCCTGGTGCCCAGGGCGGGCGTGAGCACCACGAGCAGGAAGGTCGTCAGGCACACCACCGCCACTGCGTGACCACGCCACTGGTGGGAAAACTCACCCTTGAGCCGTCGACGGATGCCCACGACGCATCCCGTGGAGGTCAGGAGGGCGGCCGCGGCGATGCTGCTGTCCATCACGGGCGAGGGTGCGCCCAGCGGCGACCGCTGCTCGCCGTGGTGGATGGCATACAGGTCATTGGCGATGTCATCGGCCCGCGGGCCAGCGGCATTGACCACCACGGTGATGGCGACATCATCGGGGAACAGGCCTATGTAGGCGCTGTGTCCCGCTCCGGTCCCGCTGTGTGAGGTGCGCACCACCCCACCGTCGGCCGGTTCGCCGTGCCACCACCCAAGCGCGTAGCCCACCGGGTACTGCTGCAGCGGGCTCTGCCGACGATGCATTTCACGAATCGAGGCTCGGCTGAGAACCTCGCCCACATGCGGCCCGTGGCCCTGCTGGAACAGGGCCCACCGCGCCAGGTCCTCCTGGGTGGTCCACAGTCCGCCGGCCCCACCGGCGAATGTCCGCGGGGTTCGGGTCGGGACGGCTCTGCCGAAGACGTAGGAGTGACTGCGGGCAGTAGGGCCGATGGTCGGGGAAGAGTCTCCCGTGTGGTCTAGCAGGACGGTGGAGCGCATGCCCAGCGGCTCGAGGACTTCGTTCTGCAGGTAGTCGGGCAAGGGTGTGCCTGAGACCTCCTCCACCAGGGCCTCGGCGATCCAGTAGTTCACATTGCAGTAGTCCCAGGACGTGCCGGGATCGTAAGCCAGGTGGCTTCGGGAGAGCAGTTCGACGGCCTGACGTGGGCTCGCGGGTGTGACTGAGTACTGGTTGAAGCCCAGGGTGGCATCGGTCAATCCGCTGGACTGGTTGAGGACCTGACGGATGGTGATCCTCGCGGCCCGGTCGTCGTCGAGCTCGAACCAGGGCAGGTGGCTGGCCACCGGCTCGTCGAGCCGCAATCTGCCACGTTCGGCTAGTTGGAGTACCGCGGTGGCGGTGAAGGCCTTGGTCAGGGAGGCCACGGGGACCACGGTTCCCGGTGCTAGGGAGCCGCTGGAGGCCTGGTGCAGGACGTCACCGTGCTGGACAAGGTTCGCGGAGACTCCCGGCACGCCCGTGGTGGTCATCGCCCCGAGGTACTCCTCGACCGTCGTGACGGGCTGCGCCGGTTCGTGTCGAAGGCTCGCCGGGACGCCGAGGGCAAGAGTCAGAAGGAGAAGAACCAGGAGACCGCGGGTGGTGCGTCGTGTCATGGTGGCGACGCTACGGATGCCGACCTCGCTGACGTCATTGCCGGAAGATGGGGACAAGACTTCACCAAAGTGAGCGGTGTCGGGGACGAGAGGGTGCCTAACATCGTCGTCATGGACACGGGAATGGCGCGCGCTTCGCTTGCTGGAGCTGCCCTCGGCTGCGCGAGCGCCCTTGCCGTGGGCTTGGGTTCGCTGTGGTGGTTCGCGGTACCGGTGGCGCTGATGGCGCTCGTCCTGGCCACCGATCATCGACGGTGGCGCCCAGGGGCGGCGGCCGCAGCCGCCATCGGGCTCCCAGTCGCGGCGGTGGTGGGGGCGATGGCCTACCCGCAGCACGCGGCAGGTGCTGTCAACTCGACGCTCGTGGCGGCGGCCTTGCTGATGGTCGTAGCCGCTGTGGTCGGGTGGCGCGCAGCGCTCCACTTCCAACGCGAGGAGGGACGGCGTGCCCAAGAGCTGTTGCGTGTGGAGCAGGAGCAACGCGCCGCACACATCAGGGAGGCGCTGCTGAACCAGCAGATCCGGCTAGCCGAAGAGCTGCACGACGGTATCGGGCACCGGCTGAACCACGCCGTCCTGCGACTCGGAGGGCTGGGCTTGCTCCTCGAGGACGACCCGTTGGCCGATGAAGTCGCCCGGCTCCGCTCAGACCTCGCTGCCATCCTCGACAGCGTGGGAGACCTGGTCAGCGTGCTCGAACCCGACGAATCGCGACAGCCGCTGACGATCGAGGAGGTGCTCCAGCCGGCCCGGGCTGCGGGGATCCAGGTGGCCTGGGAGGGCAACCAGCTGGAGGGCGCCACGCCCGATGATCGTTCCCTGGTGGCGGGAGTGCTGGCCGAGGCCCTGGCCAATGCCGGTCGCCATGCTCCGGGAGAACCGGTGCGCGTGCTCGTGCGAGACGAGGCGGACCAGATTGGCGTGCGCATCCAGAACCGGACCACCGTGGGAGGCAGGCCCGGCGCGGGAACTGGTCTTCGCCGCATGCGCCAACGGGTGGAGATGGCGGGTGGACGTCTGGCGGTCAGCTGCGACGAGTTGTTCGTGCTGGACCTGTTCCTGCCCTGTCACAGGCCAACCGATGTGGAGGCACGGTGAGCATTCGCATTGCCCTGGCCGATGATGATGCCCTCGTGCGTGAGGGGATCGTTGCGCTTCTGCGTCACGACCCGTCCCTCGAGGTGGTCGTCTCGTGCGGCGACGGGGGAAGTCTGGTGCGTGAGCTGACCGCCCATGCCGTCGACGTGGTGCTGCTCGACATCCGGATGCCCGGGCTGGACGGCATGGCGACCCTGCATGAGTTGGAGCGCATCCACAACCGTGCACCCGTGGCCATGCTGACCACTTTCCGCCAGGAGGACCTACTCGAGGAGGCCATCGCGACCGGCGCCCAAGGCTTCCTGCTGAAGTCCGATGCGCCGCAGGACCTGATCCGTCAGGTGCATGCCCTGGCCGACGGTGGTGCGGTCTTCTCCCCGCGCGTCGCAGGGTGGCTGATCTCCGGCGGCCGGTTGCGTGAACTGCAAGAACGTCGCAAGGCTGCTGAGCGAGCACGGAGTCTCAGCCCCCGCCAGCAGGACCTCTTGGCGCAGCTTGCCACCGGCGCCAGCAATGCCGAGATTGCTCGGACACTGCACCTCAGCGAAGGCACGATCAAGCAGTACCTGCGTGCCTTGTTCGACGAGCTGGGAGTCGCGAACCGGGTGCAGGCCGCACTCGTGGGGTACCAGGCGGGGTGCGGCCAGCATTGAGTGTTGGGGGTCAGCGTCATGCGTCCCCGTGCCAGGAGTAGGCGGCAAGCAGACCGGTTGCAGCCAACCATCCGACGAATACGGCGATCTAGGGGGGCGTCGGCAACGCGCCGCCCACCAGCGGTGACGAGGCGAAGGTCACCAACCATCCGTCGTGCGCGGGCATGGTGCCGCGGGCTGCGCGGGAGATGCTTCGGCCCCAGAGTGGGGGGTGAGGCGGTGCAGGAAGGACTCCACCAGGTGCCGGGTCAACAATTCCTGGGTGGGTTTGCTGCTTGGCTGCCGTCGAGCGGGTCAGGGACTGCAGTCGGCGGAACGTTTCGTCCTCGGCGGCCATGCCAGGACCTCCAGCGCATCGAACACTGGTTGCTTCGCTCTGGGGATCTGGATTGCGAGTTGGGCGATCTCGGCGGGTTTGCCTCCCGGCGCAGCCACGGGGGTTGTGACTGTGGTCGGTGAACGGGCGTGGGGTCTCTACGATGCTGGGCCTGCCGGGTAAGGAGCAAACAGCCTCGCATCCAGAGGATGCGAGGCTGTCGGAGTAGTCGCGGTGGGACCTTGCCCAGCCGCTCAATGTGGTCATGATGTCTGCCAGGACGTTCGTTGCGCAAGGGCGGTCTCAGATGGGAGGTGGATTGGGGCGTTTCGCCACCACGTCGCTGACCAGTTGGCGTTCGTCCAGCCAGCTGCGGGCAACCGGGCTGATGCAGGTCATGACGCGGCGAGCTCGGTCGAGGTCGTCGTGGAGATCACGCCGCAGTAGGGGCTCATGGTGCGCGGCCCTGTTGCGAAGGAAGTGAAGCTGCTGGACGTCGTTCTCGATGGACCGTTGGAGACTGTTGGCGTCCAGGTCCGTGTTGGGGAAGGCGTTCTGGAGGGCCGGGATCCACAGAGTGGTCAGATAGCGTCGGCTGAGCAGGAAGCGCCAGAAGCCGAAGGAGAGCTCGGCGACGATGCGGCCATGGGGTTGGTTGGCGGCGTCCGGCGCCTGCTCGTTGAGTGGCCTTGGCCAGGTCTCGGCGACCTTGTGTGTCGAGTGGTGCCAGATCGAACCAACTCTGGGATCCTCGCCTGTGAGCCCAGCAGGTCAGTTGATGATCGAGGATATTTCGCAGAGGGATCTCGACCATGGCGGTCATGGCAAGGGCGGCCGTTGTCACGTCGATGTTCCAGTTGTAGAGCTGGAGGGCCGCGGTCAGGTCATCGTTTGACGCCTTGAGGTAGGTGGCGAGGCGCTCGTGGGTGAGCAGGGTCGCAGTGGTTTCGTTGCTCACGCTGTCCATGGTGCTCGATTCGCCGGGGTGGTAGAGTCGTAGGTGAAGACCCCGGAACGATCACTGGCTTGCCACATCGCCGGGGTTTCGTCTTTGTTCGAGGATATCGGTGGCCTCGGACCTCACGGTGCTTGTGAATGGCGGTCAAGGACATGTGGTCCGGGCACGGGGTGCCAGTGGGGTGTGTTGTCTGGGGTGGTCATGGCAGCGCCTCCTCGACGGCCCGGGCGAGGGTTTCCGCGCGCCGGTTTGCATTACGCAAGGCAGTTTCGGGGTCTATGTGCGCCGCCAGCGCCTTGACCGCTGCGGTGGCCTCGTCGGGCGGGCCTTCGAGCTGGGGTCGGGCGATCAGGTCGACGAAGGTCTGTTCGGGAGGGTCATGACTCCTTCTTGACACAATGCGTCGCTCATGCGACGTTATGTGTATGGAGGTCACCGTAGCTGAGGCCGCGCGCATCGCGGGCGTGAGTCCGCGCACCGTGCAGCGGGCCCTGGCAGATGGCAGTCTCGGTCTGGCTCGGGTGGTTGGCCGTCAATCGACGACGGATGATCTGGCTGTCCAGGCGTGGCTCCGGACCACCTGCCGGGGCCGCAAGTGGTCACCCCGGATCCGGCAGGCCGCCCTTGACCTGCTGTCAGGTGGCTCAGCCGCTTCCATCGCGTCGTCCGAACGCTCCAGGCTTCGGGCAGCGCTGCGAGGCATGAGCGCGCAGCAAATGGCGTCATCGGCCTGGATCGGCACGTGGGCGCGGTACCGCGGCCTCGGCGAGGTGGTCGTTCAACCGATCGGTCCGAGCGTGGTTGCCGCGTCGTCCTTGGGGATGGTGGCGGGGGAGTCGTGGATGCGGTTTGCGCAGGTGGACGACCTGGGCCGCTTTGAGGCGACACAGCCAGTGCTCGCGGATCCTGATGGGGATCTGGTCGTCCTGGAGCGGGTGCGTGACGACCGCTGGGCCCGCCAGATGGTCGACACCTATGTGCTGGGCGATTCCCGCGAATCGGCAGCAGCCGCGCGGGCACTGGAGGAGGCTGCCCGTGCGCTCTGACCCCTTCGCTCTGCTGGCGGAGCTCGCGACGCCGCTGGATCGGCCGGTTGGGTTCTGGTTGGCGGGTTGATGGGGCACTGCCACGCGCATCTGGCCGGGATCACGCATGTGCGGCCCACTGATGATGCCGACATCGTCGTGGAGTTGCAAACCTCCACCTATGCCACGCACGCCGCTGCGTTGGTGGGGCTCGGCTTCACGCCCCACGAGTCGGTCGATGCGGCCGCCCCGTTCCATCGCTTTCTGCGCGATGGTGAGACTGTCGACCTGATGGTTCCTGATCGGCAGTCTTGGTCGCCTCGATACCTCGGACGAGAACTGGTCAAGGTCCCCGGATCTGGCTCCGCACTCAAGCGCACCATTGGTTACGAGCTTCGCGGCGGGAGCAGTATCCGCCTCCCAGACCTCGCATCCGCTCTGTCGCTGAAGGGAGCTGCCCACCAGGTCCCGAGCGTGAACCCGACGAGACACCTGCAGGACGCTGTCACGCTCTTGGCGTGTGCTGGCCCTGCTGGCTTCGAGCCAGCGCCGAGCAAGTCGATGCGGGGCAACATCAACCACTTGGTGAAGTGCCTGGCCACAACAGCCGAAGCGTGGTCGCTCGCCGCACCCCGGAATCGGGTGCGTGCCCAGCAGTGCATCATGACCTTTCGGTCGGACTGGCAGGTCCCCACCTTCCTCGGATCAACAGCCGTGGTCGCGAGACGCAGACCCCGCCCCCACCCATGACGCCGTGAGAGACTCGAACCCAAGTCCCACGTATGTCCCACGGAGCGCGGCGATTCCCCAAGAGTCAAAGGGAAACGCCTAGTCAACTGGGGGAACGCGGGTGAAGTCCTTTGGTTCGAGTCCTGTCGCCCCGACGGTTTCGCGAAGATCGATGACAAGGCGTTTCCCCTAGGTTGACTAGGGGGAACGCCTTGAACTTTGTTCGGGGTGAGGTGGGCACGAAGGGGCAGAAGTGGCCTTGTGTGGGCATTCGTAAGACACGCAAGAGACACGAAATGAGGCTGCCATGGCCAGGACGACCACATCGATGCGGCGGGGGAACGCAGGCGAGGACACTCGGGGGAACGCGACTCGGCCGAGGGGCAACACGAAGTCGCAGCGGGGGAACGCAGGGGGAGTGCAGCGTCGGGCGCCGCGGCGTGACTTCGGCAGGCTGACGAAGCTGCCGTCGGGCAAGTTCCGGGCGCGGTACCTGGGGCCAGACGGGCAGTTGTACAACGCGCCGCGGACGTTCGTGGCGCGGATCGATGCCGAGGGCTGGTTGGCGCAGGTGGAGCGGACGATCAGCCGAGGTGAGTGGGAACCGCCGGCGAAGGTGACGGCTCCGGTGGCGGAGCTCGTGTTGGAGTTCGAGCCGGTGGCTAGGACGGAGATCGAGCGTCGCGACCTGACGCCCAAGACGCGTGAGCTGTACACCGGGATCCTGGACCGGCTGCTGGTGCCGGCCTTCGGGCATATGAAGGTGGACGAGATCACGCCACGGCAGGTGCGGGCCTGGTTCGACTCGCTGGATGCCGACAAGCCGACGCAGCGTCAGCACGCCTATGCGTTGCTGAAGTCGATCCTGACTGCGTGCGTGGCCGAGGAGTTGATCTCGTCGAATCCGTGCCGGTTGAGGTCTGCGGGCAAGCGCAAGACGACGCGGCTGATGCAACCGGCCACCGTTGAGCAACTGGGACGGGTGGCGACCGAGCTGCCGTTGCGTTCGGCGCTGCCGGTGCTGATCGCGGGGTGGTGCGGGCTGCGGTCGGGGGAGGTGCGGGCGCTGAGGGTTCGCGACGTCGACGTGGACGAGGGCTGGATCTTCGTGCGCCAGGGCGTGACCCGAGTGAAGGGACGGGTCATCATCGGCCCGCCCAAAACCCCAGCTGCCGTGCGGAACGTGGCCGTGCCGCCGCACCTGCTGCCGATGATGCGGGAGTGGCTCTGGCAAGTGGACGTCGGCGACCCGTCGGCCTTCTTCTTCCCCGGACGGGGGAGCGGCCCGATGAGCGAGAAGGCGCTTCGGTGTGCATTCGAGAAGGCCCGGGACGTGATGGGCCGCTACGACCTGACCTTCCACGACCTGCGGCACACCGCAGCGACCCTGGCGGCGCAGAACGGTGCGACGACGGCAGAGTTGATGGCACGAATGGGCCACACGACGGCCCAGATGGCGATGCGGTACCAGCACGCGAGCGCTGAGCGGGATCAGCAGCTGGCGAGGAGGCTCGCGTGGTTGGCTGAGTCTGCGGGGGAGGCTCCAAGGGGTGCCTCAGGACATGGCGATCCCTCGGCGCCTCCTGCTGTTGCTGCGGGCATGGGCCGTTCAGGTTGAGCTGGGGATCTGTGGGCGCCTGATTCCTTCTGAGGCGCGATTCGCGCGGGCACTCCGCAGCTCAGACTGCGATTCGGTTCCAGTAGCGTCAGCTGTACGCAGGGGCAGCTGAGCTTGCTGGGCCGCTAAGCCAACACCCTGACTCCAAGAGTCTCAGGAGCTAGCCCGGAGATTTCACGGGGGTGGCTGGACGTGAAGGAGGGAAGTGCCCTCTGACCTGCGAAGATACCGATTGTCTAGGTCTGTATCAGCGTGGTTGAAGGAGCACTTCCCAGGTGAACAAGCGTA
>NZ_JBCDMV010000034.1:0-31178 GCF_038433135.1 Luteococcus sp. H91 | reverse complement strand
CTCAACACGATCCTGGTCTTGGTCTCCGGACTGAACACCGGTGGTCGTCCCATGATCGGGTCCTCCTGCTCCCTAGACGCCGATCATGCCCTCATAACCGGCCTGCCAGAAAGCTTGACGCGGGACACGTTGCTGGAGCCGGTGTGGTCGAAGAACGCGAGGATGTCGTCACGGCGCTTGGTCAGGGTCCGGCCCAACTTGGCGACCTCGACCAGGCCGGTGGGGATGGGCTTGCCGAGCGCGTCGATGAGCTTGACCATGGCCTTCTTCCCCTCTGCCTTGGCGGTGGTGCGGTAGGCGGCGATCATGGTCTGGTAGACGCTCCACGTGGCTTCGACCTCGACATGCCGGTCATCGGCGAACAGCTCATCCAAGCGGTGGCATTGCTTGTCGGTCAACAGATCGGCGCCGGTGTGCAAGGTTCGGCGGGCTTGGTAGAGAGGGTGATGCTTGCGGCCTCGGCTGCCGTGGAGTTCGACCTGAATGCGACGACGGCAGACATCCATGGCATCGCCGGCCAGTCGGATCACGTGGAAGGGATCCATCACCGTGGTGGCCTTGGGGAGTTCTTCGACCGCGGCTGTTTTGAAGCCGGTGAAGCCGTCCATCGCGACGATGCGGATGCCGTCGCGCCAGGCTTGGGGTTGTTCGGACAGCCAGGTCTTGAACGCCTGCTTCGAGCGCCCCTCGACCATCGCCAACAACCTCGACGGCCCGGTGCCCATGGAGACTGGCGTGAGGTCGATGACCACGGTGACGTACTTGTCACCGCTGCCGGTGTGACGCCACACGTGCTCATCAACACCAACGACGCTCACGCCGTCGAGGCGCCCCGGCGTGTCAATGAGGAGTCGTCGACCTTCGGCCAGGACGGCGTCGTTGGCGGTGTTCCATGCCACGCCGAGCGCGGCAGCGATGCGGGTCATGGACAGGTGGTTGACCACCAACGCTTCCAGCGCCCACCGCAACGCCCCGCGAGACAAGCACGAACGCGGCGAAGCGGCGCCGGTGATGTTCTGGCGCCAGACGTGTCCGCAGCCGGTGCATTGGTAGCGGCGCAGCCGAACCTGGAGGGTGGTGGGACGCCAGCCGAACGGGACATGCGCCAGCTCGCGGACCACGCTGTCACGCGGTGATCCGTGACAGCCGCAACGATGGCACCAGGATCTGGTTCGAGCGGGCGGCAAGCCAGCAGGGCACGCTGGCTGGTCAGGTGCTGACCCACGACCCTCAGACCGAGGTCCTCAAGCTGGCAGAACGTGGTCAGGTCAGGCGTGGTGAAGATAGCGTGGTCCATGTCGAGGTCTTCTGGATGGCGAGCGTGAGAACTTCCATCATCAGGGGACCTCGACCCCTGTCACCAACCGGGTGCCGCTACCGACCTACACCCTCATCTGTGAAGAGCCACTTATCACCATGACCGTGGCAAGTACCCGATCAGTCAGCTGTGGGTCATTCTTCAGTGACGGAGTCGACTTGGAACAGATCGCCCTCAATCCGCCGCCATAGTGCGATGGGAGGCCGTCCCCCCGCGGAGCGGGGGCGCCTCCCATCTACATCAAATGATACCGCACTCGGGGCGCCCCGATGAGGGTAATTCCCATGGGCATGTGCGGAAGCAAGGTCCCCGGGGGGCATTTCACTTGGCCGGGCGCGCCGTCTGTGGCAGAGTGCTGCTGACGGCGCGCCTGACGCCGAGCCCCGCGAGGACCCCAGCTCCCGCGCCGTGGCGAAGGGGAGCAGATCCTCGGGTGCGTTGATCCTGTCGTCGTTCTTTGAACTGCGGTGCCGTGCTGGGGACGCGCTGCGCAGTGGGGAAGACATGACCAAGGACAGCGACTTCAAGCAACTGGTGCGCAAGCGGATGCGCGAAACTGGGCAGAACTACACCGCCGCTCATGCGGAGCTCGCAGGTGGACACCACCATGATGAGCGGTGGACACGGGCGCAATCCGAGCACCAGAAGGTGATCGACCGCTTCATTCGGCATGGTCGTCTCATGCAGTTCCCGGCCCGACGCAAGGCCCGCGCGTCCGTGCTGCTGCATCTGGTCTCGCTCTTCCAGGCCGGGACCACCTACCCGGAAGTTCGGGTCAACGAAGTGCTCAACACCGTCGTCGAGGACCACGCCTTCTGGCGTCGCGAACTGGTCAACTACGGCTACCTGCGACGCGACGCTGGTCAGTACTGGCTGGCCTCCGAGCCGCCGGTTCGCCCGCCACACATGGCGCAGGAGATCCCCGAATGGGAAGCGATCTGGCTGCCCGGTCACCTCCACGGCGAGAGCTAACGCAGGATCGGGACGGCCTCGCGGGCCTTGCCGACGGCAGCCAGATCCAGATCGACCACCAGCAGCTCCGGATCGTCCCCAGCCGCGGCCACCACTTCGCCCAGCGGCCCGGCCACCAGGGAATGCCCCACGCCGAGCGGCTTCTTGCCGCCGGTGTCCTGGGCGGCCTGGTCGCAGGCCAGCAGGTAGGCCTGGGCATCCATCGCGCGGGCGCGCGCCAGCAGCTCCCACTGCTCCACCTTGCGCGGCCCGTCATTCCACGACGCGGGCAGGCAGACCACGTCGGCCCCCTGCCTGCCCAGCTCGGTGAACTGGGCGGCGAAGCGCACGTCGTAGCAGATCGCCAGCCCGATCCGGATGCCCAGAGCCTCCACCACCACCGTCCGCTCCCCCGGCGCCACGGTCTTGGACTCACGGGTGGTGAAGGCGTCGTAGAGGTGGATCTTGTCGTAGTGCTTGTCCAAGCCTTTCCCGTCGGTGAGCAGCAGGGTGTTGTGCACCCGACCATCGTGGGCGGGGGTGAACATGCCCACCGCAAGCGCCACGCCCTGCCGACGGGCGATGCCACGCACCGCCGAGGCGAAGGGTCCGTCCAGCGGCTCCGCGACGGTCTTCGGGTTGACGGTGAAATTGGCCATGGTGGCCTCCGGGAAGACCACCAGCCGGGCACCTTGTTCCGCGGCCCGGGCCGCCTGCTCCCGGATCCGCTGCAGGTTCATCCCGGGGTCATCGCTGGAACTGATCTGCGCCAGGGCGACGCGCACGCTGCTCTCGTCCATGGCATGAGCCTATGTCAGGCTCGCGTAGACTGAGTTTGTCGTCGACAGATCGATGACAATCAATACATCTGGAGAATGTTCGTGCGCAGTCTTGTCCGCATCCTCGCCGCAGTCAAAGAACTGCGCTGGTACTACACCGGCATCATCATCTGCTCGGTGCTGACCGCCGCCACCGGCCTGGCAACGCCGTTCATCATCAAGGCCGCCACCGATGAGGTGGTCGCCAGCCTGCAGGGCCAGGGCCGCGGGATCGCGGTGGTGATCTGGCTGGCCGTGGCGCTGTTGGCCGCAGACCTGGCCAACACGCTGATCAGCAATGTCGGCGGCTACCTGGGCGACGTGATGGCCGCCCGGCTGCGCGCCCGGCTCAGCCAGCGCTACTTCCACAAGCTGCTCACGCTCCCCCAGCGCTACTACGACACGGCGCTGACCGGCACCATCATCAGCCGGCTGCAGCGCTCCATCACCGAGACGACGCAGTTCCTGCAGAGCTTCAGCAACAACTTCTTCCCGATGCTGCTCACCCTGGTGGCCTCGCTGGCGATCACCGCCTGGTACTCGCCGTGGATCTCGCTGCTGCTGCTGATCATCTTCCCCACCTACATGTGGCTGACGACGCTGACCAGCAAGAAGTGGCAGCGGCTGGAGGGCGAGAAGAACACCCACGTCGACATTGCGGGCGGCCGCTTCGCGGAGGTGATCGGCCAGATCCGCGTCGTGAAGTCCTTCGTCCAGGAGAAGCGCGAGCTCGCGACCTTCGGTGAGCACTACGACGCCACCGTCGGGCTCACGCAGCAGCAGTCGCGCTACTGGCACTCGATGGATGCCGCCCGACGCGGCGCGATGAACCTCATCTTCTTCGGCGTCTACGCCCTGATCTTCGTCCGCACCATGCAGGGCGCCTTCACCGTGGGCGTGATGGTGCTGCTGATCCAGCTGGTCAACCTGGCCAAGCAGCCGGCAATGATGATGAGCTACCTGGTGGACACCGCCCAGCGCGCCATCGCCGGTAGCCGGGACTACTTCCAGGTGATGGCCGAGCCGCAGGAACGCGACGCGCTGGCGGCACCCGTCGTGGCCGCGCCGCGGGTGCTGGATGCCGACGAGCCGATGATCCAGTTCGACGACGCCAGTTTCGGCTACGAGGACGGGCACGAGGTGCTGCACGACGTCAGCTTCGCGATCGGCCAGGGGGAGCGGGTGGCCTTCGTCGGGGAATCCGGCGGCGGCAAGACCACCCTGGTCAGTCTGCTGCTGGGGCTCTACGAGCTGGACCGCGGCCAGGTGCGGGTGGCAGGGCACGCCATCACCGAGACCCCCACCGAGCTGCTGCGCGGCAGCGTCGGCGTCGTCTTCCAGGACGCCAGCCTGTTCAGCGGCACCATCCGGGAGAACATCGCCTACGCCAACCCGCAGGCCACCGACGAGCAGATCCAGCAGGCCGCCCGGGAGGCCAATGCGCACGCCTTCATCATGGGCTTCGAGGACGGCTACGACACCCTGATCGGTGAGCGTGGCCTGAAGCTCTCCGGCGGGCAGAAGCAGCGGATCGCCGTCGCCCGGGCCATGCTGAAGGACGCGCCGATCCTGGTGCTCGACGAGGCCACCAGCGCGCTGGACTCCAAGAGTGAACGGCTGGTGCAGGAGGGTCTGGACCGGCTGATGCACGGCCGGACCAGCGTGATCATCGCGCACCGGTTGAGCACCATCGCGTCGGTGGACCGGGTCGTCACGCTGCGCGACGGCCGGGTGGACGAGATCGGCACCCCCGCCGAGTTGGCCACGACGGGCGGGATCTACGCCGAACTGCTCGCCCTGCAGGCTGCCGGCAGCAAGCGCGACCGCAAGAAGCTCAAGGAATTCGACATCACCGCGTGAGCGGGTCCGACTACTGCTTCTTGCCCTTGGGCCGCACGATCCGGTGGCCCTGCCAGTCCTTCGACAGGTTGGTGGGGCTGGTCAGTGCCAGGCCGGCGGTGCGGGCACCCTCGGCCAGGTCTGCCGGGTCCACGTAGCCGTCGCGTCCCACCTTGGGGGTCATCAGCCAGATCACGCCGCCCTTGGCCAGGTCGGTGAGGGAATCGACCAGTCCGTCGACCACGTCGCCGTCCTCGTCGCGCCACCACAGCAGCACCATGTCGACCGCCTCGATGGCTTCCTCGACCAGGTCCGCGTCGATGGCATCCATCATCGCGTTGCGCAGGTCTTCATCGACGTCGGAATCCCAGCCGATCTCCTGCACCACCATGCCCTCGCTGAGGCCCATCTGTGCCATCCGCAGGTCTTCGTTCGTGCGCCCCGGCTGCGCCGCGGTTTCCACCGTCAATTCCCACTTTCCTGCCCGGCCGGGCTGGTCCCGGCGCCTTTGTTGGTGACAAGACTGCCAGATCGGCCGGTGAAGGTGCCAGCGCCCCCTCCAAGTCTGGAGAAACACGACGGTGCCCGCCTCCCCTGCTCGGGGAGGCGGGCACCGTCAGGCCAGTCCGCCCAGCTGGTTCAGGCGTCGCCCCCCGCATTGCCGGAGGTGCCGGCGTTCACGTCCAGCAGGTTGTACTTCTGCGCGGCCTGCAAGGGCCACTCGGCGGGAACCTCGCCCTTGGCGGCCAGCTGCTGCAGCGCCCGCACGGCGATCGAGGGTCCGTCGATGTGGAAGAAGCGACGCGCCGCCTGACGGGTGTCAGAGAAGCCGAAGCCGTCCGCGCCCAGGCTGGTGAAGTCACCGGGCACCCAGTTGGAGATCTGGTCCTGCACCTGGCGCATGTAGTCGCTGACGGCGACCACCGGGCCGGGGCGTCCCTCCAGGCGCTGGGTGACATAGGGCACCCGCTTGTCCTGGTCGGGGTGCAGGAAGTTGTGCTCGTCGCAGGCCAGGCCGTCGTGGCGCAGCTCGCCCCAGCTGGTGACGCTCCACACGTCGGCCACCACGCCGAAGTCCTTCTTCAGCAGCTCCTGCGCCTCGAGGGCCCACGGCACGCCGACGCCCGAGGCGAGCAGCTGCGCCCGACGAGCATCCTCGCCGACGCCCTCGAAGGAGCCCTCCTTGAGCAGGTACATCCCCTTGACGATGCCCTCGGCGTCGATGTCCTCCGGCTCCTTGGGCATCACGATCGGCTCGTTGTAGACCGTCAGGTAGTAGATGACGTCATTCGGGTCGTCGCCGTACATCTCCTCAAGACCGTGCTTGACGATGTGCGCGATCTCGTAGGCGTAGGCCGGGTCATAGGCCTTCACCGCGGTATTGGTGGCGGCCAGCAGCGGGCTGTGCCCGTCCATGTGCTGGGTACCCTCACCGGTCAGGGTGGTGCGGCCGGCGGTGGCGCCGATCAGGAAGCCCCGGCCCAGCTGGTCGGCGGCCGCCCAGATGGAGTCGCCGGTGCGCTGGAAGCCGAACATCGAGTAGAAGATGTAGATCGGCACCATCGGCACGCCATGGGTGGAGTAGCTGGTGGCAGCCGCCGTGAAGGCGCCCACCGAACCGGCCTCGTTGATGCCCATGTGCAGGATCTGACCGTTGGTGGCCTCCCGGTAGCTGAGCATCAGCTCGTGGTCCACCGGGGTGTAGTTCTGGCCATTGGGGTTGTAGATCTTGATCGTCGGGAAGAACGAGTCCATGCCGAAGGTGCGGGCCTCGTCGGGGATGATCGGCACCACGTGCGGCGCAAACTCCTTGTCCCGCATCAGGTCCTTCAGCAACCGGACGAAGGCCATGGTGGTGGCGATCTGCTGGTTTCCGGAACCCTTCTTCACCCCCGCGTAGGCCTTCTCCTCCGGCAGCTTGAGCTGCTTCTTGGGGGTGTGGCGACGCTCGGGGATGTAGCCCCCCAGCTCACGGCGGCGCTCCAGCATGTACTTGATCCGCGGATCCTCCGGACCCGGGTTGATGTACGGCGGCTGATAGGGGTTCTCCTCCAGCTGGGCGTCGGTGATCGGCATCTGCAGCCGGTCGCGGAAGCCCTTCAGGTCATCCAGCGCCATCTTCTTCATCTGGTGCGTGGCATTGCGGCCGGCGAAGTGGGTGCCCAGGAAGTAGCCCTTGATGGTCTGGGCCAGGATCACGGTGGGCGCGCCGGTGAACTCGGTGGCGCTCTTGTAGGCGGCGTAGACCTTCTGGTAGTCGTGGCCGCCGCGCTTCAGGTTCCAGACCTGGTCGTCGGACCAGTCGGCCACCATCGCCGCGGTGCGGGGATCGCGACCGAAGAAGTGCTCACGGACGTAGGCGCCGTCATTGGCCTTGAAGGTCTGGTAGTCGCCGTCGGGCGTGGCATTCATCAGGTTGACCAGGGCACCGTCGGTGTCATTGGCCAGCAGCTGGTCCCACTCGCGTCCCCAGATCACCTTGATCACATTCCAGCCAGCGCCGCGGAAGAAGGCCTCCAGCTCCTGGATGATCTTGCCGTTGCCGCGCACCGGGCCGTCGAGCCGCTGCAGGTTGCAGTTGACGACGAAGGTCAGGTTGTCCAGGTTCTCGTTGGCGGCCAGCTGCAGGATGCCGCGCGACTCGGGCTCGTCCATCTCGCCGTCGCCCAGGAAGGCCCAGACGCGCTGGTCGGAGGTGTCCTTGATGCCACGGTTGTGCAGGTAGCGGTTGAACTGCGCCTGGTAGATGGCATTCATCGGGCCGATGCCCATGCTCACCGTCGGGAACTGCCAGAAGTTGGCGAGCTGACGCGGGTGCGGGTAGCTGGGCAGGGCGCGCAGCTGGCCGTCGACGACGTGGCTCTTCTCCTGGCGGAAGCCGTCCAGATCGGTCTCGGAGAGGCGACCCTCCAGGAAGGCGCGGGCGTACATGCCGGGGCTGGCGTGGCCCTGGAAGAAGATCTGGTCGCCACCACCGGGGTGGTCCTGGCCGCGCCAGAAGTGGTTCAGGCCCACCTCGTAGAGGGTCGCAGCCGAGGCATAGGAGGCGATGTGGCCACCGACGCCGATGCCGGGGCGCTGGGCGCGGTGCACCGTCATGGCGGCATTCCAGCGCAGCAGGCGGCGGTAGCCGCGCTCCAGGGTCTCGTCGCCCGGGTAGGCCGGCTCACTGGCGGCCGGGATGGTGTTCACATAGTCGGTGCTGGTCAGCGACGGCACGCCGATCTGGCGCTCGCGGGAACGCTCCAGCAGCTTCAGCATGACGTAGCGAGCGCGGTTGCGACCCCCCTCGTCGATGATGCCGTCGAGGGACTCGAGCCACTCGGAGGTCTCCTGCGGATCGGTGTCCGGCAGGTTGGTCGGCAGGCCGTTGATGATCGGGCCGGGTTCCTCGCGTGGGATCACGCTGCGTCCTTTCTCGTCGCTCGACGCGGGCCTGGGCCGGGCGTCTGTTCCATCTTCCACCGGGAGCAACAATTTGTCACTGCGGCGGCATTGCAAAACAGTGGGGAAGCTGGTTCGGCTCCCAGTTTGTCAGGTCGGCGAAGCTCCGGTCACCACCGGGTGTTCCGGGTCGGTGATCCAGTCGGACCAGGAGCCGGGGTAGATCGCCACCGCGGAGGTGCCTGCCGCCTCACAGGCCAACGCAACCTGACTTGCGGTCAGACCCGATCCGCAGCTCACCACATCACCCGGCCGCACCTGGGCAAGGACGCGCCGCAGTTCCGCGACCGGCAGAAAACCGCCCTCAGGTGACATCAGCCGCGACGCCGGCAGGTTCTGGGCACCGGGGATGTGCCCGGCCACCGGGTCAATCGGCTCAGCCTCCCCCCGGTAGCGCTCCGGGGCGCGCACGTCGAAGAGCTGCCGCCCTCGGCGAAGTTCGTCGGGCAGCGCGTCGGCGTCGACGGTGGGCATCCTGCCGGGGCCGGCGACGAAGTCCCCGTCACCGGCCGGGGCGGGTTCGGTGGTGACCTCTCCCCCGCCGGCCAGCCAGGCCGCCATTCCACCGTCGAGCACGCGGACATAATCCTGGCCGTGGTGACGCAGCAGCCACCACAACCGACCGGCGGCCAGCATGCTGCCCTGGTCCAGCACCACCACGACGCCCGTCCGGGTGACGCCGCAACGGCGCATTGCGCTCTGGAAGTCCGCAGCCGACGGCAGCGGGTGCCGCCCTCCGCGCCCGTCGGGGCGGTGGGCGGACAGCTCGGTCTCCACGTCGACGAAGTGCGCGCCGGGCACGTGACCCGCGTCGTACTGCTCGCGGCCCCAGCCGGGCTGGCCCAGCTGGTAGTGCACGTCCAGCACCACGGGCGGGGTTGGCCCGCCCAGCAGCTCGGCCAGCTCCGGCGCACTGATCAGTGGATTCATCACGGCTCCTGCCTGTCCGCGGAGGGATTGTCGAAGGGCAGCTGGTCGGGGTGCAGCTCCTGGCCGGAGCGCGCCTTGGTCAGCTGCTGGCGGTGGTGCTTGCGGCACAGCACCTCATAGCGGATGGTGGGCTGTGGGCCGGTGTGGGTGCCGGCGACGTCACCGACGGCCACCTGACTGCCCTCGGTCACCATCACCCCGTCGACGGTGCGGGCATTGTGGGTGGCGCGCTCACCGCACCAGCACAGCGGTTGCACCTGCAGCTGTTCCACGCGGTCGGCCAGTTCCACCAACCGCTTGGAGCCCGGGAACATCTCGGTGCGGAAATCGGAGAGGATGCCGAAGGCGAAGACGTCGATGCCGAGCTCGTCGACGATCCGGGCCAGTTCGTCGATCTGTCCGGGGACGAAGAACTGGGTCTCGTCGCAGATGACGTAGTCCAGCCGCCCACCGGCGGTGAGGTGGGAGATCACATGCGCCCAGAAGTTGAACTCGTCGTCCACCTCGATCGCGGCCCGGGAGAGCCCGATCCGGCTGGTGATCACCGCCTCCCCGGCGCGATCGAAGCGGGTGAAGAGCTGCCCTACCCGGTCGTGAGTGCTCTGGGTGTAGTCCATCTGCAGGGCCAGGGTGGATTTGCCACAGTCCATCGGCCCGGTGAAGAAGACCAGCTCAGCCACACCCATTCCCCCTTGTCACAGTCATTCCCTTGGCCGGTTGACATCCTGTCACCAGCTGGCCGGATGGTCCACCAGCAGCGGCACCGTCATCTCGCGCGCGGTCAGGGAACCGTGCTGGCCCACCAGTGAGAGCTCCCGTTCCAGGGCGCGGGACATCACGGCCCAGTCCTCCCGCATCGCCACCAGCACGTCGCCGAAGCGGCCGCGCAGGCTGGCGTCGACCGGTCCGAACCAGCCGTCCCCGATCGCCTCGTCGCGGGTGGCCACCACCGCGCGCTCCCCCAGCTCGGTTGCCCAGCGGCGGGCCACCTTCTGCGACCCGCCATCCTCGGCATTGGCCACCCACAGCTGGCGCAGCCGACCCTCGCCGGCCAACAGCTCCACCCCGCGCAACAGCGACGGGTGGTCCTCCACCAAGATGTGCCGCTCGGCGGGGACGTCGATCATGCCATGGTCGCCGGTGACCAACAGGCAGACGTCGTCGTCCAGCGCGTCGCGCAGCCTCCCGGCGAAGTCATCGACGCTGGTCAGGGTGTCCAACCAGGCCTGGGAGGCGACGCCCTGGCCATGGCCGGTGTGGTCCAGCGATCGTTCATAGACATAGACCAAGCTGCGTTCCCCACGGCGGCTCGCCTCGACGGTCAACCGGATGCGCTCGTCGGCCTGGGCCTCGTCGCAGCCACGGAAATCCGGGCCGCGCAGCGCCGCGCAGGTCAGCCCGGAGCCCTCGAAGCGGGCCGGTGCGACGGTACCGACGGCGACGCCCGCTGCGGCCGCCCGCTCGAACATGGTGTCCTTCGGCTGGAAGGCGACCGGATCGTCCGGGCCGCCCTCCCAGGTCAGCGCATTCATCGCATGGCTGCCGGTCGGATCCAGGAAGGCGTAGCCGGCCATGCCGTGCTCGCCGGGGGTCAGACCAGTACCCAGGCAGGTGAGCGAGGTGGCGGTGGTGGACGGCACGCCGCTGGTCAGGGTGATCGCGTCGCCGAAGACCTCCGCGAAGTACTCGGTGTGCCGCAGCGACGCCTGCAGCAGGTGGTGCCCCAGGCCGTCCACCAGCAGCAGCACATAGCGCTGGGCCGACGGCAGCCCCAGCGGCTCGTCGAGACAGCCGGGCACGCCCAGGTGGGCGCCGATGGCGGGCAGCAGGTCGCTCAGCGTCGAGCGCCCGTAGCGGGGCAGGACGAAGTCGTCGGGCAGGATCATTGCGCTCGGCCGGTCAGCCGCTGCAGGCCGGTTGCGAAGTCCACCAGTCGGGTCACCTTGTCCGCACCGTCGGCGGCGGCGCTCATCCTGATGGTGATGTCGTCGCCCACCATGTTGCCGGTGTAGCCGTGGTCGGCCTCGCAGGTGGGATCGGCGCAGCTGGCGGGTTCCAGATCCAGCCGACGCATGGTGCCCCACCCCAGCGTCAGCCAGGTCTCGATCACCTGCGACTGCTCGGTGCCGTAGTGCTGAGGTGCGGAGACCGACCGCGACAGGGAGACCTGGCCGAGATTGCTCAGCGGCATCGCCTCGCAGGAGGTGATCGCCTGCCCGGCCGGGGTGGGTCGCCCGAGCGCGTCCGTCGCCGGACCGTCGTCGGTGTGCACCACCAGCAGCCGGCTCTGGGTGACCACGATCACCGTGACATGGCGGGAGATCTGGTCATTGGCAAAGCTCGCCTCGTGATGCACCAGGTGGCTGACCACCCGCTCGTCGCCCAGCGCCAGCGCCACGGAGTCCGCGATGAACTCGGGAAAGTAGCCGCAGTCGTCGATCTCACGGCGCAGGTCGGTGGGCAGGCTGACGGGATTCACCCGCCCATGCTCCCATGTCGGTACAGTTCGTCGCATGTCGACCAGACCGTTCATCGGGGCACGCGCCGAGGAATTCCTGATCCGACGAGTGAACTCACAGCTGGAGAAGTCCCACTGGCGCCCAAGCGTGATCCCCTACATGGGCTACGGCACCAGCAGCCATGTGCGGGTGCTCGCCCGCGTCGTGCTGCGCCCCGCGCAGCCGCAGACCCAGCTGGGCATGGCGGCGGACTCCTTCCTCAGCCAGCGCGGTTGGCGAAATTTCGTCGCCGCCCCCGTGCCGCGCGCCGAGGTGACCGTGCAACTGCACGGCTCCAGCGTGGACGTGCGGGCGGATCGCAGCGGCTATGTGGATGTCCGGCTGGCGATGGAGGGGCTGGAACCGGGCCAGCACGAGGCGGAGATCATCACCCGCGACGGCCGGGTGAAGAAGGCGCCGATCCAGGTGGTCTCCAGCGAGGAGACCTTCGGGCTGGTCAGCGACCTGGATGACACGGTGATCTCCACCTCCCTGCCGCGACTGTTCATCGCGGCCTGGAATTCCTTCGTCGTCACGGAGGAGGGACGACGGGCGGTGCCCGGAATGGCCCGGATGTACCAGCAGCTCTTGGCGGAGCATCCCGGCGCCCCGGTGATCTACGTCTCGACGGGCTCCTGGAACACCCACGCCTTCCTGAACCGCTTCCTGGAGCGGCACGGCTTCCCGCGCGGCGCGATGCTGCTGACCGACTGGGGCCCCACCAATACCGGCTGGTTCCGCAGCGGCCCCGATCACAAGCGCCAGTCGCTGCGCGAGCTGGCCCGCGACTTCCCCAACGTGAAGTGGGTGCTGGTGGGCGACGACGGCCAGCACGATCCCAGCCTGTACGGGGAGTTCGCCGAGCTGCAGCCCGACCGGGTGCGCGCCATCGCGATCCGCGAGCTGTCGATGACCGAGCAGGTGCTGGCGCACGGCTCCACCACGGTGCTGCGCGACGACGACCACGTCACCTGGAGCCCGGAGACCGCGCCGGTGGTGCAGGCCCCCGACGGCGACGCCCTGTGGCCCCTGCTCCAAGGTGTGCTGCAGGAGCAGTGACATGCCGGAGGATCTGAACCCAGCCGACCTGCAACGAAGCTTGCCACCCGAGGTGTATCGGGCGGTCAACAGAATGGGTCGGGAGTTCGGCTGGAAGGTCCGCAAGCAGGGCCACGGGTATCGCCTCTACTGCCCGTGTCCTCGCTCCGCGGGTGGCCGAGGAATTCCGATTCCCAGCACACCGGCCAATCCCGGGAACACCGCCAAGCGACTGCTGCGCAATCTCGAGCATTGCCCCGATACTCATGAGCTGTTCCGTAGGCTGTTTCACATCGGAAACAGAGTTAGGGGGTGTCCATGACGTTCTACGAGTTCATCGTTGCAACAGACCCGCTGAACGAGCGAACCGAAGGCGCGGTGCTCGATTCGCTGGACGCCAGCATCGGCGGCCATGGCCCGATCACCGAGATCATCCTCACCGCTGAGGGCAGCTCCGCTGAACTAGCCTTTCGAGGCGCCGTCCACCAGCTGGAAGCCCTGGGGGTCCGAGTGCGTGAGCTACGCCCCGATCTGGTCAACCGTAAGGCCATCGCCCTGCGCAGTGGTCGCACTCCGCAAGGCGTTGGCCTATGGATTCGCGGCGAACGGCACCGCCTGAAGCCATTCCCGGAACCTTTCAATCTGGCCGGTGGCGGCCTGTGGCTCTGGGGCGAGGTGAACGCCTGGCTCCGCGAACAAGGCGAAGCAGTCGATGATCTCGCACTGCCAACCCGAGCCGATCACGTACGGTGCGCGATGTGGCTGCTGGACCGCGTCGATTCCGGGGCGCACGACCGCGAGGAGGCACCACTTGAGGTGCTCCGACGCCCCTGACCCAGCCGGCTGTTGAGCCGGATTCTTGCCCGTTTGACAGCCGAGGACGTCAAGCGATCTTCTCTGCATCCAGTCGATCGAGGATCCACGAGCGAACCAATGTCGACGCCGGGAGATGTCGCGCTGCTGCTGCGGACTCCACCCGGCCCTGTTCCTGTTCCTGTTCACTGAGCCTCACGGAGTACACCTTCGGGCGGTTCGGCCGCGCCGGCCGAGTGCCGCCCGGGTAGTCATCGTCGCGGGTTACCTCGGACTCTGCGCGCAGGCGTGCTGCAAGCTCACGATCCATCGCCTTGGCCATGGCTGGTCTCCTCCGGTAGAGCCTCAGGTCGGCGCCGGTCGCCGGCCATGCGTTGATCAGATGCGTCTGATGTGCGGGAATGCACGCTTCTCGCTACGGCGCATCACTCGTAGTGAGTCCACATCCACAGCACGTGCACGACATGCTCTTCCGGCAGTACCTCGTAGACGAGGCGGCGCTGGATGTTGATCCGGCGCGAATAGCATCCCGCCAGGTCGCCGACGAGCTTCTCGTAGCGTGGCGGTGTCGCGAAGGGGTCCTCGGCGATCACGTCGAGCAGCGCCTTCGCCTTCGGCTTCAGTCCGGACGAGGCGAGCTTCCTTGCATCCTTCTGTGCCTGTCGTGAGTAGACGATCCGCCAGGTGCTCACCAGTCGAGCTCTTCCGAACCGGCCTCGATACCCTCGTCGCGGGACGCACGAATGGAGGCCGCAAGACCGGGCACGGATGCGAGGTAGATCGTCTCCTGGATCGCCCGCCAGTCATCCTCGCCGATGAGCACGGCGTTGCCCCGCTGGCCGGTGATGGTCAGCGGTTCGGACTCCTCGTTGACCTGGTCAATGAGGCGGTAGAGGTTCGCTCGAGCGGTGGTGGCAGGAACAGCGGTCATAACTCAAGCGTACGTCAAGACGTACGCATGTCAACCATCCCTACAAACAACCGACTCTCGGCATGATCTGTGCTCACACACCCGCGACGTCAGCGGCAAGAGCGGGTGTTGATCAGTGCTTGTTCAGCTTCATCTCGATGAAGTCGTAGGTGCCGCCGTTGGTGGGCTGCGTGTACGACCGGACGGCGGTGAAGCCGACTGCTTCGTAAACCTTGATTGCTCGCTGATTGAAGGCCGCAACGCTGAGCATGACCGGTCGCTGCGCGAGCCCTTCTTCTTCCAAAAGGGCCAAGGCGGCGTGCATGAAGGCGAGGCCCCGGCCGCCTCCTGTCAGGTCGGGGCGGAGACCAAGGCTGATTACGCAGCGACCGTCATCGCGTGTGTCTGCCGTGAAGAAGCCCACGATGTCGTCGCCGTGATGGACCTGCCAGAACCGGTCGGGCCATTGGGCAGGAGTGATGAACTCTTCGTAGTCCTCCATGTCCGCCGTGGCGTCATAGAAGTCGTATGGCGCGGGGTACTTCCAGTGGTCAGCGATCATCTGGGCCACATCAGCGGTCATCGGGGTGAAGGTCAGCGGCTGGCTCCAGCCGTTGGATTCCGCGGAGTTGGACATGCAACGAGTGTGGCGGCCCGCCGGTGCAGCAGCAACGCAATTCTCGTCAAGCCGGGGTGGCCGATGTGGGTGATTAACATCAAGGACTTGCGCGAGACCAGCGGCAGTCGTGCGTCAGGGCAACAGATCCCAGAACTGCTTGCGCGCTGGCATGGCGTGGATGACCAGCTCGTTGCCGCTCTCAAACACGAGCACGACGGTTTCCAGCAGGTGACCCGCGTGTCGAAGCCGAGCCGCAGCTCTCGGTGGGGCCAGTCGTCGTCCTCCAGAGGCTCGACCCATTGCGCCCAGTAGGCCGCTTGGATGGCGTCCTCGTCGTCTACGCCATGCTTGCGGGCGCTCGGATGGACGTTCACGCGGCGAACTGGGCAAGGGCGCGACGAATGGCCTCGGATCGGCTCACCTGATCCCGCGTGGCGATCGCGTCCAGCGCCTCGATCTCATCTGCGCTCAACCGGACGGCGACGACCTGCATTGGTTCTGCGCCCCGACCGGGGCGACCGCGACCGCGACGCTTCAATGCCTCGACGTCGTAGCCAGCCTCTGCTTCATCTGCCCACGCCTGGATCTGGGCATCGTCGATCTCGTCCTCGCGCATGTGAAAATCGTAAACGAAAATGGCGATTGGCGACAGGTCTGGCTGCGACACATCCTCAATTCGGCAGATGATCGATGTCACGCGCCTCCAGCCTTACCCGTGAAGGGGGGGCTCGGTCAGCGGCGGGAGGAACGTCGGTTTGGACTAGAGCACGCTTGCCACCGTCGCGATGATCACGACGACGTCCCACCCGCGCAGCAGGGTGAGGGCGGCGCCTGCCGGCACGGCTCCCGCTTCGGTCATGACCAGTCCACTGGAGAAATCCGGAGCGGCCGTGTCACTCATCCGCCAGGCCCCCAACAAGGCCGAGCCGTTCACGACGGCAGCCATGGCCACCGCCCAGACGGCGGGACGGCCACCGGCCGTCATGAGAGCGGCCAGGATGAGGACATTGACTGCCACGACAGCTATGGCTCCAGCGCAACTGGCAAGTTCCCAGCTTCGGCCGACCGGGAGATTTCTGCGAGCTCCCGCAGACAGCCGCATGGTCCGACGCATCGTCATCACCGCCGTGAGTGCAACCATCAGACCAGCGCCAGCCCACGGTACTGAGGCCGGCGCCGCAATACTGGCAAACAGGCAGCATCCATCGACAACGGCGACCCAGACGAGCAGCAGCCACGGTTGCCTGTTGACCAGGCGCCGCATGTCCATCTGAGCCAGCCAGAGGCGGCCGTGTCCGGCCGCGCGGATCCGTCGCCGAGGTGCCCGGACAGTTCGACGAACGATGAGGTCCACGACCAGGCCTTGGTCCGCTCCAGTCACACTGCCGCGCAGCGCTGCAGCAGCACCGGCGGCCCGGCCCAGGTCATGACGAGACATCTGACCCAAGCGACACCATGCCACCACCCCACACACAAGGATCACGATGCCCATCGCCGCAGCCGCCAGAGCACCACTCCCCTCCACCACCACGAGGGCGACGATGGCGACCAGGACTCCCGCCAGTGGTGGCCAGCGAGTGCCCTGTTGAGTCAGCAGGACGAGAATCGACGCGACGCCTGGAGCAAGGACAACGACCAAGATCCACGCGGGCTCCGGGCTGACCAGCGCCCAAACCGACGCTCCCAACACGGCACCCGCGACAACCGTCACCAGCGCCAATCGCCAGAAGGGTTGGTGCAACAACTCGCCGCGGTCCAGCCTGCTTGACAGGATCCAGGAGACCTCGGCGCCGCTGACGGACAGGGGGCCGAAGACCCATGCCAGGAAGGCTCCAGCCGCCAGGATGGCCGACAGGAGGGCTGACATCGCCAGCGGGACAAGCGACGGTGTCAGCAAGATGATCGGCACCGCCACCCGGCTGGCTGCCGAGACGGCCATGGCACCGCCAAGAATGAGCGCGAACACGATGACATACCACTCCGACGCGCTGCGAGACTTCCCCCGCTGGTGCGATCGCACCCAACCGCGAACCTCTGGGACGCTGGACAACGAACTCATTCAGACACGATATGCACATCGCGTCCGCACGCACTCGTGGACCCAGCTTTGGTTCCGGCGGATGTTGATGCCTCACGAGGAGCCGGACTCGGCGGCGTTGAAGGCTCGGTATTGGCGACAGGAAATGGCCACAGTTGAGCGCCTGACTTCGCGCCACAGGTCGCGTCCGTCGATGATTCCCTGAGCGCGCGGAGTGTCACCCGGCGTCGCGAAGTGCAGAGCGACCGGGGTGTCCGTGTACGGAGAGAGCGGCACCACCGCTTCGGCGCGCCTGATTCGTCGCGACGCGCCGGATCAGGGACAATGTGGGGTCCGTTGATTGAAGGAGCACCCCGCAGTGGCAGCCAGGAAGAGCCGTCCCACCGACGAGCCCGATGAGGACTTCACCGAACGCATCATCGACGTCGACGTCTCCAGCGAGATGGAGGCCAGCTTCCTCGAGTACGCCTATTCGGTGATCTACGCCCGGGCGCTGCCCGACGCCCGCGACGGCCTCAAGCCGGTCCAGCGGCGCATCCTCTACTCGATGGACGACATGGGCATCCGGCCGGACAAGTCGCACGTCAAGAGCGCCCGCGTCGTCGGCGAGGTGATGGGCAAGCTGCACCCGCACGGCGACACCGCCATCTACGACGCCCTGGTGCGCACCGCCCAGGCCTGGTCGATGCGGCTGCCGCTGATCGACGGCCACGGCAACTTCGGCTCGCTGGATGCCGGCCCCGCCGCCATGCGGTACACCGAATGCCGGATGGCGCCGTCGGCGATGGCGATGACCGGCGGGCTGGACGAGGACACCGTCGACTTCAAGCCCAACTACGACGGCAAGGAGACCGAACCCTCGGTGCTGCCGTCGGCCTTCCCCAACCTGCTGGTCAACGGCGCCACCGGCATCGCGGTGGGCATGGCCACCAACATGCCGCCGCACAACCTGGTTGAGGTGGTGCAGGGGCTTCGTCACCTGATCACGCATCCCGACGCGGATCTGCCGGAGCTGATGCGCTTCATCCCCGGCCCGGACCTGCCCACCGGCGGCAAGATCATCGGGCTGGACGGCATCGCCGACGCCTACGCCACCGGCCGCGGCTCGTTCAAGATCCGCGCCACCGCCCGGATCGAGCAGGTCACCCCGCGCCGCAAGGGCATCGTGGTCACCGAGCTTCCCTATGCGGTGGGCCCGGAGAAGATCATCGAGCAGGTCAAGACGCTGGTGCAGGGCAAGAAGATCACCGGGATCGCGGACATCAAGGACCTGTCCGACATCAACAACCACACCCGCTTGGTGATCGAGGTCAAGAATGGGATCAACCCCGAGGCGATCCTGCAGCAGCTCTACAAGAGCACCAAGCTGGAGGACTCCTTCGGCATCAACAATGTGGCCCTGTTCGACGGCCAGCCGCGCACGCTGGGGCTCAAGGAGCTGATGGAGGTCTACCTCCAGCACCGCTTCGACGTGACGCTGCGCCGCACCCAGTTCCGGCTGGACAAGGCCACCGACCGGCTGCACATCGTCGAGGGCCGGCTGCTGGCCATCGTCGACATCGACGACGTGATCGCGATCATCCGCAGCTCCGACGACGTCGCCGAGGCCCGCACCCGGTTGATGGATGCCTTCGAACTCACCGAGGTGCAGGCGAACGACATCCTGGACATCCCGCTGCGCCGGCTGACCAAGTTCAGCGTGATCGAGCTGGAGAAGGAGCGTGAGGAACTCCGGCGCACCATCGAGCAGCTGACCGAGATCATCGAGAACCACGACGTCCTCAGCAAGCTGGTCAGCTCCGAGCTGGCCGAGGTGGCCAAAACCTATGGCGACCCGCGCCGCACCGTGCTGCTCGCCTCCTCCGGCGAGGTGGCCAGTGCCAAGGCCACCCCGCTGGAGGTGCCCGACGAGCCCTGCTGGGTGATGATGAGTTCCGCCGGGCTGATGGCCCGGATGGACACCGCCGACGAGATCAGCGTCGGCGGTGGCCGCGCACAGCACGACGTGATCGTCTCCGCCATTCGGGCCACCAGCCACGCCGAATTCGGGGTCATCACCAACCACGGCCGGCTGATCCGGGCCCGGGCGATCGAATTGCCCACCGTCGTGCCCACCGCCAGCTCCCCCAACCTCAAGGGCGGCTCCCGCGCGTCGGAGCTCTACAGCTTTGACAAGGGTGAACGGCCGCTGGCATTGACCACGCTGGACCATCGCTCGCTGGGTCTGGCCGTCGGCACCCGCAAGGGCGTGGTGAAGCGGGTCAATCCCGATGTGCTGAACAAGGACTCCTGGGAGATCATCCGTCTTGAGGACGGCGACGAGTTGGTGGGCGCGGTGGAACTCACCGACACCAACCACCACCTGGTCTTCGTCTCCAGCGACGCCAGCCTGTTGCACTTCCCCGCCTCGCTGGTCCGGCCCCAGGGCCGCTCGGGCGGCGGCGTCGCGGGAATCAAGCTGGGCAAGGACTGCCGGGCCGTCTGGTTCGGCGCCACCCCCACCCACGACGCGGTGCTGGTGACCGTCTCCGGATCCTCGGATGCCATCCCCGGCACGGAGGTGGGCTCGGTGAAGCTGACCCCCTTCGACGAGTACCCGGCCAAGGGGCGGGCCACCGGCGGTGTGCGCTGTCACCGCTTCCTGAAGGGTGAGGATGCCCTGGTGCTCGGTTGGGTGGGTCCCAAGCCCGCCGTTGCCGCGGCCACCAGCGGTTCCGCGATCGACCTGCCGCCGGCCACCGGCCGTCGCGACGGCTCCGGCACGCCCACCCTGCAGCCGATCGCGGCCGTCGCCACCCGGGAACTCGGGCAGCGGCCCAGCGCTGACGAGGCCGCGGAAGCAGCCGACGACCGGCAGGACGAGATCGCCGAGCAGTCAACCGGGGAGCCGGAACAGGACACTTTGATCTGAGCTGTTCGGCTGCGCCAAGATTTTCTGCTGAACACCGCCGCCGGGCCACCCCCGGCGGCAGTAGGTTTCTCCCATGGGTGATTTCAACGATCTACTGGAAGCCAATGACCGCTACGCCGCCGAATTCCACGACGGCGGTTTCGACGGCATCGCCAAGGCCGGGGTGCTGGTACTGACCTGCATGGACTCCCGGATCGAGCCGCTGGGCATGCTCGGGCTGAAGCTGGGCGACGCCAAGATCCTGCGCAGCCCCGGCGGTCGAGTGACCCCGGACGTGCTCACCGGCTGCATCGTCGGCTCGCACCTGCTGAACGTGAACCGGATCATGGTGGTGCAGCACACTCGCTGCGCGATGGCCTCGGGCACCGACGAGGAGGTCGCCGACAAGATCATCGAGGCCAGCAAGATGGACCTTCGCGGCATGACCTTCGGCGCCAATCCGCAGCAGGAGCGCACCCTGGACTTCGACGTCCGCCTGCTGCGTTCCCACCCGGCGATCAAGCCCCGCACCAAGATCGGCGGCTTCATCTATGACGTGGATTCCGGCAAGCTGACGCAGATCCACTGACCCACGGGCGGCCACGCCGCCGAACCACACAATTCATCATGGCCTGCGTTGCCAGCGCTCGTTTCGCTGGTAGCGCAGGCCATGGTCCTTGATTCGCACGGTCGGGGGCCGGATGGTGGGTGCATGAGCATCCCCAAGGACCGGATCATCGATTTCATCACCCAGGGTTATCTGTGGACGACGCGGTTGCGCGCCGGCAGCGCAGACGCCATGGCCGACAGCCGCCTGCCACTGCGCGTGCTCGGCAGGTCCACCCTGCTGGTCAACGGTGAACAGGGCGTGCGGCTCTTCTATGACCAGGACCGGATTCAGCGCACCGGAGCGATGCCGTCGGTGGTGGGCGGCGGGCTCTTCGGGAAGGGCTCGGTGCATGGGCTGGATGGCGAGCAGCACCAGGTGCGCAAGGCACTGTTCATCCGGGCCGCAATGGATCGCCCGCGGGTGGATGCCCTGTTGGCCGATGCCCAGCAGGAATGGCGCCGAGTGGTCGAGCTGTGGACCGCCGGAGAGGAGCTCAGCGTCTACGACGCGGCCGTGCGGGTCTATGGGCGCAGCATCATCCGCTGGGCCGGCATTGACGTGGATGAGCAGACCAGGGACTGGATCGCCACCACCCAGGCCGAGATCGTCGACGGGTTCGCCGTGGTGGGCCCGGCCTGGCTGAAGACCCGAAAGGACCGTCAGACGATGGATGAGTGGTTCACCGAGCGAGTCCGAGCTGTCCGCGCCGGGGAGATCCAGATTGCCGACGACTCCCCGCTGCGGATGGTGCTGGACCATGTGGAGGCCGACGGCTCCGCGCTGGACGACCACCTGGCCGGCGTCGAGGTCCAGAACCTGATCCGGCCGACCATCGCGGTGGCCCGCTTCGCGGCCTTCCTGGCCGTGGCCCTGGCGCAGCACCCGCACTGGCGGGATCGGGTGCGGGCCGAGACGGCAGAGCGCAGCACCACCATTGAGGGCCCGGTGGCCACTGCCGTCGCAGAAGAGGTGCGTCGCCACTTCCCCTTCGTGCCGCTCCTGCCCGCCGTCGCCCGCAAGGACTTCGTCTTCCAGGGCGAGCAGGTCAAGCAGGGCCAGCGCATCCTGCTGGACTTCTATGGCACCAATCACGACGAGAACAGTTGGCAACGCCCGCACAGCTTCGATCCGCAACGCTTCCTGGACGACCCTTCGCATCGGGAGTCGGATCACTTCATCCCGCAGGGTGGTGGGACTGCGCAAACCGGCCACCGCTGCCCGGGTGAGTGGATCGCCGTCGGACTGTTGGCGCAGACCGCCTCGGAGCTGTCCGAGCTGGTGCTGGAGCTCCCGGACGATCTGGACTGGTCGATGACCCGGATGCCCACCGCACCCAAGGACGGCGTCCTGCCGCGCTCCGTCGGCGTGAACAGCGCCGGCTGAGTTCAGCGACGGTCGTGGGTCACGCCCGCGATCCGCAGCGGCCAGAAGGCCAGGAGCCCCAGCAACAGGGTGACGACGATGCCCATGATTCCCCAGCGCACGCCGAAGGCCGCGGTGAAGGCGCCGATCAGTGCGGGGGCGATGAAGCTCACCACCCGGCCGACGGTGGCGTACAGGCCGAAGGTCTCGTTCTCCTCGCCGGCGGGGATGATCCGGGTGAGCAAGGTGCGGCTGGCCGACTGCACCGGACCCACCAGGAAGCTGATCAGCAGACCGCCCACCCAGAAGACGTCGCTGCGGTTGGCGACGACGATCGCCAGGCCGAAGACGACGATGGCGCACAGGCTGGCCAGGATCACGGGGCGCGGGCCGAGCCGGTCGTCCAGTCGACCGAAGATCCAGGTGCCCAGGGCGGCCGAGACGCTGGCGGCCAGGCCGAAGTAGATCACTTCCTCCTTGCTGAAGCCGTAGGCGCTGGCGGCGATCACCCCGGCGAAGGCGAAGACGGCATTGAGCCCGTCGCGGTAGATGGCCGCGGAGACCAGGAAGTGCAGCAGGCCGCGTTCGTCGCGCCACATCCGCGCCAGTCGTCGGCCGATGTCGGCATAGGCGGCACCGACGCTGAACTTCTCCCCCGCGCGCGGTTCACCGTCGGGGCCGAGGATCATGATCGGCAGGCTGAAGGCCAGCATGAAGACCGAACACATCAGGGCGACGGCGCGCACATTGAACGCCTCGTCGGTGGGCAGACCGAGCATTCCGCCCTTCAGGATGAAGCCGAACAGGGCGGCGACGAGGCAGACCACCCCACCCAGGTAGCCCAGCGCCCAGGCCGTGCCGGAGATCCGGCCGACGGTCCTGGGGGTGGAGACGTGCGGCAACATGCCGTTGTAGAAGACGCCGGCGATGTCCTGCGCGACGCTGGCGAAGGAGAGCAGCCCGGCCCCCAGCAACAGGTAGGCGTTCTCGGGTTTCACGAAGAAGCAGCCGGCCATCGCGGTGATGGTGACCAGGGTTGAGACGCTCAGCATCAGCCGACGTCGCCGCACCCGATCCGCCCAGGCACCCATCAGCGGTGCCAGCAGGGCCAGGCAGAGCCCGGCAATGGTCTGGAGATTGGACCAGACCACCTGCCCGTGGGCCGGGTCGTCGGCCACCGTGCCGGTGACGTAGACCGAGTAGACGAAGCTGAGCATCACGGTGTTGAAGGCATTGCCGCCGAAGTCGTAGGCGCTCCAGGCGGCGACGACGGTGCGCGGCGCCGGGGTCTCGTCGAGAGCCGTGGCGACGGGAGGGATCGGGGTGGTCACAGGGGCACGCTAGCCGCCCGAGGTGGCCAATGGGTGTCCGCCACCCGCGAAAGTACTGGAAGCCGGCTGATGGGCGTGGTTGCGTGGAGGCATGACCGAGATCACCAAGACCACCGCCAGCCGCGAGATTGCCGCCGCCCCGCAGGACATCTTCGACCTGCTCAGCAACCCGATGCGGCATGCCGAGACGGATCCCGCCGGCTCCGTCATCTCCACCGACAAGGGTGAACGCCTGAAGGCCGTCGGCGACACCTTCCGGATGAACATGGTCAAGGGCGACGGCTCCGAGTACCAGACCGACAACGAGGTCTTCGCCTTCGTCGACGGCCGGGTGATCGGCTGGCAGAACAAGCGCAATGTGACCAAGGATGTCGAGGTGGGTTCCAAGTGGCTCTACGAGCTGGAGCCCGTCGACGCCGGCACCACCAAGCTCACGCTGACCTACGATCCCAGCGAGATCACCGACCCGCAGATCCAGGCCATGGCCAAGGAGAAGTTCGCCGTCGAGTCCCAGCTGGAGGACTCGCTGGCCAAGATCGCCGAAGTCCTGGCCTGAGGCTGACGGGCCCCTCACCCCTCGTCGACGCTGAACAGGTCCCCCGGGGCACAGCCCAGCGCGTCGCACAGCGCGGTGAGCGTGGTGAACCTGACCGCCTTGGCGCGGTTGTTCTTCAGGATGGACAGGTTCACCACGCTCAACCCGACGCGTTCGGCCAGCTCGGTGAGCGTCATGCCCCGGGCCGCCAGCAGGTCGTCGATGTGGCAGACGACGCGGTCCTGGTCCGCCGGCATCAGATCACCTCGTCGAGCTCACCCTGCAGGGTCTCGCCGCGACGCAGGACGTATTCGAAGGCCAGGCACAGGTAGCCCGCGAACAACGGAATCCACATCTGCCCGAGCGGGGTCGACGTGCTGAAGCCCGCGCCGAGGGCCTTGGTCGCCCAGGTGGAGCCGAACACGCGCAAGCCATCCGGCACCAGCGCGGTGCCGAACAGGATCCACCGCAGCGCTGTGACCCGCCGCCGGACGCCACCGTCGAAGATGGTGGGAGCCCAGCCGGCTTCGCGCAGCACGAGACCGACCCACAGCAGGGCCATTCCCCAGGCGATCGGGAGCAAGGCCTCCCCCAGCTTCACCAAGGCGACGGCACCCCAGGGCAACAGCGCCACGGGCACCGAGAGGTGATAGGGCCAGACCACCGCGGCCCCCTCCGGCAGACCGGCGAGCGGCAACTGACCGGCCACGTTCTGCACCCGCAGGTTCACCTCCCCGGCTGTGATCACCGCGACGGCGTTGACCACGCCGTAGAGCAACACTCCCGCAGCGAAGATGAACGGCATCACGCTCAGCGACTGGGTCCCCGAGGCGCCACCACTCGATGTGTCTGTCGACATCACGACCTCCTCCATAGCGAATTTCATTAATAACGATATTCGCTAGGTCGACTTCCGCGCAAGAACCGTCAGGCGTCGATCTGTTCCGCGTCCACCTTGTAGGCGCCCTCGACGATGAACTCCTTGCGGGGCGCCACCTCGTTGCCCATCAGGATCTCGAAGGTCTTCTCGGCGGCCTCGGCATCGTCGACGGTGATCCGGCGCAGCGCCCGGTGGCGCGGGTCCATCGTCGTCTCCTTGAGCTGGTCGGCGTCCATCTCGCCCAGGCCCTTGTAGCGCTGCGGTTCCTTGAAGTTGATGCCCTTCTTGGTGAGCTCGGCCATCTTGCGCTGGTACTCGGCGTCGGAATAGGTGTAGATGTACTTGTCCATCCCGCGCTTGGGATTGGTCAGCTCAAAACGGTGCAGCGGCGGAACGGCCGAGTAGACCCGCCCGGCCTCCACCAGCGGGCGCATATAGCGGAAGAAGAGCGTCGCCAGCAGGCAACGGATGTGGGCGCCGTCGGAGTCGGCGTCGGCCATGAAGATGACCTTGCCGTAGCGGGCCTGGTCGACGTCGAAGGTGCGCCCGGAGCCGGCCCCCACCACCTGGATGATGGCGGCGCACTCGGCATTCTTGAGCATGTCGCCCACGCTCGCCTTCTGAACATTGAGGATCTTGCCGCGGATCGGCAGCAGCGCCTGGTGCTCGGAATTGCGGGCCCGGCCCGCGGTGCCCAGCGCCGAGTCACCCTCGACGATGAACAGCTCGGTCAGTTCCGAGTCATTGCTGCGGCAGTCCTTCAGCTTCGGCGGCAGGGTGGAGCTCTCCAGCGCATTCTTGCGGCGCTGGTTCTCCTTGTGCGCTCGAGCGGCGACGCGGGTCCGCGAGGCCCCGATCACCTTCTCCATCACCTGCCGGGCCTGTGCCTTCTGCGCCGGCTTGGTGGAGGCCAGGAAGTCGCCCAGCTCCCGCTCGACGACCCGCTGCACGATCCGGGTGGCGGGCGGGGTGCCCAGCACCTCCTTGGTCTGGCCCTCGAACTGCGGCTCGGCCAGTCGCACCGTCACGACGGCGGTCAACCCCTCCAGACAGTCGTCCTTGATGATCTCGTCGCCGGCCTTCATCAGCCGGGTGCCGTCCATCGCGCGGGTGAAGGTCCTGGTCAGGGCGCGTTCGAAGCCCTGCACATGCGTGCCGCCCTTGGGCGTGGAGATGATGTTGACGAAACTCTTCAGCGTGGTGTCATAGGAATTGCTCCAGCGCAGCGCAATGTCGACGTGCAGTTCCCGCTCCACGTCCTGCGGGGTCATGGAGCCAGTCTCGGCGTCCATCATGGGCACGGTCTCGGTGAACAGGTCGGATCCTTGCAACCGCAGCACGTCAGTCAGCGGTTGGCCCTGGCTCAGGTAGTCGCAGAATTCGCTGATCCCGCCCTCGTGGTGGAAGACCTCGACATCATTGGCGCCGTCGCGCCGGTCGGTGACGGTGAACTTCAGGCCGGGAACCAGGAAGGAGCTCTGCCGGGCGCGCGCCAGCAGCGAGTCGATGTTCAGCTGGGCGTCCTTGAGGAAGATCTGGCGGTCGGGCCAGTAGCGCACCCGGGTGCCGGTGATGCCGCGCTTGGCCTTGCCCACCTCGCGCAGCCCGCTCTGCGGGGTGAAGTTGGCGTCTGGCCCGGGGCCGTCGAAGACGCCGGGCTTGCCGCGGCGGAAGCTCATCTCGTAGGTCTTGCCGGCCCGGTCCACCTGCACGTCGAGCCGGGAGCTGAGCGCGTTCACCACGGAGGCGCCGACGCCGTGCAGACCGCCGGTGGCGTTGTAGGCGCCGCCGCCGAACTTGCCGCCGGCATGCAGCTTGGTGAAGATCACCTCGACGCCACTCAGCCCGGTGCGGGGCTCAGTGTCCACCGGCATGCCGCGGGCGTGGTCGTCCACCTGCACGGAGCCATCCTCGTTGAGGAAGATCTCGATCGCGTCGCCGCTGCCGCCCAGGGCCTCGTCGATGGCATTGTCGATGATCTCCCACAGGCAGTGCATCAACCCCTTGGTGTCGGTGGAGCCGATGTACATGGCGGGGCGCTTGCGCACCGCCTCCAGCCCTTCGAGGACGAGGAGGTGCTTGGCCTCGTAGTCACGCCCCGACTGGGCGGCGGTCTTGTTGGCAGGAGTCTTCGCGGTTGGCACCCGGAAAGGGTACTCGTCGCCGCCGACAAAAGCCCGGTTCCACGCCACGGCCTGGTTCGATCGGGCGAACCGCAGCGACGGGTAGGCTGAAGGGGAACAAAAGGATCACCAGCACCGTTGAACCAGATGTTCGACCCTTCGCGGGCACCCTGCTCGCCAGAACCATTGGAGGCCAAGTGACCACCACAGTCATCGAGGACCGTTCGCTGGACGCGACGGACCGTTGCGACCGTTGCGGCGCCCAGGCCTACCTGCGCGTCATCCTCGCCTCTGGCGGGGAGCTGCTCTTCTGCGCGCACCACGCCCGCGCCCATCAGGACAAGCTGCAGCAGGTCGCGCTCAAGATCCAGGACGAGACCGCCAAGATCGGTTGAGAACTGGTCGCTCGAGAACATCGATCCAGACCGCAACAGCGCCCCTACCGCATGGTGGGGGCGCTGTTCTTTGCGGGCTAGCAGCAGCGTGCCGCCGGGTTCCGGGACTCGTGATCCCACTTGGCCCGGTAGAAGTCGGCCTTGCTGGGCGCCGGGGTGCCCGGGTGCGCATGCCGATGGTGGGCCAGGTAGCGCTCGTAGGCGTCCAGACCACTCATCCCCTTCCACACCCGGGCCGCCATCCGGGCCGCTTCCCGGACGCTCACGACGTCGCCGCCAGCTTGTGGGCGTGCTGCGAGTGGTCCAGGTGCTCCCCACTGGGGTCCAGACCTGCGACCTGCCACTGGGCCAGCACCTGCTTCTCCTGTGCCGTGGCAAGGAAGCTGGACGGAGCGAAGATCTCCGACGGGGTGTGTGGGGTCTCGGCGTCGGGCAGGCCTCCGGCGCGCCAGGCCTTGATGGCGATCCGCAGGCCGATGGCGAGCACCACCAGCACCAGGGCCGCGTAGATGATGCTCAAGGTGCCCTGGACGAAGGTGTTGCGGATCACCATGTCGATCTCATGCGGGTTCTTGGCGGTCAGGTAGGTGGTCTTGCCCGCCTCCTTGGCCGCCTTCGCCGCGGCATGGTTGCTCCAGTAGCCGATCTTGGGGTTGTCCGAGAAGATCTTCTGGTAGCTGGCCCACATGGTGATCAGCACGTCCCAGGCCAGCGGCAGGCCGGGGATCCAGGCCCACCTGAACAGTCCCTTCTTCATCACGACGATGAAGACCAGAGTCAGGGCGATGGCGGCCAGCAGCTGGTTGGCGATGCCGAACAGTGGGAAGAGCATGTTGATGCCGCCCAGCGGGTCGGTGACGCCCATCACCACGATGGAGCCCCACCCGGCGACGGTCAGCAGGGTGGTGATCCAGGCTCCGGTCCGCCACGACGGGTCACCGAAACGCTTCAGTCCCGGGACATTGGCGAGCATGTCGCCGATCATGAAGCGCGCGACGCGGGTACCGGCGTCGATGGTGGTCAGGATGAACAGCGCCTCGAACATCACGGCGAAGTGGTACCAGAAGGCCTTGGCGGCGCCGATCAGCGGAATCTGGCCGAAGATCTGGGCCATGCCGAAGGCCAGCGTCGGGGCTCCACCGGTGCGGGAGATGATGGTGCTCTCCCCCACCTCCTGGGCGGCCTGGCTGAACATCTCCGGGGTGGCCGGTGGCAGCGGGGCTCCGCCGGGGCCGACCAGTCCGAGCCCATTGGTGTACTTGGCGACGGTCTCGGGCGTGCCGCCGGTCAGCCCCAGCGGGGCATTCATCCCGAAGTACATGTGCTGGTCGATCACGCAGGCGGTGATCATGGCGGCCATCGCGACGAAGCTCTCGGTGAGCATGCCGCCGTAGCCAATCACCCGGGCCTGGGATTCCTTCTGGATCATCTTGGGCGTCGTCCCGGAGCTGATCAGCGAGTGGAAGCCGCTCAGCGCGCCGCAGGCGATGGTGATGAACAGGAAGGGGAACAGGTTGCCGGCGAAGGCCGGGCCGGTGCCGGTGTGGGCAAAGGTGGTGACGGCCGGCATGCTCATCACCGGCAGCACCACCAGGATGGACAGCGCCAGGAAGGCGATGGTGCCCACCTTCATGAAGGTGCTCAGGTAGTCACGCGGCGCCAGCAGCAGCCAGACGGGCAGGACGGCGGCGAAGAAGCCGTAGATGGCGATGGCGTAGGCCAGCTGCACCGGGCTTAGGGTGAAGACCTGGGCCAGCGACGGGTGGTGGCTCACCCAGGAGCCGCCGGCGATGGCGGCCACCAGCAGCACGATGCCGATCACGGAGGTCTCCCCCACCGCCCCGGGACGGATGTAGCGCATGTAGACGCCCATCAGCAGGGCGATCGGGATGGTCATCGCAATGGAGAACACGCCCCACGGGCTGTGGGCCAGGGCACCGATGATGACGATTGCGAGCACCGCGATCAGGATGATCATGATGGTGGTCACGCCGAGGATGGCGAACCAGCCGCCCACCGCACCCAGCTCGTCCTTGGCCATCTGCCCCAAGGAGCGTCCGCGGCGACGAATGGACAGGTGCAGCACCATGTAGTCCTGCACGGCGCCGGCCAGGATCACGCCGAAGACGATCCACAGGGTGCCGGGCAGGTACCCCATCTGGGCGGCGAGCACGGGTCCAACCAGGGGCCCGGCACCGGCGATGGCCGCGAAGTGGTGGCCGAAGAGCACGACCCGGTGGGTGGGCATGAAGTCCTTGCCATTGGCGAACTCCTCGGCCGGGGTGGCCCGGGTGTCGTCGGGCCGGTGGATCTTGCGCTCGATGAGCTTGCCGTAGAAGCGCAGGGCCAGCACATAGCTGCCGACGGCGGCCAGGACGAACCACGCGGCGCTGACCCGTTCGCCGCGCTGCAGGCCGATGACGAACCAGGCGATCGCGGCCAGGATGCCGATGGCACCGAAGAAGAGCTTCTCCCGCCCGCTCAGCCGATGGTCGTCGACCACAGCGACGGGCGGCAGGTCAGGCCGGGTACGGATCGCGGTTCGAGGTTCCGCGACGGGGGTGGAGGAGGTCACGCTGAGCCTTTCTGGTCGTCACTGACGGGCGGAGCCTATCCCCGACGACCAGACTTTGAGATCAGCGTCTCAGTGTGTGGCGAGCCCCATCTGCTGCACGTCGCGCAGGGTGGCAATCCGGGTCTCGACGTCGTGCGTGGTGGCCGCCAGCATCAGCTCCTGCACCCCGGTGCGATCCACCAGGTCCTGCAACCGGGGCCGTACCTCGTCGGGCGTACCGACGAACTTGGTGGCGGGCAGGTGGACCAGCATCTGCTCATCCAGCGGGTTGATCCCCCGTTCGGCGGCGACCTCGGGCGAGACCACCGGCGTCAGCTTGTTGGTGCGCAGGGCCAGGGCCATCTGCTTGGCGGGGCCGGCCAGCCATTCGGCACGTTCGGCGTCTTCATCGGTGATCACGCTGGTGGCAATCATGGCGTGCGGCTGGCTCAGCGCGGGCGACGGCTCGAAGCGGTCGCGGTAGGCGTCCATCACCGCCACCTCGTCCATCTGGCCGAAGTGGTGGGCGTAGCAGTAGCGCAGGCCGAGCATGCCGGCCAACTGGGCGGAGTAGGCGGAGCTGCCGAGCAGCCAGACCTCGGGGTAGGTCTCGGGCTTGGGCGTCGCGGCCAGGCTGGCCGACTGGGGATTCTCCAGCCGGTTGTCGCCCAACCAGCTGAGCAGTTCCAGCACGTGCTGCGGAAATTCCTGCACCCCCAGGGCATCCGAGCTGCGACGCAGTGCCTGGGCGGTGCGCTGGTCGGTGCCGGGTGCCCGGCCCAGCCCCAGGTCGATCCGATTGGGGTAGAGCCCCTCCAACAGGGCGAACTGCTCGGCCACCACATAGGGCGCGTGGTTGGGCAGCATCACACCGCCGGACCCCACCCGGATCCGCGACGTGTGCGCCCCCAGCGCGGCGATGATCACCGGCGGATTGGTGCTGGCGACGGCAGGCATGTTGTGGTGTTCGGCCACCCAGTAACGGCGGTAGTCCAACTCGTCGGCGGCCTGCGCCAGGGTGATGGAGCGCTGCAGCGCCTGCGGGGTGGTGGTGTCCTCGGTGACGGTGACCAGGTCAAGGACGCTCAGTGGCAGTGGGGTGCTCATACTCCCCCAACCGTGACGGGTGCCCGACGTATTCCCCCCAGGCCCTAGCCTCGATCTTTCATGAGGGCTGGTTGGTCAACGGTCCAGCGTCGTTGCCGGTCTCGTAGTCATGATTCTGGCATGGGGGTGTGACAAGGTCCCGCATGCGCTGCGGGTAGGCGTCGGTTCCACTGCC
>NZ_JBCDMV010000033.1:0-32008 GCF_038433135.1 Luteococcus sp. H91 | reverse complement strand
TCCCTCCGCCGTTCGCTCTTGAGGCGCATTCGATAGCCTTGCTGGGGTATGAGATCCCGAAGTCCCCGGAGAGGAACGCAGGCGTGAGCGAGTACAACCAGGAAGACGACGTCCACAACGAGGAGACGGGTCTCAACCTGTTCGACGACGCTGCCTCGGTGGCCGGCTCCTTCCCCAAGGCGATGATGGGCTATGACCGCGCCTCCGTCGACAACTACGTCCGGGAGATCGAGCTGCAGCTCGCCTCACTCAAGCAGCTCACCCGCCACCTTCGACGAGAGCTGGCCACCGCCCAGCGCGCCACCGGCAGCGATTTCGCCCGGCTCGGTTCCCACGCCACGGGCATCCTGCGCGCCGCCGAGGCGCAGGGCAAGGAGCTGGTGCACAAGGCCGGGCTCGAGGCGGAGCGGATCAAGGAGGAGGGCCGCCGGGTGGCCGCCGATCTGCGCGCGAATGCGCAGGCCGAGGCCGACGACATCCGGGTGGCTGGGCTGGCCAACCTGCGCCAGCTGCGCGACGACCATGAGCGGGACACCACCGAGACGCTGACCAAGGCCCGTACCGAGGCCGCCTCGATCATCACGGCCGCCCAGCGCCAGGCCGACGCGATCATCACCGAGGCCAGCCAGAAGGGTGCCGCCACCACCCACACTGCCGAGGTGGAGGCCACCCGGTTGACCGCCGAAGCGCGTCGGAGCGCCGACCAGAGCGCCGTCGAGGCCAGCACCCAGGCCGAACAGACACTGGCCGAGGCGAGCACGGCCGCGGCCGCCCTGCTGGCCGAGGCCAAGGCCACCGCCGCCCAAGCGCTGGCCGATGCCGAGAAGACCGCCGCCGCCACCAAGCAACAGGCCAGCGACCAGGCCGAGCAGTTGCTGACCGATGCCCAGGCCCGGCACACCGACGTGACCGATCGCACCAACCAGCTGCTGGCCGAGGCCACCCGGCACCACGAGCAGTCGTCGGCCCTGCTCACCGAGGAGACCGAGCAGGCCGCACAGATCCGCAACCGGGCCCTGGCCGACGCGGAGAAGACCAAGGCCACCGCCGCACGGGATGCGGAGGGCACCATCGCCGCGGCGCACCGTCAGGCGGCGATGATGAAGGACCGGTTGGAGGAGCAGTACGCCTGGCGCAAGGAGCAGTTGGAGCGTGAGGTGGCGGCGTTGATCACCCGCAAGGGTTCGATCGTCGCCCAGCTGTCCAACCTGCGTCAGCTGGCCGGCGAGGCACCGCTGGACTACCCCGATGACGACCCGATGGGCACCTCCGACCCGCGTGATGACCAGAATGCCGCCTGGCGCACGGATCAGGGCACCGAGCCCGTTGGTCACTCGACGGGTGCCACGGCGGCGCCACGTCCGCAGCAGGCGATGGGGCCCGAGCATCCCGAGATGGAGCACACCACCGTCGAGCAGGCGCCCGACCAGACGCAGGTCTTTGACCAGGAGGCGGACTTCCAGGAGGCGTCCACCACCAAGCTGGCGGATGCAAACGAGGCCACCGATGTGATCGAACGCCCCGGCGACGACGAGAAGACCCGGGTCATCAAGCGCTGATCCCAGCCGGCCGCGGGGTCAGAAGAGCCGGTCCTCCGGGTTGTCCAGGCCGCGCAACTCGTCATAGTTCACGGTCAGGCAGGTGATCCCGCGATCGGTGGCCAGGGTGCGGGCCTGCGGCTTGATCTGCTGCGCACAGAAGACACCGGTCACGGGCGCCATCTGCGGATCCCGGTTCATCAGCTCCAGGTAGCGGGTGAGCTGCTCCACGCCGTCGATCTCGCCCCGTCGCTTCACCTCGACGGCGACGTACTGGCCCTCGTCGTCGCGCAGCAGCAGGTCCACCGGACCGATCGGGGTGAAGAACTCCCGCTGCACCAGCCGGTAGCCCTCGCCGAAGGTGCCGGGGTTCTCGGCCAGCAGCGCCTGCAGGTGGGCCTCGACGCCATCCTTCTGCAGGCCGGGATCGATGCCGAATTCGTGCTCCGCGTCGTAGAAGACCTCACCGATGGAGATCTGCAGGGTGTCGCCCTGGGGGCCCTTGACCTCCCAGACCTGGGTGATCCTGGCGTCCACCTCCTCGGTGGTGGCGGCCACGTCGGTGCCGGGCTCAACCCTTTCCACCGTCAGGGTGCAGGGCGGGCTCATCCAGTTCAGCGGCTTGTAGGCGCGGTCGTCGGCGTGGATGGAGACCGAGGTGTCGGCCTTCACCATGATCAGCCGCTTCGCCATCGGAAGATGGGCCGTCAACCGGCCGGCATAGTCCACCTGACATTCCGCAATCACCAAACGCACCCGCACAACCTACCCCGCTAGGGTTGGGTCGTGGCAAAGCGACCCTCCAAGCATCTGCGACCGGCCCGCCCGTTGAGCGCCGGGCATGCCACCAGCGCGCACAAGGCCGACGGGCGCTGGGTGGTGCGCAGCATCCCCGGCACCCGGGCGATCAAGAACTACGTCTGCCCCGGGTGCCTGCGCACCATCGGCGTCGGGGTGCCACATGTGGTGGCCTGGCCGGCCAGCCCGACGGGGTTCAGCCAGAGCACCTCCCCCATCGACGAGCGCCGACACTGGCACACCGGCTGCTGGAACAGGAAGCACTGATGACCCGGCTGCACCACACCACCATCGGCGAGGGCCCGGCCCGGGTCGTCTTCCTGCATGGCCTGTTCGGGCAGGGCAAGAACTTCACCCAGATCGCCAAGGCCGTCAGCGACCTCGCCACCTGCACGTTGGTGGACCTGCCCAACCACGGCCGTTCAGAGTGGACCGAGCGGGTGCGCTACCCGGAGATGGCGGCTGCCGTCGCCGAGTTGCTGAAGGGTCTCGACGGCCCGGTCTGCCTGGTCGGTCACTCAATGGGCGGCAAGGTGGCCATGCGCACCGCACTGGACCATCCGGAGCTGGTGGAGCGGCTGATGGTGGTGGACATCTCTCCCGCCGTCGGTCTGGGCAGCAATTTCGGCCCGCTGATCGGGGCGATGCAGTCACTCGACCTGGCCGGGCTGGAGAGCCGACGCGAGGCCGACGACGTGCTCAGCGCGGGCATCCCGAGCGACACCGTTCGCGGTTTCCTGATGCAGAACCTGCGTCACGAGCCGGGCTCCGACGGCACCCGACACTGGCGCTGGCAGATGAACCTGGGCCTGCTGGCCCAGGAGATCGACGACGGGATCGCCGACTGGCCCGAGACGCAGGCCAGCTACCCCGGCCCGGTGCTGTGGGTGGCGGGCGAGAAGTCCGGCTATGTCCGCCCCGAGGCCGCCGCCACCATGCGTCGGCTCTTCCCCAAGTACCTGCAGGTGACCATCAAGGACGCCGGGCACTGGGTGCACTCTGAACAGCCCGAGTCCTTCGTCGCCACCCTGCGCCACTTCCTCAGCCGCTAGGGAAACACTCACCCGTCGGGGCTAGGCTGGGCCCCATGGTGAACCTGACGCGCATCTACACCCGCACCGGCGACGCCGGCGAGACCCGGCTGAGCGACAACTCGGTGGCCCGCAAGACCGACCTGCGGGTGCAGGCCTATGGCGAGGTGGACGAGGCGAACTCCAGCATCGGGGTGGCGCTGGCCCACGGCAGCCTGCCGGAGCCGATGGTGGCCGCGCTCGGGGTCATCCAGAACGAGCTCTTCGACCTGGGCGCCGACCTGTCCAATCCACTGGTGGTGGATCCGCCGTGGGAGCCGTTGCGGGTGGTGCAGTCCTCGATCGACCGCCTTGAGGCGTGGTGCGACGAGTTCGGCGATCCCCTGCCAAACCTGCGCTCCTTCATCCTGCCCGGGGGCACCCCGGCAGCTGCGCAGCTGCATGTTGCGCGCACCATCGTGCGACGCGCCGAGCGCACCGCGTGGCAGGTGGCCGAGCAGTACGGCACCGAGGTCAGTGAGGATCCCGCGCAGGTGCCCGGCGGGGTCAACCCGCTGGCGATCAAGTACCTCAATCGCCTCTCCGACCTGCTGTTCATCATGAGTCGCGCGGCCAATGGCGACGCCGAGGTGCTCTGGCTGCCGGGCGGCGAGCGCAACCCGAACGCCGCCAAGGACGACGCCCCCAGGGACTCGCGCGACTGATCGTCAGGGCACCCGGTTGGTCCACTCCGGGGTGGAGAACTTCTCGGCCACCAGCCGCTCCGCCAGGCGGAGTTCCTCGTCGGTGTAGTTCGAGGCCTGGGTGGCGTAGCGGCCGGCGAAGTGCGCCAGGAAGCTGCGCATGATCTCTTCCCGCGGCAGGCCGGTCTGGGAACGCATCGGGTCCACCCGCTTGTTGGCGCTCTTGGTGCCCTTGTCCGAGAGCTTCTCCCGGCCGATCCGCAGCACCTGCAGCATCTTGTCGGCGTCGATGTCGTAGCTCATGGTGACGTGGTGCAGCACCGTGCCGTCCTTGAAGCGACGCTGGGCCGCCCCGCCGATCTTGCCCTGGTCCGACGCGATGTCGTTCAGCGGCACGTAGCGGGCGTTGACCCCCACCTCTGCCAGCGCACCCAGCACCCAGTCGTCGAGGAAGGCATAGGACTGCTCGAAGCTGAGGCCCTCCACCAAGGAGCCGGGCACCACCAGCGAATAGGTGATGCAGTTGCCGGGCTCCATGAACATGGCACCGCCGCCAGAGATCCGACGCACCACGTCGATCCCGTGGCGCGCGGCGCCATCGGCGTCGATCTCATTGCGAACGCTCTGGAAGGAGCCAATCACCACCAGCGGCGAGTCCCAGTCCCACAGCCGCAGCGTGGGCCGACGTCGGCCGGCCGAGACCTCCTCCGAGATCACCTGGTCCAGCGCCACGTGCATGGCGGGCGGCAGGGTGACCGCGTCGATCACGTCGAAGGTGTGGTCCTGCCAGCTGGTCGCATGCCCCAGGGCGCGACGCGCGGCGATGCCCACCGCGTCACTCGAGAAGCCGATCAGGTGCACCTCCGGGCCAAGCGCGGCGTCGATCGCCTGCGCCAGGTGACTCGCCGAGGCGTCAGCGGGCATCCCCTCCAGCGCCCCGTTCAGGCTCTCCAGCGCCGTGTCCGGCTCCAGGAAGAAGTCCCCGGAAATGTGCACGTCGTGCAATCGGTCATCCTGCACGTCCAGTTCGACGGCGACCAGTTTGCCACCGCGGACCTTGTACTCACCACGCACGAGCGCATCCTCTCGACTGGCCTGGTGTTCAGGCCAATCCACTGTAGCTGTCGCCACCAGGCGGGGCGGCCTCAAGCCAGCTCATCAACCCGGTGACCGACTGCGGGTTCATCGCCAGCTCCCAGATGATGGGCATGCTGCCCTGGGTGGATCGCAGCCGGATGATCTGGTCATCGCTGAACAGCACCACGGCCTCGGCCTCCTCGGGGCGGCGCCGCCCCACCGACGTGGTCATGTCTCGCCGCAGCACCAACTTGGGACGGGTGCTCAGGGAGAAGATCCGGAACCACTGCAGCTCGTCGGTCTCGTAGCGGGCCACCCCGGTGGCCCAGCCGCCTCGGCTCAGTTTCAGCGCACAGTCGAAGACTCCCCCGCGCGTCGACAGCCAGCGCCGACGCGCGTAGAGCCCCAACAACGGAACCAGCAGGACGAGCACGAGGACAAGTCCAGTCAGCTCGGCCGCCCCACTCCATCCCATGACGACAAAATACCTGATCAGAAGGACTTTGTGGGACATTCCCGGCGGGAGAAGGCCAGACATGACGAAGGGCCGACCGACAAGCTGTCGATCGGCCCTTCGTGGGAAGCGGTCAGTGACCCTTCTTGCTCTGCTTCTGCGCGGCCTTGAGCTGGGCCTCGGCCAGGTGCAGGCGGTGGATCTCGTCATCCGTCGCCTCGCCGGCATCCAGCTTCACGCTCAACCGGTCGTGCTCCCGCTGGGCCTCCTCGGTGGAGATCTCGTCGAAGAGCGAGGCCTTCTGCGCGACCAGACTCACCTTGTTCTCCGCGACGGACAGGAAGCCACCGTCGATGGCCACCAGTTCCCGACGACCGTCATTGGTGACGATCTCTGCGGCACAGGGCACCAGTGCGGCCAGCAGGGGCTCGTGGCCGGCCAGGATGCCGACGTCGCCCTCCGTGGTGCGCACGATCACATTGGTCGCCTGCCCCTCCCAGACCATCCGGTCGGCGGCAACGACCTCCACGCTGATGGGATCAGCCATGGATCAGTTGCCCTTCTGCAGCTCGTGCCACTTGGCCTCGACGTCCTCCATACTGCCGACGTTGAAGAAGGCCTGCTCGGCGATGTGGTCAACCTCGCCATTGCAGATCATCTTGAAGGACTCGATGGTGTCCTTCAGCTCGACGGTGGAGCCCTCGATGCCGGTGAACTTCTCAGCCATGTAGGTGTTCTGGCTCAGGAACTGCTGGATACGACGAGCGCGGTTGACAATGATCTTGTCCTCCTCGCTCAGCTCGTCAACGCCGAGGATGGCGATGATGTCCTGCAGCTCCTTGTTGCGCTGCAGGATCTGCTTCACGCGCACCGCGGTGTCGTAGTGGTCCTGGCCCACGTACTGCGGGTCGAGGATGCGCGACGACGAGGTCAGCGGATCCACGGCCGGGTACAGACCACGCGAGGCGATGTCACGGCTCAGCTCGGTGGTGGCATCCAGGTGGGCGAAGGTGGTTGCCGGAGCCGGGTCGGTGTAGTCATCGGCGGGCACGTAGATGGCCTGCATCGAGGTGATCGAGTGACCACGCACCGAGGTGATGCGCTCCTGCAGCTGACCCATCTCGTCCGCCAGGTTGGGCTGGTAACCCACGGCCGAGGGCATGCGGCCCAGCAGGGTCGAGACCTCGGAACCGGCCTGGGTGAAGCGGAAGATGTTGTCGATGAACAGCAGCACGTCCTGGTTCTGCACATCGCGGAAGTACTCCGCCATGGTCAGGGCGCTCAGGGCGACGCGCAGGCGGGTGCCCGGCGGCTCGTCCATCTGGCCGAAGACCAGCGCCGTGTCCTTGAACACGCCGGCCTCGTCCATCTCCATGATCAGGTCATTGCCCTCACGGGTGCGCTCACCCACACCGGCGAAGACCGAGGTGCCGCCGAAGTTGTGGGCGATGCGGTAGATCATTTCCTGGATCAACACGGTCTTGCCGACGCCGGCGCCACCGAACAGGCCGATCTTGCCACCCTGCACGTACGGGGTCAGCAGGTCCAGCACCTTGATGCCGGTGTGCAGCATCTCGGTCTTGGACTCCAGCTCGTCGAACTTGGGGGCCGGACGGTGGATCGGCCAGCGCTCCGTGATCTGGACGCCCTCGGCAGCCAGATCCTGGTTGAGGCAGTCGCCGGTCACATTCCACACGCGGCCCTTGGTCACGTCGCCAACCGGGACGCTGATCGGGGCGCCGGTGTCCTGCACGACGTCGCCACGCCGCAGACCATCGGTCGGCTTGAGGGAGATGGCGCGCACGATGTTGTCACCGACGTGCAGGGCAACCTCAAGGGTGAAGGTGCGCTGCTTCTTGGCCTCGGCGTCGCCCTCGATGTCGTCGACCGTGACGGTCAGGGCATGCATGATGTCGGGCATCTGGTCGGCCGGGAACTCGACGTCAACGACGGGGCCGATGACCCGGGCAACGCGGCCGGTGCCACCGGCGCGCTGCTCCGTCTGGGGATTGACAAGGGTGTCAGTCATTTTCGCTCTTCCTTGTTCACTCGGCCGATTCGGCCTCGGTCAGCGCGGAGGCGCCGCCGACGATTTCGGTGATTTCCTGGGTGATCTGGGCCTGACGGGCCTGGTTGATCTCGGTGGTCAGGCTGTTGATCAGTTGCTGCGCGTTGTCGCTGGCCGACTTCATGGCCTTCTGCCGGCTGGCGAGCTCGGAAGCCGCCGATTCCAGCAGGTAGAACCAGATCCGGTTGCGGACGTAGAGCCCGAGCAGCTGGTCGAGCACCGCCTCCGGATCCGGCTCAAAGGCATAGTCGAGCTGCTTGTCACCCTCGATCGCCTTCTCGACGTCCCGGCCCTCCTCCACGACCTCGATCGGGAGCACCCGGCGGACCCGGGGCTCCTGCACGAGCATGGAGACCATGCGGGTATAGACGGCGTACAGCTCGTCGACTCCACCCTCTTCGTAGGGCTTGAGGAATGTCTCGAGCAGCGTGTCGCTGATCGTGACGGCATCGTCATAGGTGGGGCTGTCGGTGTAGCCACTCCACTCCTGGAGCACCGGGATGTTCCGGAAGCGCAGGAAGTCGGCGGCCTTGCGACCGCTGGTGTAGAGCTGTACCTCGAGCCCCTCGGACTCAAGCTTCTCCTTCAACCGCAGAGCCTGCTTGATGGCGCTGGACGAGTAGCCACCGGCGAGCCCTCGGTCCGAGGTGAACAGCACGACGGCAGCGCGACGACGCTGCGCGGGCTCCAACGTCAACGGGTGGTCGATGTCGGTGTGCTGGGCGACGGCAGCCACGGCGCGGTTCAGCACGCTCGTGTACGGCAAGGCCGCGCGAGCAGCGCGGTCCGCCTTCACGATGCGCGAGGCCGCAATCAGCTCCATCGCCTTGGTGATCTTCTTGGTCGATGCGACGGAGCTCTTGCGCTGTCGCAGTTCCCTCAGGCTTGCCGGCATGCGCTCAGCTCCGCTTCACGACGATCTGCTCGTTCGAGACGTCCTTATTCTCGATCGGAGCATTCACCTCGGCCAGGGTGCGGCCGTCGGTGGTGCGGAAGCCCTGCTTGAACTTGGCGATCTCGTCCGCCGCAGCCTTGGCCGAGTCATCGTCGAACTGCTTGGTCTCGGCGATGGTCGACAGGATCGGCGTGTTGCGACGCAGGTGCTCCAGCAGCTCCTGCTCGAAGCGCAGGGTGTCCTCGACCGGAACATCGTCGAAGTGGCCATTGGTGCCGGCCCAGACGCTGACCACCTGGTCCTCGACCGCATAGGGCTCGTAGTTCCGCTGGCGCAGCAGCTCCACCAGGCGAGCGCCACGATCCAGCTGACGACGCGAGGTCTCGTCCAGGTCGGAGGCGAACATCGCGAAGGCCTGCATGTCCCGGTACTGGGCCAGCGAGATCTTGAGCGTGCCGGCAACCTTCTTCATGGCCTTGATCTGCGCGGCGCCACCGACTCGGGAGACCGAGATGCCGACGTCCACGGCGGGACGCTGGTTGGCGTTGAACAGGTCGGACTGCAGGAAGATCTGGCCGTCGGTGATCGAGATCACGTTGGTCGGGATGTAGGCCGAGACGTCATTCGCCTTGGTCTCGATGATCGGCAGGCCGGTCATCGAGCCGCCACCCAGCTCGTCGGAGAGCTTGGCGCAACGCTCCAGCAGGCGGCTGTGCAGGTAGAAGACGTCGCCGGGGTAGGCCTCGCGGCCCGGCGGACGACGCAGCAGCAGCGACATGGCGCGGTAGGCCTCGGCCTGCTTGGTCAGGTCGTCGAAGATGATCAGGACGTGCTTGCCCTGGTACATCCAGTGCTGGCCGATCGCGGAACCGGCGTAGGGGGCGATGTACTTGAAGCCGGCGGCGTCGGAGGCCGGGGCATTGACAATGGTGGTGTACTCCAGCGCACCGGCAGCCTCGAGCGCACCGCGCACCTCGGCGACGGTGGAACCCTTCTGGCCGACCGCCACGTAGATGCAGCGCACCTGCTTGGTCGGGTCGCCCGACTCCCAGTTGGACTTCTGGTTGATGATGGTGTCGATGGCAATGGCGGTCTTGCCGGTCTTGCGGTCACCAATGATCAGCTGACGCTGGCCACGGCCGATCGGAATCATCGCGTCGATGGCCTTGAGACCGGTCTGCAGCGGCTCGCGGACCTCCTGACGGTCCATCACGCCCGCCGCCTGGAGCTCGAGGGCACGCCGGCCCTCGATGTTCTGGATCTCGCCGAGGCCGTCGATCGGGTTGCCCATCGCGTCGATGGTGCGGCCGAGGTAGCCCTCGCCCACCGGGATCGACAGCACCTCGCCGGTGCCACGGACCGTCGAGCCCTCTTCGATGCCCTCGGAATTACCCAGGACCACGACGCCGATCTCACGGGTGTCCAGGTTCAGGGCGATGCCCATGGTGCCGTTGTCAAACTTCAGCAGCTCATTGGCCATCACGGAGGGCAGGCCCTCGACGCGGGCGATGCCGTCGCCAGAGGTGACCACGGTGCCGACCTCTTCGCGCTCGGCCGCCGCGGGGGTGTAGTTCTGGACGAAGTTGTCCAGTGCGTCGCGGATCTCGTCCGGACGAATCGTCAGTTCCGCCATTGCGTCCCTACTCTTTCGATGTGCGCACCCGCAAGGGAGCGCTGGATTGTGGGTTGGCCCCGACTGTCCGTCAGGACAGCTGCCGGTGCACCTGATCAAGTCGGTCGGACACGGTGCCTTCGATGATCTCGTCGCCGAGTTCGACGCGGACACCGCCCATCACCGAGGCGTCGATGGTGACCTGGAGATCGACCTCCCGGCCGTGGATACGAGACAGTGCGTTGCGCAGTCGCTGCGTCTGGTCGTCGGCCAGAGGCCGGGCGACGGTGACGCGAGCCACATTGCGCTGCCGCAGCTCGGAGGCGATGTCGAGGTACTTCTTGATCGTCAGCTCGACATTGCGCTCACGGCCGGCGACGGCTCGCGCCGCGAGTGCCTCCACCCAGCCGTGTGCCTTGCCCGCCAGCAGCCCGTGGACCAGCTGCTGCCTGCCCTCCAGGGGGCGCCGACGATCATCCAGCGCTTCGCGCAGCTCCGGGTTCTCGGTGATGGTCTTGAGGAATCCGAAGAGTTGCTCGGAGACCTCCTCGCCAAGACCGTGGTCCTGGGCCTGGCGCAGCTGGCCGCGCACGGCCTGCCGCTCCAGGGCATCAGCCAGGCCCTTCCCGGACTTCCAGCGCTGGGCGACGGCCTGCTGGACGATCCAGATCGTCTGGCCGCCGACCTTGCCCGCGAGCAACCGCTCGGCCAGCTCCTGACGTCCTTCCACCGGGGTGGCCGGGTCGGTCAGGGCACGCTTCAGCGCCGACTGTGCGTCGAGCGCGTCCACGACGGCGAACAACTCCCCCGGCGTGGCACCGTCGAAGGACTGGTCGGCAAGAGCCTGGTCCAGGTCGCTGCGCCGGGCCTGTTCGGTTGCAGTCAGGGTCATGCCTGCTGCCCCCCGGTGCGAGCGGGCTGGTTCTCCAGATCGGCCAGGAAACGATCGACGGTGGCACGGGCGCGCTGGTCGTCATCGAGGCTCTCGCCCACGATGCGGCCGGCGAGCGTGGTGGCCAGGCCACCGACCTCACTGGTCAGCTGGTTCATGGCCTGAGTTCGCTCTGCAGCGATCTTGGCCTGGGCGGTCTCCAGGATCCGATTCGATTCCTTGGTGGCCTGGTCACGCATCTCCGCGAGGATCTGCGCACCCTGGTTCTTGGCTTCTTCACGAATCCGGGCCGCCTCGTCACGTGCCGACGAGAGCTGGGCGTCGTACTGCTGGCGAGCAGCCTCCGCCTCGGCCTGGGCGCGCTCCGCGCGTTCCAAGCCGCCCTGGATGGCCTCGCTGCGCTCCGCATACATCGTTTCGAAGGCCGGAACGACCTTCTTCATGAAGACAGCCGTGATGATCAGGATCAGGACGATGCCGACCACGATCTCCGACATGTGGTGCGGGGCCAGCGGGCCCAGGGCAGACTCCAGCGGCACCCACGTCATGGGCACCATCAGAGGACTCATTACTTGACGGCGAAGGCGAGGGCGAAGCCGAACAGCGCGAGGGCCTCGACCACGGCGAAGCCGATCATGGCGGTGCTGAACATCGCACCACGGGCCTCAGGCTGACGGGCGGTGCCATTGATCACCGAAGCGAAGATCCAGGCCACACCGAGGGCCGGGCCGAGGGTCGCGAGAGCGTAGCCGATGACGTTGATCGAGCCACTGATTTCCATGAGGGGCATTGTGGTTCCTTTCGGGTTTTTCTTCGGGGCGAAGAAAGCTTGGGGTCAGTGTTCGTCCGCGATGGAGGACGAAACATACTGTGCGGTCAGCACAGTGAACACATAGGCCTGCAGGGCACCCACGAACAGTTCGAGGGCGAACAGCGCGAAGCTGAAGATGAGCGACAGGCCGCCGGAGACGTTGAAGAAGAGATTGTTGGGGTAGGTGGCCAGGAAGGCACCGCCGACCACGAAGAGCATGATCACCAGGTGACCCGCGAACATGTTGGCGAACAAACGCATGGAGAGCGTCAGCGGCCGGGTGATGAAGTTCGACAGGAATTCCAGCGGGATGATCAGCGGCATGATCCACCACGGCACGCCCTCGGGCATCAGCGAGTGCTTCAGGTAGCCGCCCACGCCGTGCTTGGCGAAGCCCGCACCGACGTAGACGAAGAAGGTCACGATCGCCAGACCGTAGGCGTAACCGATGTTGGAGAAGGTGGGGAACATCGTGAAGAACATCTGGCCGTACCAGTTGTTGATCAGGATGAAGCTGAACAGCGCCAGCAGATAGGGCAGGAACTTGCGGTAGTCACGACCCAGGGTGTCGCGGGCAATGCCATTGCGCACGAACTCGTAGATACGCTCCATGACGACCTGCTTCTTGGAGGGCTTCACCTTCAGGCCACTGGAGGCCCAGAGCCAGAAGCCGATCACCACGAGGGCCGCCAGAATTGCCTGCAGTGTCGGCTTGGTGAGCCATTCCACACCCCAGTTTCCGTGAAACTGGAAGTCCTCAACACCGGGGGCCTTGTAACCGCCACCCTCCATCGGAACAAGGTTCAACGGGAGTGCGTTCAACAGGTGCAGCATCACTGGTCAACTCCCCTGGAGTTCATGGTCACGTCAGACTTTCCGTAGCGCTTGATGATGAGGTACATGCTGGCCACCAGACCGGCCACCAGGCCGGCTGGCAGCATCCATCCTTGGTGGAGGTAACGGGAGCCGAGCCACCCGAGGCCGCCGTAGAAGATCATTCCCGAGAGCACGTAGCTGAGAGCAGCCATCCCCTCATCGCCGCTGGGCCCCTTCGTCGGAGCGCCACGGCTGTTGATGCGGGGCTGAATTTGCTCGTCCATCTCGTGCTGGACTATATCAGCCTTGACCACCTGTGACATGTCATTCACCGGCCTTGTCACGGGCGGAATAGTCCGTGTCGTAAATGGGGATTCGGCTGCGTGCGTGGGTGACGATCAGACCGGCGATCCAGGCGATGGTGGTGAGCACCACGCCCACCGCCAGACAGTTCGAGTCCGGGCTCCAGTGGCTACGTCCCGGCCCCAGCGCCAGCAGCACCAGGCCGAGCATCGCCACCCGGGAGACATAGGAGATCAGCACCAGGCCAACGGCCTGCTGGGATCCCTGCCCCATCGCCGCCAACTGCACCGGCGTGCCACCGCCCAGGAAGGCCACCACGGCCACCGCGCCCAGGAGGCCCGACAGCAGGCCAGCCGATCCGGCCAGGAACCAGCCCGCCAGACCGCTCAGCAGCAGGGCGATCCCCGAGGCCACCAGGGCCCCGCCCATCATCCGGAAGGAGAGGACCAGGTGGGGCAGTCGCCAGACGACGACTCGCTGCTCAGGCATGGCCAGCGCGCTCATCAGTCGTCGATTCCCGTCTGTTGGTGGGACCCCCGAGAGCTCCCTCGGGGTGCTTGTGAAACCTAACACAAAGAATATCTTGATGTCGAGTTATCTCGGTGGAGTGGCTCATCTCTCAGCTCCGTGTTCTGCGATGCGGCACGGTCCAGGTCAGCCACCCCGCCACCACGGCCACCAGCAGCACGGCCAGCGCCACCCACCACCTGGGCCGGGTGCCGATGGCCACGGCGCCAAAGCTGATCAGGGCCGTCCACAGGTACATCAGGAGGCAGGCCCGCACCTGGGAGTGCCCCCGCTGGAGCAGCCGGTGGTGCAGGTGTTGCTTGTCCGCGACGAACCACCAGGTCCCGGCCATGGTGCGCCGCGTGTAGGCCAGCACCAGATCCAGGAAGGGCAGCGCCATGATGGCGAAGGGCAGGATGATCGGCAGGTAGCTGGGGAGCAGGCCTCCCCCGCTGGCGCTGAGGGCCGCGGAGTCGATCTGGCCCGTCAGGGAAATGGTGGAGGCCGCCAGCAGCAGCCCCAGCAACATGGCGCCGGAGTCCCCCATGAACATCCGCGCCGGAAAGAAGTTGTGTGGCAGGAAGCCAAGGCAGACCCCGCCGATCGCGACCGTGACCAGGCTGGAGGTGGTGGCCAGCACCAGATCCTGCTCGTGGGCCAGCAGGTAGGTGTAGCTGAAGAAGGCCATCGCCCCGATCGCCACCACCCCACTGGCCAGGCCGTCCAGACCGTCGACGAAGTTGATCGCGTTGACGCACAGGAAGATGAAGATCACCGTGATCAGGATCGAGCTGGCGGTGTCCAGCACGATGATCCGGTTGGGCAGCGCGATCCAGAGCATCCGGACACCGTTGAGCACGACGATCCCGGCGCTGAGGATCTGACCGGCGGCCTTGACCATCGCGGGCAGGTCCAGCATGTCGTCGAGCACGCCGACGGCGCAGATCACCGCCCCGGCCAGCAGGATCACCGTCGAGTCGTGGGTGACCACGGCGTGCCTCCCAAGGAAGGGCAGCTGGGCGGCCAGCAGCAGCGCCGCGGCTGTCCCGCCCAACATGGCGATCCCACCGAAGTACGGGATCGGGATGGCGTGCACGTCGCGTTCGCGTACCTTGGCCACCGCGCCGGTGCGCAGGGCCAACCGGCGACACAGGCCCGCCAGCAGGTAGGTGGTGGCGAAGGCGGTCAGCAGCACCAGGCTGTACTCCCGCATCAGCTGCCCGGGTTCTCGCTCGCTGCAACCCCGTCGTCATCGATCGGCTGGTCGTCCTTCGGCCGATCGTCGGAGGGCTCGTCGTCCCAGACCAGAAAAGGATCCACCTCGCGCAGTCGCTCGATCGACAGGGCGCCCATCCGGACCACCTTGCCCAAGGACTCGGTGACGAAGTCGATGATCGTCGACGGGGTGTTGCCCGGGGTGGCACCGGCGTCCAGGTAGACCGGGACGCTGTTGCCCAGCTGTTCGATCGCCTCGTCGATGCTGGTGGAGGCGTCCTGCCCGGAGACATTGGCCGAGCTCACCGCCAGCGGCCCGGTGCGCCGCAACAGGTCCCGGGTGAAGTCGTGGTCCGGCACCCGCACGGCAATGGTGCCGCGGGTCTCCCCCAGATCCATCCTCAGGTGCTGCTGAGCGGGGACGATCAGCGTCAGGGCGCCAGGCCAGAAGGCCTCGGCCAACCGCAGCGCATGGGAGGGCAGGTCCTCGGCCAGGGCCTCCAGCATGCCGGTCTCGGCCACCAACACCGGCGGCGGCATGTCCCGACCTCGACGCTTGGCGTCCAGCAGGCCCTGCACCGCACTGGCGGAGAAGGCATTGGCGCCGATGCCGTAGACCGTGTCCGTCGGCAGCACGATGCACTGTCCCTCGGCGATCGCGGCCTGGGCGGCGGCGAGCGCCTCGGAGGTCTCCTGCTCGACGTCGAAGCGGCGCCAGGTCACGGCTTCGGCCTCGGACGCCGGAACGTCGGTTGCGGGCTGGTCAGGCAGTTCGGCGGACTCACTCACCCGTACATCCTGCCACGCCCGACGCCCGTCGCCGGGCAGTCACGAAGCGTGGCCGATCCGCCAGGTCCCGCCGGTCTCGGACCTGGTCGAAGCCCCCGTGGCGAACGAAGACCTGGGGCGCACTGACCTCCTGCACCTCGGCGTGCTCGCTGCACACCCAACCGCCGGCACGCAGCAGCCGGGCGGCCACCCGGGCCACCACCCGCGTGGCATCCAACCCGTCGTCGCCAGACCACAGCGCGAGCGCGGGATCATGGTCGCGGACCTCCGCCGTGACCGACTCCCAGGCCTCCAGCGGAATGTAGGGCGGGTTGGCGATCACCAGGTCAACCGCGCCGTCCAGTTCGGTGAAGGCGTCGGCCATGTCGCCGTGCACCAGCTCGACGCCGGCGCCAGCCAGGTTGCGTCGGGCCCAGGCGTGCGCCTGCTCATCCAGCTCGACGGCATACTGCCGTGCCCCGGGGTGCTCGGCGGCGATCGCCCTGCTGATCGCACCGGAACCGGCGCACAACTCCACCACGACGGGATGCGGCGGCAGCTCGGCCAGCCGCTGCAGCGCCCAGCCGGTCATCACCTCGGTCTCGGGCCGGGGCACGAAGACCCCCGGCCCGACCTCCAGCCGGACGGTGCGGAACCAGGCCTCACCGGTCAGGTGCTGCACCGGGATGCCCTGCGCGCGCCGCTCGACCAGCTCGTCGAAGCGCGCGGCCTGCTCGTCGGTGGCGTCGGGCGCCAGGACCAGCCGGCCCGGCTCGAGGCCCAACACATGACCCAACAGGGTTCGGGCCTCGGCGGCCGGGGACGGCGCGTTGGCGGTGGCGAGGCGGGCGGTGGCCGCGCGGAGCAGATCGCGCGGGGCCAGGCTCACTGCTCCCCCACCTGCTGCAGCCGTTCGGCCAGGTCTGCCCCCTGCAGTGCCTCGATCAGCGGGCCGAGCTCGCCGTCCAGCACCGTGTCCAGGTTGTGCGCCTTGAAGCCGATCCGGTGGTCGGCAATCCGGTTCTCCGGGTAGTTGTAGGTGCGGATCCGTTCGCTGCGGTCCACGGTGCGCACCTGGGAGTGCCGGGCCTCGGAGGCATCGCTGGCGGCCTGCTCCTCGGCCAGCGCCACCAGCCGGGAGCGTAGGATCCGCATGGCCTGTTCCTTGTTCTGCAGCTGGGAGCGCTCGTTCTGGCAGGTCACCACGACGCCGGTGGGCAGGTGGGTGATCCGGACCGCGGAGTCGGTGGTGTTCACCCCCTGGCCGCCCTTGCCGGAGGATCGGTAGACGTCGATCCGCAGGTCGTCGTCATTGATCTGCACCTCGTCGGCGTCATCCACGTCGGGCATCACCAACACGCCGGCGGCCGACGTATGGATCCGCCCCTGGCTCTCGGTGACGGGAACTCGTTGAACCCGGTGCACGCCGCCCTCGAACTTCAGCGCCCCGTAGGGGGTCTGCTCGGCGGTGCCGGGCGCCTTGACCGCTACCGTGACGCTCTTGTAGCCACCCAGATCGGTGGTCTGTTCGTCCAGCACCTCCACCTTCCAGCCCAGGGATTCGGCGTAGCGGGAGTACATCCGCAGCAGGTCGCCGGCGAAGAGCGCCGATTCCTCACCACCCTCACCGGACTTGATCTCGAGCAAGGCGTCCAGGCTGTCGTGCGGGTCGCGCGGGGCGAGCAGTTTGGCGAGCCGTTCGGCAACTTCGTCGCGTCGGCTGGTGAGCTCGTCGGCCTCCGCGGCGAAGGCCTCGTCCTCGGCGGCCAGTTCGGTGGCGGCGGCCAGATCGTCCAGCAACTGTTCGTACTCCGCCAGGGCCTTCACGATGGGTGTGAGCTCGGCATAGCGTCGGCCCACCTTGCGGGAGCGCGCCACGTCGCCGTGGATGGCCGGGTCACCCATCTGCTGTTCCAGCATGGCGAACTCCGCCCGCAGCGGTTCCGCATTCTCGAACATGGTGACTCCTTGACCGGTACGTGTCGGTTGGTGAGGGGACAAAAAGAACGAGCGCCGGGGGCAGGATGTCCTGCCGCCCAGCGCTCGTCGAAGAAGTTACTTCTTCTTGGCGTACCGACGCTCGAAGCGGGCCACGCGGCCACCGGTGTCGAGGATCTTCTGCTTGCCGGTGTAGAACGGGTGGCACGCGGCGCACACGTCGGCGCTCAGCATCCCGCTCTTGTTGGTGCTCTTCGTGGTGAAGGTGTTGCCACAGGTGCAGACAACCTTCGTCTCCACGTAGTCCGGGTGGATTCCCTGCTTCATGGTCATGTCTCCTAGATGAATGTTGCACCGGGTCGCCCTGACATGGGTTGCGGACGTGAACCGGCACCGACGTATTACCTTACGGCTTGTGACCCCACAACCCCAAACCGGGCGATGTCACTCCGAGGGCGTGGTCTTGCTGATCTGGACGAGGAAGTCGTTGTTGCTCTGCGACTTGCGCATCTGCTTGAGCAGCATCTCCAGCGCCTGCTGGTCGTCCATGCCGGAGAGCACCCGGCGCAGCTTCCAGATGATCGCCAGTTCCTCGCGGCCCAGCAGCAGTTCCTCGCGCCGGGTGCCGGAGGCGTCCACGTCGATGGCCGGGAAGATCCGCTTGTCGGCCAGGTTGCGCTTGAGGCGCAGCTCCATGTTGCCGGTGCCCTTGAACTCCTCGAAGATCACCTCGTCCATCTTGGAACCGGTCTCGATCAGCGCGGTGGCCAGGATGGTCAGCGAGCCACCGTTCTCGATGTTGCGCGCGGCGCCGAAGAACTTCTTCGGCGGGTAGAGCGCGGCGGAGTCGACGCCACCGGACAGGATGCGACCGGAGGCGGGGGCGGCCAGGTTGTAGGCACGGCCCAAGCGGGTGATGCCGTCCAGCAGCACCACGACGTCATGACCCAACTCCACCAGCCGCTTGGCACGCTCGATGGCCAGCTCGCTGATCGTGGTGTGGTCGTCGGCGGGGCGGTCGAAGGTGGAGGCGATCACCTCACCGGAGACGGTCCGCTGGAAGTCGGTGACCTCCTCGGGACGCTCGTCGACCAGCACCACCATCAGGTGCACCTCGGGATTGTTCGCGGTGATGGCATTGGCGATGCTCTGCATGATCATCGTCTTGCCAGCCTTGGGCGGGCTGACGATCAGGCCGCGCTGGCCCTTGCCGATCGGGCTGACCAGATCGATGATCCGGCCGGTCATGTTGGTGGCGGTGGTCTCCAGCCGCAGCCGCTCCTGCGGGTAGAGCGGGGTCAGCTTGCTGAACTCGGGGCGGTTCTTGGCGAGCTCCGGATCGGCGCCGTTGACCGTGTCCAGTCGGACGAGCGGGTTGAACTTCTCCTTGCGCTCGCCCTCCTTCTGCTGGCGGATGGCGCCGGTGATCACGTCGCCACGGCGCAGACCGTTCTTGCGCACCATGGACAGCGAGACATAGGCGTCGTTGTTGCCGGGCAGGTAGCCGGAGGTCCGGACGAAGGCGTAATTGTCCAGCACGTCGAGGATGCCGCCGATGTTCAGCAGGACGTCGTCCTCACCGATCACCGGCTCGTTCTCGTAACGGTCGATCGCCTGGTTGTTGCCGCCCCGGTTGCGCCGGTTGCCGCGGTCCCGCTGGCGACGCCGACGGCCGCGACGGCCGCCATTGTTGTCGTCGTCGAAGTCGCGGTCATTGTCGCGCTGGTTGTTGTTGCGCTGGTTCTCGCGCTGATCATTGGTGCGCTGGTTGTTCTGGTTGCCCTGACCATTGCCATTGTTCTGGCCCTGGTTGTTGCCCTGGCTCTGCTGGGCCTGGTTGGCATTCTGACCCTGGGCGCCATCGGCCTGCTCTGCGCCACCGGAATTGCGGCGACGACGCTGCCGGCCGCTCTGGTTGCTCAGTTCGGCCAGCCGGGCGCCGACCTCGGCGGAGACATCCGGCTCGCCTGACTCCTGACGACGCTCGCTGCGCGGGTTCTCCGAAATACGGGTCTCGCTGTTGCGGGCCTCGGAGGTCTTGGCCGCTTGGTCGCCAGCCTGGGCCTGCGGCGCCTCCGCCCGGGGGGCACGCTCGGGGGCCGGGGCCTCGGTGCGCTGCCCGTCGTCGGTGCTGGTGCGCTGGGCGTCGGAGCGGCTGGCCTGCTCGATCTTCGGGGCTGCGGTGCGACGGCTACGCGCCGACGCGGCCTTCGCGGCGGGGGCGGCAGCGGACTGGCCGCCGCCGGAGATCGCCTGGATCAGGTCGGCCTTCTTCAGGCCGGTGGTCTTGATGCCCATGGACGAGGCCATGGCCTTCAGCTCGGGCAGCTTCTTGGCCGCCAGAGAGCCGGAGGTCTGGTTTTCAGTCACGCAAAAGTCCTTTCGCGAACCGGGCGCGGGATGGAAGTGGCAGCACAGTGCTTGCCGGGCATCGCCCGTATTCGAAACAGGTCGTCGCTCGATCGCACCGGAGACAGACGCTGAAGGCCAAGACCGCGATCCGCCGTGGCGGAGCAACAAGTTTGTGGAATGCAGTGGTTCTCCGGCCCCTGAATGGGGTCGAGATGGCACCTGACCTGTGAGGTGCAAAACATTTCCGCCCATCAGGCGAACGTTTCTGGGAAAAAGCGTAGCACCACGGCGGGGCGGCCTCGCAAATGCCCCGCCGGGCACCGGTTCAACCGATCAGCTGAACGCCCCCGGCCAGGGCCAGGTCATGCCGCCGGAAACCCTTGTCGGCAACGGCATCCGTGGCCGCCAGCTGCTCCGGCGTACCCAGGGCGAGCACCGTCGGGCCGGCACCGGAGATCACGGCGGCCACCCCGGCCTGCCGCAGCCGCGCCACCAGGTCGGCCGACGGCTGCATCAGCGGGGCCCGGTAGTCCTGGTGCAGCCGATCCCGGGTGGCGGTCAGCAGCCGCGCCGGATCGGTGGTCAGGGCGTGCACCAACAGGGCCGAGCAGGTGGCCTGGGCAATCGCGTCGGTACGCGGCACCAGATCCGGCAGCACCTGCCTGGCGCCAGAGGTACCGACCTCGAAGTCGGGCACCCAGGCGATGGCCCGCAGGCCCTCGGCGGCCGGAAGTCGGACAACCTCAACGTCGTCGCCGTCGAGCCAGGCCAGCACGATCCCGCCCAGCACCGCGGCGCAGGCATTGTCCGGATGCCCCTCGGCCAGGCTGCTCTGGGCGCAGGCCCAGGCCAGGTCCAGCGGCTCGCCGGGCCGGGCCAGCCCCCAGCCCAAGGCCAGGCCGCCGACGATCGCGGCGGCCGAGGAACCCAGGCCGCGGCTGTGCGGGATCACATTGTGCGCCCTCAACCGCAGGCCCGGCGCCTCGGCCCCCAGACTTGCCAGGGCACCGCGGATGGTGGCGATCACCAGGTGTGATTCGTCGCGAGGCACCGTGTCCACACCGCACCCGGACAGCTCGAAGTCCAGGCCCTCGGGGATCACCTCCGCCGTCAGCTCGTCGAAGAGGTCCACCGCCAGCCCCATGCAATCGAAGCCGGGGCCGAGATTGGCGCTGGTGGCCGGCACCCGGACGCAAGCGCTGCGACCCACCTCGAGCAGGTTCACCTCACAGGCCTTCCACGCGCAGCATGGAGAGCTCCCCGCGGGTGAAGGGCCGGGCCTCCAGCTCCCGGACCACCGCCTGCAGGTCTTCCTCGCGGGCACAGTGGGTCATCATCGCCAGCTCGGCCACCTTCTCCCCGTCCTCCCGCGGTGCCGCGCTCGACTGGTCGACGGTCTGGACCGAGACATTGTGCCCGGCGAAGACCGCGGCGGCCGCGGCCAGCACCCCCGGCTCGTCGACGACGTTGGCCCGGACCAGGTAGCGGGTGACAACCTGCGCCATCGGCACGATCTGCCGCTCGGCGTAGACGCTCTCCCCCGGCCCGGCCACGCCGCGCAACCGGTTGCGGGCCACCGTGACCAGGTCTCCCATCACGGCCGACGCCGTGGGCGAGCCGCCCGCGCCGGGGCCCATGAACATCAGCCGCCCGGCCTCCCGGCTCTCGACGAAGATGGCGTTGTAGGCGCCACTCACATTGGCCAGCGGGTGGGCGGTGGGCACCATGGCCGGGTGCACCCGGACGCTCACCTGCCCTGCGTCATCCGTGGTGAGGATGGCCAGCATCTTCACCACGCAGTCCAGCTTGCGGGCAGCCGCGATGTCCTTGCTGGTCACCCGGGTGATGCCCTCCCGGTAGACGTCGGCGCCACGCACCCGGGTGTGGAAGGCCAGCGTCGCCATGATCGCGGCCTTGGCGGCGGCATCGTAGCCCTCGACGTCGGCCGTCGGGTCGGCCTCGGCATAACCCAGTTCCTGGGCCTGCTTCAGCGCCACCTCGAAGTCGGCACCGGTGGTGGTCATCTGGTCCAGGATGTAGTTGGTGGTCCCGTTCACGATCCCCATCACCTGGGTGATCTCGTCGCCCACCAGGGATTCCCGCAGCGGCCGCACGATCGGGATGGCGCCGGCCACGGCCGCCTCGTAGTAGAGGTCGACTCCCTGTTGCTCGGCCGCGGTGAACAGGCTCTCGCCGTCCTCGGCCAGCAGCGCCTTGTTGGCGGTGACCACGCTCGCGCCGTGCTGGATCGCGGTCAGGATCAGCTGACGGGTGGGCTCGATGCCCCCCACCAGCTCGACCACCACGTCCAGGTCGTCCCGACTGACCAGGGCCTGCGCATCCGTGGTGAACAGCTCACGATCCAGCCCACCGAAGTCCCGGTCCAGGGTGCGCACGGCGATCCCCACCAGCTCCAGCCGACGGCCGATCCGGTTGGTCAGGTCATCGCTCTGCTCGGTGATCAGACGAGCCACCTGGCTGCCCACCACGCCACAGCCCAACAGGGCAACCTTGAGGGCGGGCAGCGTGGCGGGGTCGGCGGTTTCGAGCCGATTCATCATTTCTCTTCAGTCCTTGGGTGGTGGGGGGGTCAGTTGCCGACGTCGAGGCGCATCAGATCCTCAAGGCTCTCACGCCGCAGCAGGGTGGTCAGCTGGCCGTCTCGCACCGCGACGACCGGTGGCTTGGTCAGCATGTTGTAGTTGCTGGCCATCGCCCGGGAGTAGGCCCCGGAGGCGGGCACGGCCAGCAGGTCGCCGGGGCGGATGTCGGCCGGCAGGAAGACGTCGCGCACCAGGATGTCGCCACCCTCGCAGTGCTTGCCCACCACCCGGCAGAGAACCGGCTCGGCCTCGGAGGCCCGAGAGACGACGGCCGCGGAGTACTCCGCGGCATACAGGGCCGGGCGGATGTTGTCGCTCATCCCGCCGTCGACGCTGACGTAGACCCGGTTCTGTCCGCCGTCGATGTCGACCACCTTGACGGTGCCGACGGTGTAGAGGGCCATGGTGGTGGGGCCGCTGATGGCCCGCCCGGGCTCGATGCTGATCTGCGGGACGGCGATGTTGTAGCCGCGCGCCTCGTGCTCGACGATCTCCCGCAGGCTCGTGGCCAGCGCATCCGGGGTGGCCGGCGTGTCGGCGTGGGTGTAGGCGATGCCGAAGCCACCGCCCAGATCGAGCTCCGGCAGTTCCACCCCGGTGGCGGCCGCGAACTGGGCCAGCAGCTTCATGGTGCGCCGCGCGGCCACCTCGAAACCATGGGTGTCGAAGATCTGCGAACCGATGTGCGAGTGGATGCCCAGCAGCTCCATCTGCGGGCTGTAGTGACACCGCACCATGGCCACCATCGCCTGACCATTGGTGATGCTGAAACCGAACTTCTGGTCCTCGTGCGCGGTGGCGATGTACTCGTGGGTGTGGGCCTCGACGCCGGTGGTGACCCGCACCATCACGCGAGCGGTCCAACCATTGGCGGTGCAGAGCTGCTCGATCCGGCCGATCTCGTCCAGCGAGTCGACGATGATCCGGCCCACCCCGCTGGACAGCGCGTAGCTCAACTCCTCCACCGACTTGTTGTTGCCGTGCAGGCCGATCCTGGCTGGATCCATCCCGCCGGCCAGGGCAATGGCAAGTTCTCCGCCGCTGCACACGTCGAGGTAGAGATCCTCCTCGTGGATCCAGCGGGCCACGGAGCGGGTCAGGAAGCTCTTGCCGGCGTAGTAGACCTGCCAGCCGGCGAAGGCGTCACGGAAGGCGCGGGCCCGCTCCCGGAAGTCGTCCTCGTCCACCAGGTAGGCGGGAGTGCCCACCTGTTCGGCGATGACCCCCACCCCCAGACCGGCCACGCTCACCTCACCCGATCCGGTCCGCTCCACGTGGCTGCTCCACAGCGCCTTGTCGAGCTCGTTGACGTCGGTGGGACGGTTGAGCCACTGCGGGCCTGCTGCGGTGGCATCGGCATGGATCGAGCCGGCGACATGGGTGTGGGTCATGGACGGAATCCTCTCAGACCCACTCCCCCGGCGACGAACGCGTATCAGCGACTGGTCTGGGGCTTCACCGGCTTGGCGAGTGTCAGAGACCGTGGATGGTCTGCTATGGTGTTCCACGCCCCTTCGGGGGTTGGCCCCCGTAGCTCAGGGGATAGAGCACCGCCCTCCGGAGGCGGGAGCGCAGGTTCGAATCCTGCCGGGGGCGCCAGTATCGCAAGGTACGTCAGTATCGGAAGGTACCCATACCGATCGGGCCGACAGGGATCAGATGACCGTGACTCAGAGTCCAGCCCGGTTCTACACCCCCTCCAGCCCGTGGCGCGCGTGGTGGGATTCGGAGAGACTGAACGACGCCCGCCTCATGAAGAAGGTATGGCTGATCAGCCGACTGGTGCTCTTCCTGGAATGGGCGGCCATGCTGTTCACGCTGGGGGACACGCGTTACTACTACGAGAACATCTCCCGGATGGGCGTCAACGGCCCCGAGGCGACGATGATCGAGTACCCCACCCCGGTGCTGTGGCTGCTCAAGATCCCCGACCTGTTCAGCTTCGGCCATCGCTGGGGCTATGTGGCGGCCTTCTTCATCCTGATGTTCCTGCTGGACGCGGCCTTCACCTGGACGCTCTGGCACGACGGTGGCCGACTGCGCGGCAAGGCCGTGGCGTTCTGGTCCGCCTTCGTCCCGCTGGTGGGCACCACCGCCTACCTGCGCTTCGACATCCTGACCGCGGTGCTCGCCGGTTGGGCACTGCTGCAACTGCGCAAGCGTCGCCCGACCCGGGCCGGAGCCCTGATCGGCATCGGTGCGGCCATCAAGCTGTGGCCGGCACTGCTGTGGCCCGCGCTGCTGGGAGACCGGGAACACGGTGACGTCGGGCGCAACCGTCGGCTGACCAGCCTGGGATTCTGGGGCGCCGGCGGCCTGCTGGCCCTGGTCAGCCTGCTGTGGGCGGGGTGGGACCGGTTGGTCTCCCCGCTCGGTTGGCAGGGTGAGCGAGGCCTGCAGATCGAGAGCGTCTGGGCAACCGTCCCCATGCTGCAGCGGATGATGCAGCCGCACCGCTTCTGGGTGGCGGTCAGCGAGTTCAACGCCTGGGAGATCTCCGGCCCGGGCAGCCAGTTCTGGTTCCAGGCGGCCAGCATCGCCTTCGCCGTCGGCCTGCTGGGCGCGGTCATCTGCTACGTGCTGTGGCTGCGCCGCGGAGACCAGCGACTGATCGAGGGTGCGGCGCTGATGCTGCTGGTGATCTTCGTGATGATCGTCACCAACAAGACCTTCAGCCCGCAGTACATCATCTGGGTCGGCGGCCCGCTGGCGGCCGGGTGGGCAATGGCCAGCGAGAATCCCAAGGACAGCTACCGGGCCCGCTCCGACGAGCACAATCTGGCCGAGATCAGCGAGTGGACCCTGCTGGTGACCCTCCTGACCCAAGTGATCTACCCGATCGGCTACGCCTCGCTGGTGGGGCATCGCCCCGGGATCCACGGTGCCACGCTGGTGCTGGCCGCCCGCAACCTGGTCCTGTGCTGGGTACTGTTCAAGGTCGCGGCGTGGATCTGGAGCTTCCTGCACCCGCGCCACATCCAGGCCACCCGTCTGGCCACCGACGCCGAACACCGCTGAACCCTGCCGAACGGAGCCCCGTGTCGCACCCCACCGAGACCCACCGTCCGCGATCGGTGCTGACCGACCAGCTGCGCGTCGCGGTGGTGGGGCGGGCACTGCCCTGGGTGGTGCTCTGGATCCTCAGCCGGGGCTGGATGCTGCACCAGTGGGCCAAGGAGTACAGCTTCATCGTCAACGACGTGCGCTACTACTTCCGCCAGTTGCAGCAGGCCGAGAACTACCAGACGGTCCTGCGCGAGTACCCGATGCCGGTGGTCTGGCTGCTGGACGCCCTGCGGATCCCGATCGACGACGACGTCGCCCTCTACTGCATGCTCTTCGCGCTGGTGATGGCGGTGCTCGACGCGGGTTTCTCGGTCTGGCTGTGGAAGGAACACTCCCGGGTGGCGGCCATCTACTGGATGCTGTTCACCTTCGCGATGGGCCCCTTGATCTGGTTCCGCTACGACCTGCTGGCCGGCGTGGTGGTGGGCGCCGCGGTCTTCATGGTGGCGACCCGTCCGCGGTTGAGCGGCTGCCTGATGGCGCTGGGTGCGGGCATCAAGCTGTGGCCAGCGCTGCTCCTCGCACCGCTGCTCGGCCGCGACCGCGACTCCCGGCAACGGCTGCTGGGCTTCGGCGTGACCGGCTTCGCCCTGGCACTGGCCTCGCTGCTGGTCTCCGGGCCCGCCCGGCTGATCTCCCCGATCACCTGGCAGTCGGGCCGGGGGCTGCAGATCGAGAGCCCCTGGGCCAGCGTCCCGATGTGGCTGCGCGCGTTCGGCGGTGCGGAACGGCAGGCCGGCAATGCGGGTTACCGCTGGGACGTGCACATGTCCCCCTACAACGCCTTCGAGGTCTTCGGGCCGGGCGTCGCCGAACTCCTGCTGGCCTCGTCGATCGCGATGGCCGCGGGCGTGTTCTACGCCGCCCTGGTGGCCATCCGGATGCTGCGCCGCGAGGTCCCGGCCGACGTGCGCGCCCTGGCCTGCCTGTCGATCGTGCTGGTCATGCTGAGCGCGAACAAGACCCTCAGCCCCCAGTACGTTGCCTGGCTCGGCGCGGTGAGCGCCGCCTGGCTGGGGCTGGCACCGCGCGGAACGGAACGGGCCAAGGCCGTCCTGGTGGCGCTGGCCAGCCTGTTGATCGCTCTGGCAACCCAATTCGTCTACCCCAACCACTACATCGGGCTGATCACGCCGGCGCAGGCCGATCCAACGGTCACGGCGGTACTCGTAGGGCGTAATCTGGCCCTGGTTGCGCTCACCCTGCTCACCGTGTGGTGGACTGTTGAACGATTGATTTCTCGTCGGTTTGCCCAAGCCACCCGGGTAACGGATAACATCGCACCCAGGTAGGCACAGGGGCCTGCCGCAGGCCAACACACACCGGAAGAAGGCGATGGTGGCCCGAGCCACCGACACACACATGTCCCACAATGACTCCTCCAGTGACTTCGGCGCCAACGACTGGCTGATCGAGGAAATGTACGAGCAGTACAAGACCGATCCGGGTAGCGTGGATGCCACGTGGGCTGCCTACTTTGAGAAGAATGCGCCCGCCACGGCTCCCGCCGCCCCGACCGCTCCCCCGGCCGCCGCCCCGGCGACACCGGCCCCGGCAGCGTCCGCGGCCCGAGCCAAGGCGCCGACGCCGCCCACCGCGCCCGCCAAGGCCCCGGCGGCTGCTGCGCCTGCAGAGACGCCCAAGCCCGCTGCCACCAAGGTGGAGACCCGTGAGGTGCGCACCGAGACCCCCTCGACCCCGGGCAACGCGTCGGGCTTGAGCGCCAACGCCCCCAACCCGGCCAACCGCCCCAAGGTGGCCAGCCAGGAGCCCAAGAAGACGGTGATGAAGGGCGTGCCGATGCGCACGGCCAAGGCGATGGACAACTCCCTGTCCATGCCGGTGGCCACCACCGTACGCTCGGTGCCGATGAAGCTGGTGATCGACCAGCGCACGGTGATCAACAACTTCCTCAAGCGCTCCAAGGGCGGCAAGGTCAGCTTCACCCACATCATCGGCTTCGCCATGGTGCAGGCGCTGAAGGCCATCCCGGCGATGAACAATGCCTACGGCGAGGAGAACGGCAAGCCCGTCCTGATCGAGAATCCGTCGATCAACGTCGGCCTGGCGATGGACCTCGTCAAGCCCGACGGCAGCCGCAACCTGGTGGTGCCCGCCATCAAGGGCTGTGAGCAGCTCGACTTCATGCAGTGGTGGGCCGCCTACGAGGAGGTCGTCAAGAAGGGCCGCACCGGCAAGCTCGGGGTGGAGGACTTCCAGGGCGTCACCGCGTCGCTGACCAACCCCGGCGGCCTGGGCACCAACCACTCCGTGCCGCGCCTGATGAATGGTCAGGGCGTCATCGTCGGCGTCGGCTCGATCGACTACCCGCCGGAATTCCAGGGCACCAGCGAGAGCCGGATCAACGAGCTGGGCGTCAGCAAGATCACCACCCTGACCTCCACCTATGACCATCGCGTCATCCAGGGTGCCCAGTCGGGTGAATTCCTGCGCAAGATGCACCAGCTGCTGCTGGGCGAGGACGGCTTCTACGACCAGATCTTCGAGAGCCTGCGCATCCCCTACCCGCCGCTGCGCTGGGACACCGACGTCAGTGCCCACCGCTACAGCCAGGTGCCCAAGGAGGCCCGCGTCGTCGAGCTGATCCAGGCCTACCGCAGCCTGGGCCACCTGATGGCCGACACCGACCCGCTGGAATACCGCACCCGCACCCACCCGGAGCTGGAGCTGGAGACCCACGGCCTGACCGTGTGGGACCTGGACCGGGAGTTCGCCGTCGGAACCTTCGCCGGCGAGAAGCGCACCTACATGACGCTGCGCGAGATCCTGGACATCCTGCGTGACTCCTACTGTCACACGATGGGCATCGAATACATGCACATCACCGACCCGGAGCAGCGCACCTGGTTCCAGGACAAGTTCGAGAAGCCACACACCCCGCTGCCCCGCGAGGAGCACCTGCGGATCCTGGACAAGTTGAACGAGGCGGAGATCTTCGAGACCTTCCTGCAGACCAAGTTCGTCGGTCAGAAGCGGTTCAGCCTGGAGGGTGGCGAATCCACCATCGTGCTGCTCGACGAGATCTGCGAGCTGGCCGCCGACAACTCCCTGGAGGAGGTCTGCATCGGCATGCCGCACCGCGGCCGGCTCAACGTGCTGGCCAACATCGCCGGCAAGAGCTATGGCCAGATCTTCCGCGAGTTCGAGGGCAACATCGGCGTGGCCGGTGGCCAGGGCTCGGGCGACGTGAAGTACCACCTCGGCGCCGAAGGCAAGTTCTCCGCCGCCAGCGGGGCCACCATCCGCACGTCGGTGGCCGCCAACCCGTCGCACCTGGAAACCGTGGATCCGGTGCTGGAGGGCATCACCCGCGCCAAGCTGGATCGGCTGCCCGGCGCGCTCAACGGCGGCGAGGGCTACCCCGTACTGCCGATCCTGCTGCACGGCGACGCGGCCTTCAGCGGCCAGGGCGTGGTCTACGAGGTGCTGCAGATGAGCCAGCTGCGCGGCTACCGCGTCGGCGGCACCGTGCACCTGGTGGTCAACAACCAGGTGGGCTTCACCACCAGCCCGGTGGAGTCGCGCTCCAGCGTCTACTGCACCGACGTGGCCAAGGTGATCCAGGCCCCCGTCATCCATGTGAACGGCGATGACCCCGACGCCTGTGTCCGGGCCGGCCGGCTGGCCTTCGAGTACCGCCAGCGCTTCAACAAGGACGTGGTGATCGACCTGGTCTGCTACCGCCGTCGCGGCCACAACGAGGGCGACGACCCGAGCTTCACGCAGCCCAACATGTACGACCTGATCGAGCAGAAGCGCTCCACCCACAAGCTCTACACCGAGAGCCTGATCGGCCGCGGCGACATCACCACCGAGGATGCCGAGGCCGTGATGAACAAGTTCCGCCAGCGCCTGGAGGACGTGTTCAAGGAGGCCAAGCAGCTCAAGGGCGAGGACGACGAGTACACCCGCGTGCCCTACTACCCGGCCAAGCCGAGCCGCTGGGCCGAGGGCGACAACAACACCGCCATCACCCCCGAGATGATGGACCAGGTGGCGCGGGTGCACGTGGAGATGCCCGAGGGCTTCCAGGGTCACCCCAAGGTCCTGCCCCAGCTGGCCCGTCGCGCCAAGCAGATCAAGGAAGGCCCGATCGACTGGGCCACCGGCGAACTGCTGGCGATCGGCTCACTGCTGATGGAGGGCCGCCCGGTGCGGATGAGCGGCCAGGACAGCCGTCGTGGCACGTTCAGCCAGCGTTTCGGCGGCATCGTCGACCGCAGCACCAACGAGGCCTACGTGCCGCTCAAGCACCTCACCGAGGACCAGGCCAACTTCGACATCTACGACTCGCTGCTCAGTGAGTACGCGGTGATGGGGTTCGAGTACGGCTACTCCGTGGCCGCCCCCGAGGCGCTGGTGATGTGGGAGGGCCAGTTCGGTGACTTCGCGAACGGCGCCCAGAGCATTGCCGACGAGTACATCAGCTCCGGCTTCACCAAGTGGGGCCAGAAGTCGGGCGTCGTCCTGCTGCTCCCCCACGGCTACGAGGGTCAGGGACCCGACCACAGCTCCTGCCGGATCGAGCGCTGGCTGCAGCTGTGTGCCGAGAACAACCTGGCCGTGTGCCAGCCGTCGACGCCGGCCAGCCACTTCCACCTGCTGCGCCAGCACGCCTACGTCAACTGGCACCGCCCGACGGTGATCGCCACCCCGAAGTCCATGCTGCGCAACAAGCTGGCCACCAGCCAGCCGGAGGAATTCACCAGTGGCAAGTGGCGCCCGGCTCTGGGCGACCCGACCATCACCGATCCGAGCGCCGTCAAGCGGGTCATCCTGTGCTCCGGCAAGGTGCGCTGGGAGTTGGTGCAGGCGCGCCAGAAGGCCGGACTGGACGGACAGGTGGCGATCCTCTCCCTGGAGCGGCTCTACCCGCTGCCGGCCCAGGAACTGGCCGAGGAGCTCAAGGCCTACGAGCACGTCACGGACATCCGCTTCGTCCAGGACGAGCCGGAGAACCAGGGCGCCTGGCCGTTCATGGCTCTCAACCTGCCTGCCGCCCTCAAGGAATTCCTGCCGTCGCGTGACCTGAAGATGCAGGTCATCTGCCGACCCGCGGCCTCCGCGCCGTCGGTGGGTTCGCACGGCGTGCACGTCGAGCAGGAGAAGGACCTGATGCAGCGCGCTCTGGCGGAGTAGTTTGTAGCCTGTGTATTTCACAGATCGCGGCCTGGAGGAGCTGGCTTCCCGTCGAGGAGACGAGGAGGTCAGCTTCTCCTGGTTGGCCGAACAGATGCGTTATTTCGTGGACCTGAACCCCGAGTTCGAGGACGGGGTGGAGCGGTTGGCCACCTGGTTGGCTCGACTCGATGATGAGGATGAATGATGAGTGTTGCGACTGACCTGGTCACCCGACGATTCACCGAACTGACCGGGCAGCCGCCCGCGGGCGTCTGGTTTGCGCCGGGACGAGTGAACCTGATTGGCGAACACACCGACTACAACGACGGCTTCGTCATGCCCTTCGCGCTGGATCTGGGGGCCACCGTGGCCGCCAGTGCCCGCGCCGACGAACACGTCCGGGTGGATTCGGTTGACCTGAAGGAGACCGTCGAGCTGGAGGTGCTGCGCCCCTACGACCAGCCGTCGGCCACCACCGGCTGGGCCGCCTACCTGGCGGGCGTGGTCTGGGCACTGCGCCAGGCCGGGCACCCGGTGGGCGGGGTGGATCTGGTGCTGGCCTCTGACGTGCCGATCGGCGCCGGGCTCTCCAGCTCCGCGGCCATCGAGTGCGCCGTCGTGGCGGCCTGCTGTGACCTGTTCGGGCTGGAGATCGCCCCCATCGACCGGGCCAAGCTGGCCCGGGTGGCGGAGAACCAGTTCGTCGGCGCCCCCACCGGCCTGCTGGACCAGGCCGCCTCCACCCTGTGCCAGCAGGACGCCGCCCTCTTCCTGGACTGCCGCAGTCTGGAGACCGTCTCCGTGCCGCTGCCGCTGGGCGAGCAGGGCCTGGAGATCCTGGTGCTGGACACCCACAGCCCGCACAGCCACGTCGACGGAGAGTACGCCGAACGGCGCACCACCTGCGAGGCCGCGGCAGCCGCGCTGGGCGTGTCGGCACTGCGCGATGTCACGGATCTGGACGATGCCCTGAGCCGGTTGGACGACGAGCTGCAGCGGATGCGCACCCGACACGTGGTGACCGAGGACGAGCGGGTGCTGCAGGCCGTCGAACTGGGCCGGGCCGGCAAGCTGCGGGAGCTGGGGCCGCTGCTGGACGCCAGCCACGCCTCGATGCGTGACGACTTCCAGATCACCGTCCCGACGGTGGACGTGGCCGTGGAGACGGCCAAGCAGCACGGCGCGCTGGGCGCCCGGATGACCGGCGGCGGCTTCGGCGGTTGCATCATTGCCCTGTGTGAGACCGGTCAGGGTGACCAGCTGGGCCAGAAGGTGGCCGAGGCCTTCGCCGCGGCCGACTTCAACGCGCCGAGCTGGTTCACCGTCACGCCCGAGCAGGGCGCGCGTCGGATCAGCTGACGGACTTCAACTCGTCGAGGTGCACCTTGGGGGGGGGGGGGGGGGTGGAGATGGCGGCGCAGCACGCGGAAAGGAAACGC
>NZ_JBCDMV010000032.1:0-26801 GCF_038433135.1 Luteococcus sp. H91 | reverse complement strand
CCTTGTCGAATCTGTGTTCTTCCCCCCCCCCCCCCTCCCCCCCCTCCCCCCCCCCCCCCCAGGGCCACGAAGAGCCAGATCCACCACTGGTTGCTGCCGCGCGCCGTGGAGACTCCCACCAGCACGTGCAGCAGCGCACTGGCGACGATGGCGCCGGTGGCCAGGCCACTCCCCTGCCCCGAGGCTCGCGCCAGCAGGCCCAGCAGGGCGGCATACAGGATCAGCATGGCGGCGATGCCCGCCGAGAAGATGCCGTTGTTGGCCAGCAGCGAGCCCACCCCGACGACGAGGAATCCGACGGCGGTCAGCAGGGTGCCGCCAGTGGCGATCCGGTGGGCCAGGGGCCGGGACGGGGTCCGTGAAATTTCGTGCACCCGTCAACTCTAAGCGGCAACTGTGAACGAGTCTCCCCGATCTCTTGTCAACCGGCCCCCGAGTTGCCACACTCATCTAGGCTGGTTTCGCGGGATGATCCTCGACACCAGCCGGGTGCCCGGTTTCCCTTCGACTCGTCGGAGGCTCTGGACTGCGGCCCGCACGCAATTACTAAGGAGCACTACTGATGGATTGGCGCCACAAGGCTGCCTGCCTGACCGAGGACCCCGAGCTGTTCTTCCCGATCGGGAACACGGGGCCGGCGATCCTGCAGATCGAGGAGGCCAAGAAGGTCTGCCGTCGTTGTGAGGTTCGCGAACAGTGCCTCGCCTGGGCCATCGAGGCCGGTCAGGACCACGGTGTCTGGGGAGGCCTCAGCGAGGACGAGCGACGCGCCATGAAACGCCGCCAGGCCCGCTCCCGGTTGAGGAATTCCTGACCCGCACCGCACGCCGCTGATCAATGACGACAGCCGCCCGAGATTTCGGGCGGCTGTCGCTTTGGGCCGGTCAGGTCTTGGTGATCGGAATGGTGATCCGGGCCCTCGCCCCGACGCCGTCGCTGCGATTGCCCAGCACGAAGCTGCCGCCCAGATCCTCCACCAGGGTCCGCACGATCGACAGGCCCAGGCTGTGGGTGTTGCTGATGTCGAAGCCATCGGGCAGCCCGACGCCGGCATCCAGCACGTCCACCACCAGGTCTTCATGGCTGCGTGTGGGCCGCACCAACACCTCCCCGGAGGATGACTCCAGACCGTGCTCGACGGCGTTCTGGCAGAGTTCGGTGACCACCAGGGACAGCGAGGTGGCGGTGTCGGCGGGGATCATCCCGAAGCTTCCCTCCCGTCGGGCCAGCACCTTGCCCGAAGAGGCGGCCACGTCGCCGACCATCCGCAGGATACGGTCGGCGACGTCGTCGAAGGCCACCGTCTCGTCGAAGGCCTGGGAGAGGATCTCGTGCACCACGGCGATGGCGCTCACCCGGCTCATCGCATCCTTCAAGGCACCCTTGGCCTCCGGTGACTCGATCCGGCGGGACTGCAGGCGCAACAGGGCCGCGACGGTCTGCAGGTTGTTCTTCACCCGGTGGTGGATCTCTCGGATGGTGGCGTCCTTGGTGACCAGCTGGCGTTCCTGGTTGCGCAGCTCGGTGGTGTCTCGGCAGAGCACCAGCGTGCCCGCGTGCTGACCGTCGTGGACCAGCGGGATGATGCGCAGCCGGACGCTGCCGCGCGCATTGGCGACCTCCAGCTCCCGCACCTGACGCCCCGACAGATCGGTGCCGAAGCTCTGCCCGACCTCGGCCAGCCCGCCCAGCAGGGCCTGCGTGATGTCCCGGAAGTCCTCCCCCTCGACGTCGGCGGCATGCCCCAGCTGGCGGTAGGCGGAGACCGCATTGGGGCTGGCGAAGCTGATCCGACCGGTCAGCTCCACCATGATCAGGCCGTCGCCCACCTTGGGGCTGAAGGTGGGGTCGCTGGGAGGATCGATCGGGAACTGCGCCTGGTGAAGCATCTGGGCGAGCACGTCGGCGGTGTGGAGGTAACAGTCCTCCAGGGCGCCGGGAGCGCGCACCCCCATCCGGTTGGTGTGTCGCTCCACGATGCCGATGCAACGGTCATCCCGCAGGATCGGGATGGCCCAGACATCCACCGGAATGCCGGCATTGAGCTGGTTGTCGCTGGTCTCACAGATCTCCCGGCTGAGGTAGGCCTGGGTGACCAGGTGTTCCGCGTCGTAGGAGATGTCGTCGCCGACGACGTCGTCCTCCAGCGCGGTGGGGCCGGTGGTGGGACGGATCTGGGCGGCTGCCCAGAAGATGTTGTCGTCTCGGTCCGGAACCCACAGGATCAGGTCGCTGAAGGAGACATCCGCCAACAGGTGCCACTCGTTCACCAGGCCCTTCAGCCAGCTTCTCTCGGACTCCGAGAGATCGGTGTGCTCACCCATCACGTAGGACATCGACAGCATGACAACAGCCTGCCAGACGCGCGTCTGACCTGCGCAATTGGTTCTGGGGCATCAGGGGTGGAATAATCGTCTCCTGTGCCCGGTACTGGCCGGGATGCGGCACCCTCGCGGTGTCGTCCTGACCACCAAGATCCTTGAGGAGAAGTCATGAGCAAGCGTGGACGCAAGCGTCGCTCCCGCAAGAACAGTGGCGCGAATCACGGCAAGCGTCCCAACGCTTGAGCCTGATTTGCCCGCTGCAGAGCAGCAGAACCCCCGGCCAGCTGGCCGGGGGTTCTTCCTTTTGTTCGGGGTCTCGTGCTGTCACTCGCTGCGCAGCGTCATCGACATGCTGACAATCCGCATCCGCAGCTGCGTCGACGCGGTGGCCGGCGGATGACAACGCTTGATCAGCCCGGCGATCGCGGTCTCGATGTCGAAATTCTCCAAACACTTCTCACAGGCGTCCAGGTGCAGCCGGATCAGGTCCGCGTCGGATTCATCCAGTTCGCCGTGCAGGAAGGCCTGGACCTGCCCCAGGGCCCGGGTACAGGCGTCGTGGTCGTCGGCATGGTTCATGGCAGGCTCAGTCATCGGACCCCCGGTAGTCCGCGAGCTTGGCGCGCAGCTGGGAACGACCGCGGTTGAGCCGGGACATCACGGTGCCGATCGGCGTGCCCATGATCTCCGCGATCTCCTTGTAGGCAAAGCCTTCGACGTCGGCCAGCAGCACGGCGGTACGGAAATCGGGCGCCAGCGAGTTCAGGGCGTCGAGCACCGCGCCGTCGGGGATCCGGTCCAGCGCCTCCATCTCCGCACTGCGCAGGCCGGTGGAGGTGTGGCTCTCGGCCTGGGCCAGCTGCCAGTCCTCCACGTCGGCGCCGCCGGTGGTCTGCGGCTGGCGCTGCTGCTTGCGGTAGCTGTTGATGTAGGTGTTGGTGAGGATCCGGTACAACCACGCCTTCAGGTTGGTGCCGGGCGTGAACTGGTGGAAGGAGCTGAAAGCCTTGGCATAGGTCTCCTGCACCACGTCCTCGGCATCGGCCGGGTTGCGCGTCATGCGCAGGGCGGCACCGTAGAGCTGGTCGAGGTAGACCAACGCGTCACGCTCGAAACGTTCGGCGCGCTGCTCATCGGTCTCGTCGGCGAGCGCCGCCTCGAGCTCGTCATGGGTTGCACCTGGGAGAGTCATCACGTACGACAGTACCGAATCCTTCGGCCCGTCCCCGGCCATGACCGTTCGCTCAGGGCGTTCACGCAGCATCATCACAGCTGCGCAACGCTGCCCACCCGACGGTTATTCCGACTGCGTGGTTCGAATGAAATCCGCGATCCGTCCCGCCAGCTGCTCCCAGAGCTCATCGGTGGTCTGGCTGGCGCGCTTGGGCAGGGTGAGTTCGTGCCCGGCATCATCGATCCCGACCAGCTCGATTCCCGACGCCTGGGCGATGGCGCCGCGCAGCTCATCGGTGCCGCCGAAGGGGTCCCGGCTGCCCTGCACCACCAGGGTCGGCAGGCCCACACCCAGTAGTTCGTCGGCCCGGGACTTGTCCGGCCTGCCCGGCGGGTGCAGCGGGAAGGCCAGGGCCAAAACGCCGTCGGCGCCCAGCTGCGACGCGGTACGGCAGGCCACCCGGGCGCCGGCGGAGCGGCCGCCCAGCACCAGGTGCTGCCAGGCCTGCTGTTCCCTCAGCTGCGGCAGGGCCTCCAGCAGCGCCTCGTCCAGCCGCTTCGGGGCCGGAGCCACCTTCTTGCCGGCGGTGCGCCAGGGTTGTTCGAAGCGCACCACGGTGATCGGCTCGGGCCTGGCCGGCAGGTGGGTGGCCAGCGCGGTCAGGTCCGGGGCCCCGACTCCCCCGCCGGCACCGTGCCCCAGCAGCAGCACGTGCTGGGCGTTGGTGGGGCCGTCGACGTGCATCCGGCCCGGGCCCTGGGCGGTGGTGATGTCGATGATCATGTGTCCTCCAGTCCGGGCAACGGTTGGATCAGTTCAGGGCCGTCATTGCGGACATTGCCCACCAGGGTGCTCACCGGCCAGGCGGTCATCTCGTCGGGGCCGGGCGCGTGCAGCAGGTCGTGGACGGCCAGCGGATCGGTCAGGCCCGGGTCCAGCCAGTGGTCCCAGTCGGCGGGGCGCACCTGCATCGGCATCCGGTCGTGGATGTGGCCCAGGGCGTCGCTGGCGGTGGTGGTGATGATGGTGCAGGTGGTCAGCCAGCCGTCGGGGCTGCGCCAGAACTCGTAGAGCCCGGCCATCACCATCAGCGCTGGCTCCCGCGACCGATCCGTTGGGTGGATCCAGTAGGGCTGTTTGCCCTTGCCCTGGCCGTACCACTCGTAGTAGCCGTCGGCGGGCAGCAGGCAGCGGCGGTTGGCGAAGGCCTTGCGGAAGGAGGGTTTCTCCGCGACCGTCTCGCTGCGGGCATTGATCAGGCTGGCGGCCCGGCTACGGTCCTTGGCCCAGCTGGGCACCAGGCCCCAGCGCGGCCGGGCGAGCTTGCGCACCACTTCCCCGGTCTCTTGGTTGCGCCGATCCATCACCGCGGGTACGGGATCGGTGGGGGCAATGTTGTACCGGGGCGCCAGCGGCGGAAGGCTCTCCAGCTCGACCACCTCGTCGACCTCGAAGGTCTCCACCAACAGATCCTGGCTGGCCGAGGCGGCATAGCGTCCACACATGGCAGTCAGCGTAACCGCGGGCCACGTGGATTTCGCCCAGTGCGCAATCGCTTGTGGTGGGCTCTTCGACCACGATAGACAGGACAGCATGAATCTCACTCGTGCAGCCGGGCGCACCATGCTCGCCAGTTTCTTCGTCGTCAATGGGGCAAAGGCCGCGACCAAGCCTGACGCGCTGGTCGCCGATGCCGAGCCCATCGCCCGCAAGGTGGTGCCGCTCGTGCAGCAGGTGGCCCCGCCGAGCGTCGCCAACTACGTCCCGGAGGAGACCAAGACCCTCGTGCGCGCCACCGGTGTCGCCCAGGTGCTGGGTGGCCTCGGCCTGGCCACCGGGATGGGCCGACGCCTGTCCGCGGGCCTGCTGAGCGCCTCGATGGTGCCGCACGTGCTGGCCTCCCGCCCCGCCAAGGGCGCCACCGCGGAGGAGAAGACCGCCGCTCGCTCCGTGATGCTGCGCAATGTCGCCCTGCTGGGGGCCGCGCTGATCGCCAGCCAGGACACCCAGGGCAAGCCGTCGCTGGGTTACCGCGCCAACAAGCAGGCCCAGGCGCTCAGCCGCGAGGTCTCCCAGCAGAAGAAGCAGCTGGAGAAGTCCGCCGCCAAGCAGAAGAAGCAGCTGCAGAAGTCGACTGCCCAGCAGAAGAGGCAACTCTCCAAGGCCACCAGCAATGCCTCAAAGAGTGCCAATGACCAGGCGAACGAGATTGCCGAGACCATCACCAAGCTGTTCTCCTGACACAATCTGGGTGTGACGACTGCCCAAGACCCCCGCAGGCCCTGGCCGATCCCGATCGCGCCGGGGCCTGTGCATGCCCGCGTCGAGGTACCCGGCTCCAAGTCGGAGACCAACCGGGCGCTGCTGCTGGCCGCCCTCGCGCAGGGGCCGAGCACCATCACCGGCGCCCTGGAGGCCCGCGACACCGTGCTGATGCGCCAGGCGCTGGCCCAGCTGGGGGTCGATCTGGAGGTGCGGGGCAGCACCGTGCGCGTTACTCCCCCGACCCGATTCGCTGCCGCCGCCGAGGACGTCGACTGTGGTCTGGCCGGTACCGTGATGCGCTTCGTGCCGCCGCTGGCGGCCCTGGCCGATGGACCAACCCGCTTCGTAGGTGACGCCGCCGCCAGCGAACGCCCCTTGGGCCCGGTCCTCGACGGGCTGCGCCAGTTGGGCGCGCGGGTGGAGGGCGACGCCATCCCCTGCACCGTCACCGGCCCCGAACGCCTGACCGGGCGCGACGTGACCATCGACTCGTCGGGCTCCAGCCAGTTCGTCTCCGGCCTGCTGCTGGCCGGCCCCCGGCTGCCGCAGGGCCTGGTGCTGCGCCACCACAGCGACGTCGGCGCCGAGGTGCCCAGCCGCCCGCACATCGAGATGACCATCCAGATGCTGCGCGACCGGGGCGTCGAGGTGGCCGAGACCGCCCCCAACCAGTGGCAGGTGCTGCCCGGCCCGGTGCGCGCCCTGGACCAGCGGATCGAACCCGACCTGACCAGCTCCGCGGTCTTCCTGGCCGCGGCGGTCCTGGCCGGTGGCCAGGCGACCGTGCCCGGCTGGCCGTCGACCACCACCCAGGGCGGCGACGAGATCCGCGACATCCTGACCCGGATGGGTGCCCGGGTGGAAATGGCCGGCGACGAGCTGACCGTCACCGGCACCGGCAGCCTCCGCGCCGTCGACGTCGACCTGCACGGCTCCAGCGAACTCACCCCCGTCGTGGCGGCCCTGGCGCTCTTTGCCGACGGCGAATCGGTGGTCCGCGGCGTGGCGCACATCCGCGGCCACGAGACCGACCGGTTGGCGGCACTGGAGGCCGAACTGACCCGGGTCGGCGGCCAGGTCAGCCAAACCGACGACGGGTTGCGGATCACGGGCGTCGGGCTGGACGGCGCAGGCCTACACCCGGCGGAACTGCTCAGCTATGCCGACCACCGGATGGTGCACACCGCCGTCCTGATCGGGCTGAAGATGCCCGGTTGCAGCGTCGATGACGTCGCCTGCACCAGCAAGACCATCAACGATTTCGACCAGATGTGGACCAAGATGTTGGAAGGCGGCCGATGAGCCCGCGTGCCATTCGTGGAGCGATGGGGCGCAATGTGCGCTCCGATGACATGGATTCCTTTGACCGGCCCGGCAAGCGCACCCGGCCCCGCACCAAGGACCGGCCGGACTACTCGGAGCTGCCGATTGCCCGGGTGATCACCATCGACCGCGGACGCTACCGCTGCCAGCTGGACGACGAGGTGATGGTGACCGCCACCAAGGCCCGCCAGCTGGGCCGCAAGGGCGTGATCGTCGGCGACCTGGTGCGGTTGGACGGCGACGTCAGCGGCGACGAGGGAACCCTGGCCCGGATCTGCGCCGTCGAGGAACGCCGCACCGTACTGCGTCGCACCGCGGACGACACCGACACCTTCGAACGGCCGATCGTCGCCAATGCGGACCAGATCATGATCGTCACCGCGCTGGCCGATCCCCCACCCCGCGTCGGGATGATCGACCGGATCATGGTGGCCGCCTTCGACGCCGGGGTGGAGCCGATCCTGTGCCTGACCAAGGCGGATCTTGCCAGCCCCGACGAGCTGATTGCCGCCTATTCCCCGCTGGACGTGCCCGTGGTGGTCACCCAGCCGGGCAGCGACCTGACCGAGGTGCACGAGCTGCTCCGCGAGCACGTCACCGTCTTCGTCGGGCACTCCGGCGTTGGGAAGTCGACGCTGGTCAATGCCCTGATTCCCGGCGTGAACCGCTCCACCGGCGTCGTCAACGACGTGACCGGCCGTGGCCGACACACCTCCACCAGCGCCATCGCCCTGGAACTGCCCGAGGAGTCGGGCTGGGTGATCGACACCCCCGGGGTGCGCAGCTTCGGCCTGTCCCACGTGACGCCGGAATCGGTGCTCGCCGCCTTCGGAGACCTGAGCAGTTTCACCGAGGAATGCCCGCGAGGCTGCCAGCACGGGGCCAACGATCCGGAATGTGGGCTGGACGCCGCCGTCGCGCGCGGCGACCTGGCCGCGGAACGCCTGGACAGCTATCGCCGGATGTGGCAGGCGGGGCGACTCAAGGACTGGGAGTGAAACGGCTAGTGTTGGCCGCATGGCCTCGTTGAACCGTGACAGCTACACCGATGACCTGCGTCTGGCGCACCTGATGGCAGATAATGCGGATTCCATCACCATGAGCCGCTTCAAGTCGGGCGACCTGCGGATCGACACCAAGCCGGACATGACGCCGGTCTCCGACGCCGACGTCGCCACCGAACAGGCGATCCGCGCCACCCTGGCCAAGGCGCGTCCGCGCGACGCGGTGCACGGCGAGGAGGGCGACGACACCGGCTGGGGCCCGCGACGCTGGGTGATCGACCCGATCGACGGCACCAAGAACTACGTCCGCGGCGTCCCGGTCTGGGCCACCTTGATTTCGCTGATGGTCAACGACGAGGTGGTGGCCTCCGTGGTCAGCGCCCCGGCCCTGGGCCGTCGATGGTGGGCCAGCAAGGGCGACGGCGCCTACGCCGGCAAGGGCCTGATGAAGGGCGAGCCGATCCACGTCTCCAATGTGCAGAGCATCCAGGACGCCTCGTTCAGCTACTCGTCGATCGGCGGCTGGATGACCTCGGGCCGCGGGCAGAACTTCGTCAATCTGCTGCGCGACTGCTGGCGGACCCGCGCCTACGGCGACTTCTGGAGCTACATGCTGGTGGCCGAGGGCGCGGTGGACCTGGCCGCCGAGCCGGAACTGGCGCTGCACGACATGGCCGCGCTGGACGTGATCGTCCGCGAGGCCGGTGGCCGCTTCACCAACCTGGACGGGGTCGACGGCCCCAAGGGCCCCGGTGCGATCGCCACCAATGGCGCGCTGCACGATTCGGTCGTCGCCGCGCTGCAGGCCGACCAGACCGACGACGAGGACTGATCCGAGCAAGGGCGAAGCCCCACCGCCACAAGCGGTGGGGCTTCGTCGTGGTTCAGGCCCCGTGGCGGATCAGAGGACGCGGACCCGGATGGTCTCGTCCAGCTCCGCCAGCTCGTGCTGCAGGTTGGGGTGCTCGCCGCTGACGTCGGTGATCGCGTAGCCGATGTTGCCGCGGGTGGACAGCGTCTGGAAGGTGATGTTGCCGTCGTGGTTGGCGAAGACGCTGTTGAGCCGCGCCATCACGCCGGGCACGTTGTGGTGGATGTGCAGCACCCGGGTGCCGTCGAAGGGCTCGGTGACGATCTGCGGCATGTTGACGCTCATCTGGGTGCCGCCGGTGGTGACATTGTCCAGCAGCTTGCCGGCGACGAAGCGGCCGATGTCCACCTGCGCCTCCTTGGTGGAGCCACCGACGTGCGGGGTGAGGATCACGTTGGGGATGTTCTGCAGCTCGGAGACGAAGGGCGAACCGGCCTTCTTCGGCTCGGCCGGGAAGACGTCCAGCCCGGCGCCGGCGATATGTCCGGACTTCAGGTGGCGCACCAGCGCGTCGACGTCGTAGACGTGCCCGCGGGACAGGTTCAGGAAAATCGCCCGATCCTTCATCATCTCGAACTGCGCCTCGCCGAAGAAGTCCTTGTTGGCGGCCCGGCCGTCGACGTGCAGGGTGACGACGTCGGCCTCGGCCAGCAACTCGTCGAGGGTCTCGCAGCGCCGCGCATTGCCCAGCGCCAGCTTGTCCGCGATGTCGTAGAAGACCACGCTCATGCCCAGGCTCTCGGCCAGCACGGACAGCTGCGCGCCGATGTTGCCGTAACCGACGATGCCCAGGGTGCGGCCACGGACCTCGTGGGAGCCGGCGGCCGACTTGTCCCAGACGCCCTCGTGCATCAGGCGGTTCTTCTCGTTCAGCCGTCGGGCCAGGGAGATGATCTCGCCAATGGCCAGCTCCACCACGGAACGGGTGTTGCTGTAGGGGGCGTTGAAGATGGGCACCCCGGCATTGGCGGCGGCCCCCAGGTTCACCTGGTTGGTGCCGATGCAGAAGCAGCCAGCGGCCAGCAGCTCGGGACGGGCCTGAATCACGCGCTCGGTGAGGTGGGTGGTGGAGCGGATGCCCAGCAGGCTCACCCCGTCCAGCGCCTCGATCAGCTCGTCCTCGCCGAGGGCGCCGGGCCGGGTCTCGACCTCCAGGCCGGCCTCGGTGAGGATGCGGGTGGCTTCGGAATGGATGTTCTCAAGCAGGAGTGCCTTCACCCCGGAGAGTCTAGGCAATCCGGCCTAATCCCCCGCACGCGTCTCAGCGGACTCGGCGGTTCACCGGAAACGCGGCACCGCGGCCAGCAGTTCGCGGGTGTAGTCGTGCTGCGGATCGGCGTAGACCGACGCGATCCCACCGGCCTCCACCACCGCACCGTGCCGCATCACCACCACCTGGTCACAGACGTGCCGCACCACCGTCAGGTCGTGCGAGACGAAGACCATGGTCAGGGCGTATTCGGCCACCAGGTCACGCAGCAGGTTCAGCACATGGGCGCGCACCGAGACGTCCAGGGCGCTGACCGGCTCGTCGGCGATCAGCACGTCGGGTTTGGGCGCCAGCGCCCGGGCAATGGCGATCCGCTGCCGCTGGCCGCCGGAGAACTCGTGCGGATAGCTGTCGGCCTTGTCCACCGGCAGGCCCACCTGGTCCATCACCTCGCGCAGCCGCGCGTCGTGGTTCACCGGGACGTCGTCGCGTTGCCGCAGCAGCGGGCTGCGCAGTCCTTCGGTGATGATCTCGCCCACCTTCATCCGCGGATTCAGCGAGCTGCGCGGATCCTGGAAGACCATCTGCACGCTGGAGCGCAGGTCTCCCAGCTGGCGTTCCGGCAGCGGGCCGATGTCGGTGCCGCGGAAGCGGATCTGGCCCGACGTGGGACGATCCAGCGCCGCCATCATCCGGATCAGGGTGGACTTTCCGGAGCCGGACTCCCCCACGATTCCCAGCCGGTCTCCGGGATAGACGGCCAGGCTGACGTCGCGCACCGCGTGCACCTGCGAAGGTCCGCGGCCATAGATCCGGTTCACCGCCTCGAGTTCGTAGACGGGGCCGTTGTAGATCTCGCTGGTCACTGGCCCTCCCAGAAGTCCTCGACGACGGGCAGCCGGGAGCCCGGCTCGGCCAGATCCAGCCGGGCGGTGGCCACCAGACCCTTGGTGTAGCCGTGCTGCGGATTGCCCAGCACCTGATCGATGCTGCCGCGCTCCACCAGCTGGCCGTGCCACATCACCAGCACCTCGTCGCAGACCTGGCTGACCACCGCCAAGTCGTGGGAGATGAACAGGCACGCGGCGCCGGCGGCGTCCAACTGCTCGTCGAGCACCTTCAGCACCCGCGCCTGCACCGTCACGTCCAGCGCGGTGGTGGGCTCGTCGCAGATCACCAGGTCTGGGCTGTTGATCAGGGCCATCGCCATCATCACTCGCTGCCGCTGCCCGCCGGACAGTTCGTGCGGGTAGGCGTCGGCGATCCGCTCCGGGGTGGGCAGCCCGACGCGGTCGAGCATCTCGACGACGGCCTGCCGTGCGGCGCCGGTGTGAGTGTGCTGGTGCAGCCGCAGCACCTCGGCCACCTGACGGCCGCAGGTCATCGTCGGATCCAGCGCGGTCATCGGCTCCTGGAAGACCATGCTCAGCACGTCGCCCCGCAGCCGGGAGAGTTCCTGGTCGCTGGCGCCCAACATCTGATGCCCGGCCAGGGTGACCGAGCCGCTGACGTGGGCATTCTCCGGCAGCAGCCCCATGATCGCCAGGGAGGTGACGCTCTTGCCGGAGCCCGATTCGCCGATCAGGCCCAGCCGCTGGCCGGGTTGGAGCTCGAAGCTCAGGCTGGTCACGGCCGGAACCCGACGCCGTCCGAAGCTCACGTCGAGGTTCTGCACGCTCAGCAGGGCATTCACTGGACCTCCCGCAACCGTGGGTCGAGCAGCTCGCGCAGCCCGTCGCCCAGCAGGTTGAAGCCCAGGACGGCCAGGGCGATCGCGATGCCGGGCCAGATCACCTGCTCGGGGTGGCTGAACAGCTGCTTGCTCTGCGCCTCGTACAGCATCCGACCCCAGCTGGGAGTGGTGATGGCCGTCGCCAGACCCAGGTAGCTCAGCGCCGCCTCGGCCAGGATCGCCATCGCGAAGCTGACCGACGCCTGCACCCCCACCAGTGGGGCGATGTTGGGCCAGACATGTCGACGGGCAATGGTGGCCCAGGTGGTGCCGCAGCTGCGCGCGGCCAGGATGTAGTCCTGGCTCATCACCTGCAGGCAGGCGGCGCGGGTGATCCGGACGAAGACCGGGATGGTGGCCACCCCGATGGCGATCATGCCCGTCAGGGTGGAGCCGCCCACGGCTGCCGCCAGCAGGATGGCCAGCAGCAGCGCCGGAAAGGCGTAGAGCACGTCGCTGGCGCGCATCACCACACGGCCCAACCGGCCGCCGGTCATCCCCGCCAGCATCCCGAGCGGCACGCCGATCAGGGCGGCGATCGAGACCGCCACCACGCCCACCATCAGGCAGATCCGGGCGCCGGCCATCAGCCGCGACGCGATGTCGATCCCCATCGAGTCGGTGCCCAGCAGGTGCGGCCAGCCTGGTTGCAGCATCCGCTGCGTCGGATCGACGGCCGTGGGGTCGAAAGGAGTCCAGACCAGCGAGACCAGGGCGGTGAGCACCAGCCCACCAACCAGCACAATCCCCGCCCACAAACCGAAATGCTTCATCATGACGCACGCTCCGTGCTGCGCAGCCGCGGGTCGATCGCCAGGTAGGAGATGTCCACCAGAGCGTTGATCACCAGCACCAGCGCCACCAGGATCATCACGATCGCCTGCACCATCACCAGTTCGCGCTGCTGCACGGCGTCGAGCAGCAGCCGCCCCAGCCCGGGCAGGGCAAAGACGCTCTCCACCACGATCGCGCCGACGAAGAGCGTCGCCAGCTGCAGGCCCAACACCGTCACCACGCTGAGTGCGGCATTGCGCAGCCCGTGGCGCACCATGGCGGTCCGGGTGGTCCAGCCCACCGAACGGGCGGTGCGGAACCAGTCCTCCCCCAGCACCTCGATGAAGGCGCTGCGCACATAACGGGTCAGCACCGACGCCTGCACCAGCGCCAGGGAGAGCACGGGCAACACCAGGTGTCTGGCCCACTGCCACGGGTCGGTGGACAAGGCCGTGTAGCCGTTGGCCGGCAGCCAGTGCAGCTTCACGGCGAAGACCACCACCAGCAGGATGCCGGCCAGGAAGGCCGGCACCGCCATCCCCAGCTGGCTGAAGGCGGAGACCACCGCGCCGCTCCAGTGCCGTCGCTTCAGCGCGGCGAACATTCCCACCGGAAGGGCGACGGCGATCGCCAGCAGCATGCCGAGCCCCACCAGCCAGAGGGTGACCCCGAGCTTGGGTGCGAGCAGTCCGAGCACCGGCTGACCGGTGCGGGCACTGACCCCCAGGTTGCCGGTGAGCATGTCTGCCAGCCAGTCCAGGTAGCGGACCGGCAGCGGCCGGTTCAGCCCCAGTTGGGCGCGCAGGGCCTCGAGCGAGGCGGCGTCGGCCTGGTCACCCAGGATGGTGGTGGCGACGTCGCCGGGCAGCAGGTTCACCAGACAGAAGATGATCACCGAAGCGGCAAGCAGGCTAGCCACGAAGGTGGCGAGCCGCTTGGCCAGCAGTCTGGAACGCGTCAAAGGCTCAGCCGTTGCGGGAGGCCAGCGTCGTGATGTCGAAGCTGGAGCTGGTGGAGTTGGCGATCATCCCGGTGATGTCGGCCTTGGTGACCGCGATGTGCGGGAAGAGCCACAGGAAGCCGGCGGCCGCATCGGTGGCCAGCAGCTTGCCGGCCTGCTTCATCAGCGCCACCTGCTGCGTCTCGTCGGCGGCGTCGGCCTGGCTGATCAGCTTGGCGAAGGACGGGTTGTCGTAGTGCCAGTAGTAGTCCGGGTTGGCGAAGTTCACGATGTCGCGCGGCTCGACGTGGTTGACGATCGTCAGGTCGTAGTTGCCGCCGTCGTGCACCTCCTTCAGCCAGCGTGCCCAGTCCAGCTCCTCGACCGCGGCGGTGATCCCGACGGCCTTCAACTGGCTGGCGATGAACTGTGCGGCGCTGGGGCCGTAGGGCAGGGTGGGCACCCGCAGCCGCAACTTCAGGCCACTCACCTTGGCCTCCGAGAGCAGCGCCTTGGCCTTGGCCGGATCGTAGCCGTAGGTCTTGGACAGGTCCTCGTACCACGGGTCGGTGGGCGGCACCATGGAGCCGATCAGGGTCCCCTTGCCACCCCAGACGGAGTTCAGCAGCGCCTGCCGGTCGATGGCGTGGTTGATGGCCTGGCGAACCTTGACATTCTTGAGCGCCGGGTTGCCGCCCTTGCCCTGGTTCATGCCCAGCACCACCTCGCCATTGCTGGTGCCCTGCACGACGGTGTACTTGGAGGTGTCACTGAATTGGTCGATCGCCTCGGGCGCGGTCAGGTCGCTGATGACGTCCAGCTCCCCGGAGAGCATCGCGGAGCTCATCGAGTTGGCGTCGGCGAAGTAGCGGAAGGTGGCCTTGTCGAAGCGGATCGGAGTGCCCCAGTAGTTCTGGTTGCGCTCCAGGGCGACCGACTCCCCCTGCTTCCACTCGCTGAAGGAGAAGGGGCCGGAACCGACGGGCTTGCTGGCCAGGCCGGCGAAGCCCTCCGGATCGGCGATGATGCCGGCGGCCGAGGCCATGTCATAGAGCCAGGCCTGCGACGGGCGGCTGAGCTTGGCCGTGACCGTCTGCTCATCGGTGGCGGTGACGCTGGCCAGCACGGACATCTGCTTCTTCAACGTCGCCAGGATGTTCTTGCCGGTCTTGATCCGGTTGAAGTTGTCCACCACGGCCTGGGCCGTCAGCGGCGCGCCGCTGGAGAACTTGCAGCCCGGCTGGAGCTTGAAGGTGTAGGTGAGCCGATCCGGGGAGACCTCCCAGGACTGCGCCAGCAGCGGCTTGACCTTGCCCTCGCCGTCGATCTTCACCAGCGTCTCGTACAGGTTGTAGAGCAGGGCCTGGGGGATGGCCGCGCCGCTCTGCGTGGTGGGATCCATCGACTGCGGCTGTGCCGTCGCGCCGATCACCAGGTTGCGGGCCTGCTCGGCGGCCTGCCCCTTGCTCTTCGACGTGCAGCCAGCACTGGCAGTCAACGCAACGGCCACGGTTCCCGCCAGGACGGCTCGGCGGTGGATCCGGATCGGTTCCATGGAGTGTCTCCTGTGTTCTGTCACCTGCGCCTCGACTCCCCCGCCGAAGCTCGGGCAAACTCTACCCCCGCCGTCGCGGTACGGTCGGGATGTCAGGTGGAAGGAGCGCGAGATGGACAATCGCACCACGACGGCCGGGGCGCGGCTGCATCAGGTTGCTCTGCGCGCCTTCGACCTGTCCGAGTCCACCGCTCGACGTGGCCTGGCCGAGCAGCACCGACGAGTGGACCGGTGGCGCAGCCGGGTCTTCATGATCGGCCAGATCTCGGTTGCCGCCGGTCTGGCCTGGTTCCTGGGGCAGCACCTGCTGGGCCATGAGCTGCCCTTCTTCGCGGCGGTCTCCGCGATCATCTGTCTGGGCTTCAGCTTCGGGCAACGACTGACCCGGGTGATCGAGGTGGCCAGCGGCGTCTTCATCGGCGTGATGACCGGTGACCTGTTCGTGCAGTTGTTCGGCACGGGACCGCTGCAGATCATGCTGGTCTGCTTCGTCGCGATGAGCGTCGCCACCTGGTTCAACGCCAAGCCGCTGATGATCAACCAGGCGGGCATCCAGGCGGCGATGGTGATGACCTTGATGCCAGCGCCCAACGAGGGCCTGAGCCGGTGGACGGACGCTCTGCTGGGCTGCTCCCTGGCGCTGCTCTTCGCCACCGTCGCCCCCACCAGTCCGCTGCAGAAGCCGCGGGTGAAGGCAGCCGAGGTGCTGCAGCACTGCGCCGAGACCCTGCGCCAGGCGGGTGTCGGCCTGGGCGAGATGGATGAGTCCGTCGGGGAGAAGGTTCTGGAACGAGCCCGGGCCACCCAGGCCAAGCTCACCCAGCTCTCCGATGCCGCCGCCGAGGGAGTGGCGGTCACCCGCTACTCCCCCTTCCTGCGAGGGCATCGGGAGCATGCCCAGGCGATCGCCGAGCTGGTGGCGCCGCTGGACCGGCTGGTCCGTAACCTGCGCGTCCTGGCCCGCCGGGCAGCCGTCGCGACGTGGCGCAGCGAGCCGGTGCCCTTCGACTACCTGGCCATGCTGGACGAGCTGGCCGACGTCACGGACTTCTGCGCGGCGGAGCTGTCAGCGCGACGGATCCCCGAGCGCGCCAGGCCGCGGATCATCCAGTTGGCCGACCGCAGCTCCGCCGCGGGAATGCACGGACCGCTGTCCGGTCTGGTGATCCTGGCCCAGATCCGCTCGATGCTGGTGGACCTGCTGGAGCTCACCGGAATGGACTATGCCGATGCCCGGGCCCTGGTGCCCGAGGTGGATTGAGCTCCTCCCCGAGCCTGTGGAGCGCCGTTCCCCGAGCCTGTCCGGCACCGTTTCCTGGGCCTGTCGGAGGGTGGTCAGACCGCCGATTTTGTCTTTCGTTGGCCAACCTGTAATGTAGGTATCACCGACGCGGGGTGGAGCAGCTCGGTAGCTCGCTGGGCTCATAACCCAGAGGTCACAGGTTCAAATCCTGTCCCCGCTACCAAGTGCAATGTGCCGCTGACTGGGTCTTATGGATCAGTCAGCGGCACATTGCTTTTGTGTCGTGCACTCCACGTGCATTTGGCTTGAGCGCCGCATCCTCCTCGAAAGAGTTGAGACCCATTGTGCATGAGGCCCGCCACCGATTCACACACGACCACCGTTCTCCCTGCTTCACCAGGCGTTTCCCCTCCACCTCGGCGAGGCGCGCACCATATTGAGCACGAGGCGATGGACTCCGGCTTGAAGGTGCACGACCAGCAGCACATCGTCGCCGAAGCGCAGCTCCTTCCAAGCATCCCGACCGAGAGCTGTGGTGGATGGAATCGTCTACAGATACAGTTATCTGTGTACGTTTCATTTCACGAGGAGGTGCCTGATGTCCGAGTTGCTCCGGCTTCGGCGCCGCGACCTGTCACCTGTCGCGGCTCATCGGGCGCTCCAACGAGGAGATCTGGAGCGAATTGCTCCTGGTGTCTACCGCAAGAGCGATCGCACCCCAGCAGACCAAGACAAGTTGCAGGCGGTGGCCCTTCGCTCCCACGCCACCATCTGTCTGGTCTCGGCCCTCGCGCACCACGATCTGGTCGATGAGATTCCGACCTCCCTGCAGATAGCTCTGCCACGGGGAACCAGGATTCCAAAGGGAACTCCGACCTTGACGTGGCACGTCTTTGACCCCGGCACGTTCGAACTAGGGCGTGACGTTGTCGCCATCGACGGATCGACAGAGTTGATTGGGCTCTACAACGCCCAACGCAGCATCGTTGACGCCTTCCGGCTGCGCGGGCAGGTCGGCTACGAAACGGCACGGGACGCGCTGAAGGAGTGGCTGCGCCGGGGAGGCAAACCCGCCGAGATGGCCCAGCTCGCGATCCAGATCCCGAGAGCGAAGCGACCGGTGTTCGATGCGCTGGAGGTCCTGTCATGACCACCGGGGACCAAACGTTCCGCCGACTGCAGTCCTTGGCCCGCTCCACCGCAGCCAAGCAACGAACTGCCGCGCCCACCCAGGAATTGTTGACCCGGCACCTGCTGGAGTCTTTCCTGCACCGCCTCGCCCTCACCCCGCACCACGACGACTTCATCCTCAAGGGAGGAGTCCTCCTGGCGGCCTACGGGGTGCGCCGCGCCACCAAGGACGCCGACGCCAATGCCATCAGCGCCGACGTCACCCCCGACCACCTGCGCCGCGTCGTCGCAGACATCGCCCAGCTCGATCCGAGCGACGGCGTCAGCTTCCATCTGGACACCCTGCGGATCGTCCAGATCCGTGACACGGCCCAGTACCCCGGGTTCCGCATCCGCATCACCGCCAGCATCGGCCCGTGGAAGGGCGTCTGTGCGTGGGATGTCTCGACCGGCGACCCGATCGTGCCCGCACCCCGCATCGTCCAGATCGAACGCGTGCTCGGCGACCCGATCACCCTGCTCGGCTACGCCCCCGAAACAGCCATCGCCGAGAAAGCCGTCACCGTCCTCGAACGCGGCCTGACCAGCACCCGATGGCGCGACTACGTCGACATCGACCAGCTCTGCCAAGCCGGCTTCGACCCCCACGAGCTGTTGCGCTCCGCCACCGCAGTCGCCGACTATCGCGGCGTCACCCTGACACCCATCGCGCCCCTGCTCAAGGGCTACGGCGCCCTGCACCAGGAAAAATGGGCCGCGTGGCGGCGAAAGGAACAACTCCACGACCGCACCGAAGCCAACCTCGACGACCAAATCGCCCGGGTGGCGGCCTGGATCGACCCGATCTTCGGACGCGCGACGGACTAGCGGGCGCCACCAGCAAACGCCAGCCGGCTTGGGTGGGCATGACCACTCATCCAGACGAACTGAGCACCGACCGTCCCCTCATCATCGAACAGCTGCTCCTCGAGGCCGACGAACTCAGCGCCGCCGGCGCACCCCACGACCAGGTCGACGACCTCATCAACACCGCTCTGGACCTGCTCACCGATCAGACCCCGGCGGTGCAGTGATGACCCGCCGACCACCCACCGAAGCCCAGAAGGCAGAACAAGCCGAACAACTCGAGCACCTGCACGCGCAGATCGCCGACAAGGTCGCCGACCTCACCAGCTCCGAGCAGTGGCAGGCCTGGCTGCGCGTCGCGAGCCGCTTCCACCAGTACAGCTTCAACAACACCATCCTGATCTGGACGCAACGCCCCGACGCCACCCTGGTCGCCGGCTACAGCACCTGGCAGAAGAGCTTCCACCGCCAGGTCACCCGGGGCGAACACGGCATCCGCATCCTCGCGCCCGTCACCCGCCGCCTCCCCAAACTCAAGCCCGATGGCACACCCGTCGTCGATGACAAGGGCAAACCGGTGATGACAACCCAGATCGTCGGGGTCAAACCCACTAGCGTCTTCGACATCAGCCAAACCACCGGCGACCCCGTCCCCGAACCACCCCGCCCCGCCCTGCTCACCGGCCAAGCACCCGACGGCCTCTGGCAAGCCCTGGCCACTCTCGTCGGCGAGCAGGGCTTCCGTCTGAAGCGCGGTGACTGCCACGGCGCGAACGGATACACCGACTACACCACCCGAACCGTCCGGGTCAGGGACGACGTCGACGACGCCCAAGCCGTCAAGACCCTCGCCCACGAACTCGGCCACGTCCTACTCCACAACCCAGCAGACGGCCAGGCCACCCTCCAGTGCCGAGGCACGAAGGAAGTCGAAGCGGAATCCGTGGCCTACCTCGTCACGGCCGCGCATGGTCTGGACAGCAGCCAGTACACCTTCACCTATGTCGCCGGCTGGGCAGAGCAAGCACTCCCCCACCGCCCTGACGGCACCACCATCGCTGACGTCATCCACACCACCGGCACTCGCGTCCTCAAGACTGCGCGCCAGATCCACGACGCCACCGCCGCCCCAGACCCCACCCGACCCATCGGCCAACATCGCGGCGGTGATCAACGCCTACCTGATGACCGAACGCCCCGAAACCGCCGCCGCGGAACTGTTCGTGGTCGCCAAGGGCCCGCACCGCGGACAACCGTTGACCCCGGCTGGGTTGCGCACGGTCTTCCGCTACCACCGAGACCTGACCGGGGTGATGGCTGGCGCGCCGCATGCGCTGCGCCACACCTTCGGCACCGCCTTGGCCGAGGCCGGTGTCGACCTGGCGGTGATGCAGGCCTTGTTGGGTCATGCCCATGTCGAGACCACTGCCCGCTACATCCATCTGGCCCCCGTTCACGTGAAAGCCGAATACGATGCCGCTCGCAGCCGCGCACGCACCCACTGACACCACTACAAGCCTGCGGCCAGCCGAAACCGGCGAGGCACTGCTGGCCGCCTACCGCGATCATCTGGCCCGCACCGGGCGGGGCAACTCGGCCTACCGGTACTGGGCGAGGGTCTTCGTCGAGCGCTGGCCCGACCCGCAGTCCTGGGCGGATGAACCGCTGGTAGTCCAACTGCAGGCAAACCCAAGTACTCGGCCGTTCATCACGTTCTTGTTGGTCACGGGCCGTTTGCGCCCGTCATGGGAGTATCTGGTCCATCGCAAGTTCTCCTCGATCTGGCGTGACGTCACCGGCACCGCGATCGGTGAGGACCTCGACGAGTTCATCATCGCGGCGCGAGCCTGTGACTACAGCGAGCAATCCGCCAGGGCGATGGCCAGCCAGGTCCTGGCGCGGGTCTTGTTCGCCACCGGCAAGCGATTGGGCGATCTGACCAACGCCGACTTCGACGCGCTCAACCTTGCTGGCCGGCGGCGTGAGGAGGTCACCGGCCGCACCTGGAAGCACTATCGGGGCTGCGCGACCGCGACCCGCACCGTGTTGTTCCATCACAAGATCCTCCCGGCCCCGCCGCCACCAGCGCAGAGCCGCTGGCCCTACCAGCGTCGCCTGGCCGAGGTTCCCGAGCCGATGAAGTCGCTGCTGATCGGCTATCTGGAACGCAAGGCCGTCACCTGCAAACCCTCCACGGTCTCCGGGCTGACCACCCGCCTGGCTGCGTTCGCCACCTTCGTGACCCGCATCGACGCCACCCTGACGCCGGACAGGTTGGAGCGCTGCGCCCACATCGAGGCCTGGATGAGTTCCCTGCCACAGACCATCAGCACCGCGACCCGACGGCCGCTGACCACTGCCGAACAAGCCCGCCGGATCCTGGCCGTCAGCAACTTCCTGGCCGAGATCACCGAATGGGGCTGGCCCAACGCCCCGGCCCGCAAACTCATGTTCCGCAGCGACGTTCCCCGCCTGCCGCAGCCGCTGCCCAGGTTCCTGCCACCCGACGCGGACCGGCGCCTACAACAAGCCCTCGAAGAGTCCCCGGACAGGCTCGGCGCCGACGCGCTGCTGCTGCAACGCGCCTGCGGACTACGCATCGGTGAACTGCTCGACCTCGAGCTCGATGCCGTCATCGACCTGCCTGGCGCTGGGTCCTGGCTGAAAGTCCCGCTCGGCAAACTCGAGACCGAGCGGATGGTCCCCATCGACGCCGACATACTCACCCTGCTCGACAGGATCACCACCACCCGCACCCCGGGCAGGCCGATCCCGCACCCCCGCACCGGCAAACCCGCCGATTTCTTGTTCACCGACCACGGACACCGCATCGGCTCCAACCGGCTGCGCCACGTCCTCAACCAAGCCACCCAGACTGCCCAGATCGGGCATGTCACTCCGCACCAGCTGCGGCACACCTACGCCACCGCCCTGGTCAACGCCGGTGTCTCGCTCCAAGCACTCATGGTCATCCTCGGGCACTCCTCGGCCGAGATGAGCCTGCGCTACGGGCGCCTGTTCGACAGCACCGTCCGTGACGAATACGAGCGGGCCCTCGACCTGGCCAAACAGCGCACCGGCGCGCTGCCTGCAACCCCCGCTGAGGATCTCGACGACGGCGTCGACTGGCGCACGACGCCGACCATCAAGACCGCCCTGGCCGGCGGCTACTGCCTACGCGCGCCTGCCCAGGGAGCCTGCAGCTACGCCAACATCTGCGAGAACTGCACCAGCTTCCACACCACCCGCACCTACCTGCCCGTCCTCCAAGCCCAACGCGACGACGCCAGAACCCTCGCCGACGACGCCCAATCTCGCGGCTGGGACCCCGAAACCGAACGTCATCTCCGCCTGATCAACCGCCTCAACACCCTCATGGACCACATCGCCTGACCAGACCACCGCAACAGGCCCTGACCAGCCCCGATTAGCCGGATAAAGCTACGACAACGCCCTCGCTGAAACGATCAATGGGTTGTTCAAGACCGAACTGATCAAGCCCCGCGCTCCGTGGAAGGGTGTTGACGAGGTCGAGTTCGCGACTGCGGAATGGGTCGACTGGTTCAACCACCGCCGCCTCTACGAGTACTGCGGCGACGTCCCGCCCGCCGAACTCGAGAAGGCCTACTACGCTGGCCACAACCAGCCCCACGAGGAACTGGAACAGTCACACCACTGAGTCCCCGGACATGCCGGGGCGATTCATAATTCCCGAAGAGAGAATCGTGATGTACTCGCCACGTCCTCATGCGGGACGTCCCCCGGCCGCATCGGTGCGGCTAGCCCCCGAAAGGAAGACCCATGAATTCTCGTCAACGCCTCGCAGCGATCCTTGCAGGAGCGGCACTCTGCTCTGGTGGCGCGGTTGCCTATGCGGCAAGCGGTACCTCGGTCCCTGGCACGGGGAGTGTCGTCTTCTACTACGGCAAGTCCGGCGGAAACAACAACGGATACGACGTCACCGGCAAGGCCAGCCTTCGCCAGTGTCTCGATGCACCGGCGTCCACTGCTCGCACCCAGTTCGTCTCCGCCCTGCGGCAGAACAAGAGCCTCGCCCCCGACACCACCATCCAGACGGCCTCCGCCTACTACTCGGACGCGGCCAAGACTACGGGCTACGTGTCGACCGGTTCGTCGAACAAGTACTACCCCATGGTGACGTGGAATTACTCCTCGGTCATGGGGGCCAATGCAACCGGCTACGGCAAGACCGCCTGCTGACGCAGGGCCAGTCGTCTGATGATCGAACTGAAAAGTGTGAGGTTCACCTATGGGTCCCGTGAAGCGTTGGCAGGAGTCAGCGGTTCGTTGCTGTCCAACCGGGTAGCGCTTTTGGGGCCGAATGGGGCAGGCAAGTCGACCCTGATCAGTCTCTTGTCGACGCTCAAGTCCTTGCAGGAGGGTTCGATCACGGTAGATTCCGCAGATCTCCGTAGCAGCGCGGGGCGTATCCGAGTCAGGGAAAGTCTCGGATACGTCCCGCAGGCCATGGAACTCCCGTCGGGGTACACGTGCGCGGAGTTGATGGCGTACGCGTCCTGGATGCGAGGAGTGGCGCACGTGGCTGAGGCGACGGATCGTTGTCTGTCGGCGGTTGGGTTGTCGGATCGTCGTGACGATCGGATCTCGTCGCTGTCGGGTGGCATGCGCCAGCGGTTGTGCGTGGCGCAGGCGCTGGTGCACGAGCCGTCGTTGCTGGTGGTGGACGAGCCGTCGGTCGGCCTGGACCCGCAGCAGCGAGTGCACCTGCGCAACACCCTGTCGTCGTTGGACTGTCAGCTGGTGCTGGCCACGCACCTGGTCGACGACGTCGCGGGCCTGGCCGAGGAGGTCCTGGTCCTGGACGACGGTGTCGTGGCCTTCCATGGCAGCATTCAGGAGTTGTGCGGTGGTGCCGAGGTGTCGGCTGCTGCGGTCGAGGAAGGGTACCTGCGGTGCGTCGCGGATCACGAGTGACCGCAGGCCGTTGTGCTGCCCGGACGGCTGTAGTGGCTGAGGCGACGCACGGCCTGCTGCTGACCGGTGGGCTGGTCACCGTGCTTGTCGCGGTGGTCCTGTGCACCCTGGCGAAGCCGGAGGCCGTGTTGTGGGCGGACCGGACGACGACCTCGAGCCTGGCGTGCATGTTCACCGTTCCACTGCTCGCCGGTGTTGTGGCGATCGTGACTGGTGCTCGCATGGGGGGATTGTCGGAGGTGGCGGCGACCAGCCCGGCCGGCGCCCGGTTCCCGGCGCGGGTGGTGTGGCTGGCAGGCCTGTTCTGGGCAGGAGTGGTGACCTTGGCGCAGGTCGTGGCCCCGGTGGTGGCGCACAGCCCCTGGGGCAGCCCGTTCAGCGCCACGATGGTGCTGCCGTGGGTCCAGACGGCCGTGTCGCTCGCGGGCGCGGTGTCACTCGGTGCCCTGGCCGGGTGCCGGTGGCACGGCTGGCCCGTCGGGCCCTTGGTGGCGGCGCCGGTGTTCCTGTGGTGCTACCTGACGACCTACCTGCCCGGACGCTGGAACCTGATTGCGGCCTTCGACAACGGAACCTTCTACCAGCCGTGGCTCGAGCCAGCCCCGAGGGTGATCCTTGGCCACAGCCTGCTGTTCCTGTTCCCGGTGATGGTCGCGGCGGGGCTGCTGTGGCCCGGCAAGCGGCGGGCGCGTGCCATGGTGGGTCTCGCTGCCGTGTCCATCGTGGCCGGGATCGGTCTGGTCGCGACGTCCGACACGGACCGGGCCCGACCCCGAGAACTCACTGCCCCTCCGGCCTGTGCCACGGCCCAGTCCGTGACGTTCTGCGCTTGGCCTGCGCTGGCCGAGCACGCACCGAATGTTGCTGCCGCCTTGGCCACCGCTCGGGAGACAGCCATGGACTACTGGACCGTACCGACCGACTTCGCCCAGACGGGCCTACCCAGGGCGATCCCCGGCAAGCGCATGGATGTCGCGCTGCCGATCCAGCCAGAAACGATGACCAGTGACGCCCTGTACGCCGTCTTGCCAACCTGCAGCAACGAACCGGCAGGCCTGCAAGCCACGGGGGAACTCATGTCGTGGGCCACGGCCAAGGCCGGGCTGGACCAAGCCAGCGACAGCCCGTATGTGAAACTCGTCCACTCCAGTACGGCAGCCCAACACCAGTGGGTCGCCCATCAAATGACCTCAGGCAAGTGCCAGTGACCACCCTGCGGTTGTGGTGGCGGACCAACCACTTCGGTCCGCTGATGGTTGGCCTGCTGGTCCTGGCCATCGCCCAGCGATGGATCCCCCCAGCGCTCCTCGCACCCCAACTGCGAGCCCTCGAAGACAGCGACGTACCCACCGCAACCTTCCTGTCTGCTGCGGTCGGCATCATCATCGGCTACCAGGTCGTCGAACCCGTGCCCGTGCTGTGGAGCCTAGCGACGCGCCGAGCACAATGGCGCGGCGCGTGGCGACTAGTGACCGCGACGGCGCTGTACCTCAGCACCACCGCCTTGGCAGCGCCAGCATGGGCTGCGTCGGCTGCAACCGTTGTGATCACCGTTGTGGCCGAGACGCTCCTCCTCCTGCCTCGTCTGGACCGGCGCATCGTGTGGACCGTGCCTGCCGTCCACTGCGCGCTCTCGGCACTGCTGGGACGGCAACTGTTCGGCCAGCTCTCATGGTGGGCATGGCCTGCCGACCCAATGCCCGGAACTATGCAGATCCTGGTCCTGGCTGTCGCAGCCATCGCGACGACCGTGTGGGCTTCGCAACGAAACGCGCGTCACAGTTGAACGCTGGAACTGGGTGCGGGGCGTCAGCTCAGCGGTTCTCGGCGGCGGGTGGTGACCAGTCCGACGGTCACTGCCACGGTGAGTAGCGCTGCGAGCAGAACGTGGATGAGGACCAGTCCCATGGGGCGTCCGGTGAAGTATTGGGTGTAGCCGAGAACACCTTCGGCCACGCTGATCCCCGCGGCCCATTGCCATGCCGTGCGGAACAACTTCGGGGCGTCGACGAGGCGACTGGCGACGAGCAGCGCGACGAGCAGCCCGATGAACAGCATCACGGAATCGGCGTGCAGCCAGCTGGTTGCACGGGGGTCGAAGCCGTAGCGGACGGTGGCTGCCGCGTCACCCGAGTGCGGGCCGGAACCTGTCACGGCGGTGCCCAGGATGATCACGACGGCGCCGACGGCGGTGCCGACCTTCGCTAGGGTGGCGACCAGAGGCGGCACGGTGGGCTGGGCGGGTCCGTCGCCTTCGCGTTCGCGGATGAGCAGGTAGGTGGCGTTGGCGACCAGGAAGATGCTGATCAGGAAGTGCGGGGAGACGGTGGCCGGGTCGAGGTGAGTTAGGACGATCACGCCACCCACGACGCCTTGGACGAGGACGAAGACCAGCGGCACGACGCAGTCCCGCACGAACTTCGGGCGAGTGGACCGGTAGGCGCTTCGAGCGGTCAGATAGAGAGCCGCGGCGATGACTACGAGCACGGGGGTGAGCATCCGGTTGCCGAACTCGATGAACTTGTGGAAGCCCTGGGCCTGGCCAGCGACCGGCACCACCGAACCGGGGACGCAGGTCGGCCACGTCGGGCACCCGAGACCGGAGCCCGTGACCCGCACGAGGACGCCGGTGACGATGATGAGGATGTTGCCGACCAGGTTCGCCCACACCAGGCGTCTCACCCGGAGTACCTGCGACGCGGGGTCTGCGGGCTGGCGCGATGGTGCTGACATGAAAATTCCTTCGTTGCGATGGTCTTTACCAAGAAATTGCCCAACAGAGATCTGCGCTCATCTCGGAGGGCAGCTACACGGCAGGCTACGACCGGTGTTCGGCGCTGACCCGAGCTGGCGGACATCAGTCAAGCGGCTGCAAGCACTGGTCGTGGTCCGTGTAGTCTAGGTGCTGAGATCAGCACGTGCACGACGCGTGCTGAGGTTGCCACTGGCTGGTGACCTCCTTCCAGAGATTGAGTGGCCCGCGGGCGATTTGAGCGGACGCTTCGGCTGGCACTGTGCGGCGTCTGTGGTGAAGAGTTTGAGACCAATCTGGCTCTTCACAGATGAGGGTATAGTCCTGTGGTTGCCCAGAGCGGGGTGGTGACAGTGGTCGAGGTCCCCTGATGATGGGAGTTCTCACGCTCGCCATCCAGAAGACCTCGACATTCCTCAATGTAGCTACGTCATCCCTGACCTGACCACGTTCTGCCGTCTCGACGACCTCGGGCTGGTCGCCGTCGGGCAACACGTCACCCCTGCGAAGGCGGTGGTGGCCTGCCGGCCGACTGAATCGCCCCGGCATGTCCGGAGACTCCGAACTTTGGGAAGTTGGAGTCATGCCAGGCAACACGAACAAGCGCTATCCGGCTGAGTTGAAGGCGCGGGCGGTGCGGATGTATCACGAGACCCGCCCGGACTATGAGGGTGACTGGCCGGCGATGGTCAAGGTCGCCG
>NZ_JBCDMV010000031.1:0-79368 GCF_038433135.1 Luteococcus sp. H91 | reverse complement strand
ACATTGAGCCGGGCCTTAGAGTGGGGCATGAGGACCTCCGTTGTTGAGATGTGACCTTCGACAAGCCACAGCCCAGCGGGGGTCCTCCCTTTACGTCAAACCGCGCACTGTCATGAACGTCCCTGCCACCAACACCTAGGCTGGCGCCATGCCAGTCCAATCCGCCCCCAGCCTGCACCGGTTCAAGCCCCGGTGGGGCGATGTTGTGCTGGCCGCCTTCATCGGGCTGTTCGCCATCGGGGGGCTGGCCGACGGCTGGGGGTTGAGAGAGCTCCCCGGGTGGTTCGTATTGGTCTGGTCGGCCAGTTTCTTCCTGCCCTTGGTCTGGCGCCGCACCTTTCCCGTGGCGGCGACGTTGGCCCTGGTTCCGCCTCATCTGTTGCAGCTGCTGCTGAACGATTCGGTCCTGCCGAGCAACCTGACGGCGCCGATCATGGTCTATGCCGTCGCCCGCTATGGCGAGCAGCGCTGGGCGCGACGATGTCTGTGGATTGCCCTGGCCGGCTGTGCGCTGGCCGGGCTCGACTGGGGCCTCAACATGCCCGGCGAGTCGAGCGCGGGTGCCCCCGCCGCCCTGATCCGAATAGCGGCCAATGCGATTCCCTGCGTCGCAATCGTGGCCGCCACCTGGTTTGCCGGCCAGTGGGCCCGACAGCGGGACCTGACGCACCAGTCCTGGAAGGAGCGCGCCGAGGCGCTGGAGCGGGAAAGGGCCCAGGGGCGCGCGTTGATCGCCCAGGAGGAGCGCAACCGGCTGGCGCGAGAGATGCATGACATCGTCGCCCATTCGCTGAGCGTGATCGTGGTGCAGTCCGACGGGGCCGGTTATCTGGCCTCACATGGTGAGCTCGGGGATCCGGAGGCCCGGCTGGCGCAGGTGACCAGGGCGATCGAGACCATCGGGCAGACCGCTCGCACCGCCCTGGGTGAGACCCGACGCCTGGTGGGCGTGCTGCGGCAGGACGGTGAGGATCTGGAGCTGGCTCCCTCCGCCACCATCGACCAGATCGGCGAGCTGGTGGAACAGTTGCGCGGCGCCGGCATCCCGGCGACCTTCCGGGTGTTGGGCGACGCCGACTCACATGGCACCCTCTCCGAGGGCGCGCAGATGGCGGTCTACCGGGTGGTGCAGGAGTCGCTGACCAATGTGATGAAGCATGCCGGCGCCGGCGCCACCGTGGACGTCACGTTGGCCCACGGCCACGACGGATTGAGCATTCGGGTGGCCGACACCGGCTCCGGGCCCACCAGCAGCGACGGCCTGGGTCACGGCCTGGTGGGGATGCGCGAACGGATGGCAGCCTGGGGTGGCACGCTCAATGCCGGGCCGCGTCACGGCGGGGGTTTCGAGGTGTTCGCAACCCTGCCCAGCCAGGCCGCCGCACCTCCCCCAGCCTCGGCGCACACTTCACCGACGCCCACTTCAGCGGCTCCACTCGCCCCGACTCCGCCTGTCCCAACACACCCCATGCCCGCCCATCCCGAGAGGACCTCACCATGACCACTCCCCCCGCCACGCCGGGCCAGATCAGGCTGCTGTTGGCCGACGACCAGGAGATGGTGCGAGCCGGTTTCCGGATGGTGCTGGACGCGCAGGCCGACATGACGGTGGTCGGCGAGGTGGGCACCGGTGCCGACGCGGTCGCCGCCGCCGTCAAGCTGGCCCCCGACGTGGTTCTGATGGACATCCGGATGCCGGTGATGGACGGGGTGGAGGCCACCCGTCGAATCACCGAGGCACGGGAGGCTTCCGGGCCCGCGGGCCCTCGCGTGCTGGTGCTGACCACCTTCGACCTGGACGAGTACGTCTATGCCGCGCTCAAGGCGGGAGCCGGTGGCTTCCTGCTGAAGGATGCCGGCCCAGCGGAGCTGCTGGCCGCCATCCGCGCGGTGCACTCCGGCGAGTCGGTGGTGGCCCCTTCGGCCACCCGTCGCCTGCTGGAACGTTTCCTGCCCTCACTGCCGTCGGGGCCCGCCGAGCAACGAACCGCCGAACAGCGACTGGCTGCACTCACCGAGCGGGAACGCGAGGTGCTCACCGAGGTCGGCCGCGGACTGACCAATTCGGAGATCGCGGGCAAGCTCTTCCTGGCGGAGGCAACGGTCAAGACCCACATCGGTCACATCCTGGCCAAACTGAACCTGCGCGACCGGATCCAGATGGTGGTTCTGGCCTACGACACGGGGCTGGTGAAACCTCAACCCTGAGCTGACCTTGAGGGTGGCTCAATTCACCAGCTCTGCCTAACGTCGTGCACATGACCACAACCCCCGCAAAGATCTTCGCCAGCATCGTTTCCGCCATCGCCTTCGTCAGCATGGTGGCCATCAGCCCCGCCGCCGCCGCCCCGCAGACCGCCACCAGCACCGTTACCGCCAAGCAGGTCAGCGCCTACGGCGAGGGCGGGCGGATCCGGATCATCTGGATCGCCTGAGTCCTCGAGACAATTCACCAGTAGACCGATCGCCCGGTACCCCTGCGGGGGTACCGGGCGATCGGTCTGCGATGTGACCAGGGCGAGTCAGCGGCCGTTCTGCTGCGCGGCGCTGTACTCGGCCACCGCCTGCACGGCCAGATCCGGCTGGTCACTGAAGACGTGGTCCATCCCGGCCGCCAGGAAGGCCTTCACCTCGCCCTTCATGTCACCGATCTCGGCCGGATTGGCGCTGCTGCGGTACTCCTTGGGCAGGAAGGAGTTCTCGGCGCGGAAGGTCCAGCCGGTGACCGGCAGCCCCGCGGCGTGCGCATTCTTGATGGCGTCGGTGGGTTTGCCCAGCGAGCCGTCCTTCTTGCGGGGGATCATCACGTCCTTGCAGTAGCCGACGCTGTCGGCGTACTTGGCCACCTGTCGCATGCCCCGGGCCGTCACCATGTCCTTGTAGGTGGTGGTGTTGCCCTCGGCCTCCAGATCCGCCGGCGCGCCGGAGCAACCGATGAGCTGCACCAGCTGCACCTTGGTCATCTGGTTGAGTTCCTTGAGGTTGCCCACCTCGAAGCTCTGGATCTGCACCGGCGACTTCTTCTTGCCATAGCCATTGGCCTCCAGCACCTTGACGGTGCCCTCCTCCTGGCTCAGCCCGATGGAGTCGAAGTAGCTACCGTGCTTGATCTCCGGAATGACACCGACCGGCTTGCCGCTGCAGGTCTTCGAGCGACGGGCCAGGTCCACCACCTCGTCGAAGGTGGGCACCTGGTACAGGCCGTCGAACGTGGTGTTCTGGGGACGCAGCTCGGGCAGCCGCTCCTTGGCACGCAGGGTCCGCAGCTCGGCCAAGGTGAAGTCCTCGGTGAACCAGCCGGTCAGCTTGGCGCCGTCGATGGTCTTGGTGGCCTTGCGGTCGGCGAACTCGGGGCGGGTGGCCACGTCGGTGGTGCCGCTGATCTCGTTCTCGTGACGGTCCACCAGCACACCGTCCTTGGTGCTCACCAGGTCAGGCTCGATGTAGTCCGCGCACTGGTTGATGGCCTCCTCATAGGCAGCCAAGGTGTGCTCGGGGCGGTAGCCGGAGGCGCCACGGTGGGAGAAGACGGTGTGCTCCTTGCTGGCGGCGGGCACCTTCTTCTTCGCCAGGTCGACGATGATCATCTCGGTGTTGTCCGGGGCACCGGGCTTGCGGGCGTCATTGCCGGGGTAGTTGTTGTCGTCGGCAATCAGCAGCCGGCCGTCCTTCAGCCGGACCACGGTCTCGACGCTCTGGAAGGGGAACTGGAAGGTCTTGCCGACGCCGTAACCCGGGTCATTCTTGATCCCGATCCCGGCCGGATTGTCGATCTTCAACAGGTCGACCACCAGCTTCTTTGCCAGGAAACCGTCCTTCTCCTGACGGTTGAGATCGATCTCGTAGATCCGCTTCGTGACCGACTTGGCGCCCCAGAAGTCGTCGCGCTCGACGACGAGCATCTTCTTGCCGTCGGTCATGAAGGCGTCGCCCACCAGGTTGTCATCGGTGTCGGCCTGGTACTTCCAGGTGCGGCCCGTGTACTTGTTGGTGCGGGTGTCGAACTGGCTGATCACGCGGGTGCGCTTGTCGTCGCCGTTCAGGTAGCCCTCGAGGATCGGGTACAGGTAGCGGCCGTTCTGGCTGGCAGCCATCGCCTCGAAGCCCTTGGAATTGCGCAGGTTGGCGGTCTCACCCTTGCCCAGGTCGGGGCTCGACGGGCTCTTGACGCCGGGCATCGGGACGGGCTTGCTGAGCAGCACGCCGTCCTTGCTGAAGTGCAGCAGGTAGGGGCCGAACTCCTCGCCGATCCAGAACGAACCGTCCTTGGCCACCACCAGCGATTCGACGTCGAAGTCCGCTCCGGTGAGGTTGCGCTGACGGGTGTGCTCGTTGACGATCTTGAAGCCGGCATTGTGGTTGGGGTCGCGCAGCTGGACGAACTTCTGCACCTTGATGCTGCCCTTGCCGCCGTCGACGGTCTCCCACCGCGGCTTGACCTGGTAGATGCGCAGCAGGAAGTCGTCGGAATTGGCCTTGGCGCCAAAGCCGTTGTCCGGCAGGCCCCAGTAGGAACCGTTGCCGATCTCGGCCATCGCGGAGAAGCCGGGGATCACCTGGCCGGGGAAGGGCCCCTTGCGGCCATTGGCCGGGGTCACCTTGGCGCCGGACTCCGGCCCCTTGGCGACGTAGTCGGCGCTCAGCGAGGCGCGGGCGTCCAGGGTGGGGACGACGGTCTTGGTCGTCTTGACGGCCTTCGGCGCCGGCTGGTCCGCGGGAGCGGCCTGCACGGGAGTGACGGCGGTCAGGGGCAGCACCAGCGCGGCCGTGCCCAGGGCGACGGCGGCGAGGCGAGTGGTGTGTGGGGTACGCATGATTCCCAGCCAACCGGGTTCAGCCGAGCTTCAGGTAAGCACCCGGTGAGGCTTTGGTGAACAACTGCGGTCCGGATTCCTCCGGGTGGTCCGCTGCGATGGGAGCCCGCACGGGCTGCAACCCTGGCGGACGCGCCAGAATTGCAGTCCTTGTGGGTGCGAGGATCAGCGCACGAAGATGGCGTCGCCCACCGGGCGCTCGCCGGTGGAATCCGACGGGCTGGTGACCAGCTGGCCATTCAGCACCATCGCGGTGGAACCGCCACCGTCCAGGTTGATCGCATTCACCATGCCCAGGTCCTTGGCCACCTGCGCCGCCTCCGGAATGCTCAGGCCCAGGCTCGTCAGCTGTCGGCCGTCGACGGTGACCAGCAGCGTGCGGCCCTTGGCGTCGGTGCCGGCGAAGGTGCGCGGGTTGCGCTGCAACACCCAACCGTAGTCGAAGGACGGGTTGGTGGCCTGGCTCATCCCGTCGCGCTTCTGGGTGACGTGCAGCTGCCCGGAGCGGACCAGCTCGGGTCCACCGTTGACCACGGTGGTGCCCTTGCGATCCAGTCGCTTGCGGCCATCGGTCAGGTACTGCTTCACGTCGGCGCGCTGTCCGACCCGGGCGCTGGCCAGCACCCGCTGTGCCTGGCGCCCAGTGAACTGCACCGAGCTCTGACCACGGCCCAGCAGCGTGCCGCGCTGCGCCTTGACCGCGATCACCTTGCCGCGGCGCAGCACCAGTTCCGCCCCCTCGCCCTTCGGGGTGCGGTGCGCGAAGGCCCGGGTGTAGGCCACGGCCTCCGCCTCGTCCTGGCAGGTGGCGTCATGCAGGGGGAGGCTGGTCGGTGAATCAGTGACATCCCCGCCACAGTTGCGGATCAGGCCGATCACCCGGTTCACACCATCGAGCTGCAGGCGCTGCCGGCCGATGGTGACCTCCCCCTTCCACACCGGTTGCACCACCCGGGTGCGCCGAGCATCCGGGTGCAGCACCAGGGCCGGTCGGCCGGTGATGGTCTCGGAGACCAGGTTGCCGTTGTAGACCCCGGCCCCGGCCGGATCGCCCTCGGCGCCCGCCGTCGGATCCATCACGAAGAAGCCGGCGTTGATCATGGCCTTGGCGCGGGTGTAACCGGCCAGTTCGGTGGTCGTCTCCCGCTCTGCCAGATCGGGCCCATAGGTGGCACCGAGCCTGCCGGTGAAGGTCTGCGGGTCGATCGTCAGGACGTGGATCCGCCACGGGCCCTTGGCCGCGACGTCACCATCCCAACCGGTGTACCAGCTGCGCCCGGCGAAGCCCTTGGCCTTCAGGGCGGCAACGAGCTTGTCCGCCTCGGCCTGGGTGGTGGGGCGCTGATCCAGTCGCAGCCGGTAACCCAGCGTGCTGGCGCCCAGATCGGCAACCTCGGGCTGCCGCACCGGCTCGATGCTGGCGGGAAAGCCGGCAGCCTCGATCCTGGCCCGCTGTGCCTCGGCCGCGGCCTTGTCCTGCACCGAGCGGGCAGGGCCCTTCGGATCCGGGCTGCTGGCCAACGACGGCATGCTGACCTCAACCACCCAGCGCAGCGACGGGTCGGTGCTGCCGCGGGTGATCAGGGTGTGGGTGACGCCTCGCTGGACTCGGGTGGAGGTGCGGGTCTCGGCCTGGTCGGGCGAACCCAGGTTGAGCTCGGGAGCGGGCTTCGGGGCGGGCTGCTTGTTGGCCACGGCCTGTTGGGGGACGGGGTGCTGCGCCGACGCATTGGCCGGGACGGCGAGCGGCAGGGTGAGCGCCGTGGTGCCGATGACGGCGACCGCGAGGCCCTTGGCGGAACGGATGGACGTGAGAGTGGGGTGAGTACGCATGCGAGCCATCACATCCCAAACGGCACAACGTTTCCGGCAGATTGCGTGATCGTTCGGTGAACAGTGGACAAGGTGCCGTGGCCGCCCTCGGGGCGGCCCTCCCCGTTACCGGCGGTCGGGGTGGTCAGCCGAGCGGCTGGCAGCGCGGGCACCACCAGCTCAGCCGCTCCTGGGTGTCCGGGCCGAACTCCTCACACTGGATCCGGGTGCGACACCGGGGGCACGGCTTGCCGGCCCGGCCGTAGACCCAGCGGCCGTCTCGCCCCGACGCGGTCGGCACCCATCGCCCGGGGCCCTGGTTGGCGGCCAGCAGGCGCTGGGCGGTGCGAACCAGGGCCAGCAGATCGGGCACCTCACCCGCCGGGGTACGCGGATGGATCCGCTGGTGGAAGAGGGATTCGGCGCGGTAGATGGTGCCGATCCCGGCCAGGTTTCGCTGGTCCAGCAAGGCCTCGCCAATGCTGCGGCCGGGTTCCCGCCGCAGGTTTGCCACGGCCAGCGCCTCGTCCCAGTCGGGCCCCAGCAGGTCCGGCCCCAGATGGCCCACCACCTCGTCCTCATGGTCGGTCGGCACCAGATCCACCATCCCCAGCCGCAACCCCACCGCCTGTCTCTCGGCGGTGGTCAGCAGCGCCCGGATCTCGTGCGCCGGGCCCGGGGTGGGCGCGGCGACGGGCAGGATCTTCCACACCCCGTCCATCCGCAGGTGGGTGTGCACGGTCCAGCCGCCATCGAGGCGGATCAGTTGGTGCTTGCCCCGCGGCACCACCTCCAGCACCCGGCGGCCGGTCAGGTCTGCCGCGGCGGCTCGGGGCACCCGCAGTTCGGCCCGGGTCAGTTCGTGACCGGCCAGGGCGTCGTGCAACAGGGCGCAGGATCGAAAGACGGCATCGCCTTCGGGCATGTCCGCATCATGGCAGTCCCCAAGCCGCTGGCTCAATGCCGAGCCGCTGGATCAATGCTGGGCAGTTCGGTCGTTGCCGAGCAGCAGCACCGCTCGGGTCTCCCGCCACCTGTTCCGAGAAATGACCACCAGATGTGGGCACCGGACAAACCCTTCGTGCGAGCCCTCGGATCGGACCGATTCTGGAGGTCGATTCTCGGAATCCAGCGGCGCCATCGGGGCGGCAATGCGGTGGTGGTCCCGGCAGTTGATCGTTCACCTGCATGACCCCTGGGGTTGCTTCACTTTCGCCATGGGATTCCTCGACAAGTTCCTCGGCAGCTCGAACCAGAATGTTCCACCGACGACGGGTGCCCCCGCCCCCGGCCAACCCCTCCCCTTTGATCCGACCGAGCGCGTGCCGGCCGAGACCTTGGAGATCCAGGTGGGGATGCAGAATCTGGTCACCCTGGACGTGAATGCGGTGTACGGCATCCGGCACCTTCTGCCGCGCCGCACCCCCTACGGCCAGGGTCTGGTGGTGGCCGGTCAGGGACGCGAGCTGTACCTGGTGGTCGACCCGTCGGGAATCGCCGAGTTCACCCCCCAGAAGGGTCTGCTGCGAGTGCCTGAGCCGGTGCTGGTCGAGCTGTGGTCGGCACTGCAGCCGACGCCGGGTGAGTTCCACGCCCCCAGCCTGCGCAATGTGGTCTGGCGGGTGGTTCCCGTCGCGACCCAGCAGGCACCGGCCCAGCCCGCCGGTGGGCAGTTCGGCCGGCCGGGAGCGCTGATGCCCACCCCGCAGGTTCCGCAGCCGCAGGGATTCCCGGAGCCCGGCTCACCCGCCCAGACCGGATTGCCGCCCCGCAATCCCGGTCAGCAGCAGCCGCCGACGCGAACCGGATCCACCGTCGCGCCACCGCCGAACCCGTGGGCGCCCAAGCCGGAACAGGCCGCCGCCCAGGCGAACACCGTGGGCGCCGAACCGGAGCTGAGCGCGGCGGCCAATGTCGGCGCCGCGTCCGCCGCCGAGGCCCCGTCGGCCGAGCCTCTGGCCCCCCAGCAGCCACTGAGCAAAACCATTGCGCTGCCCTCCAGCCCGATCTCCCAGGAGGGAACGTCCGACGATCCGGTCGATGCCGACGCCCTGGCGGCCGCCGCCGCTCTCGGAGCTGGCTCCGCCGCTCTTGCCCAGCCGGGTGAGCAGCCGGGCAATCCGGATGAGGCTGCCCCTGCCCCCGCGCCCGACCATGATCTCGCGCAGGCGGCCAGCCTCGGTGCGGGGTCGGCGGCCGTCAACCAGCCCAGCGGGGCCGTGGAGACGACGCCGAATCCCGGCGACCGTCCGTTCCCGGAACCCGATCTGACCAACGCGGCCGCCGTTGGCGCCGGCTCGGCAAACACCCAGCCAGTGCAAGATCGGCCGGTCAATGACGAGCAGGCGGGCTGGGATGCCATCACCGCGGCCTGTGAGGCGGCACACCCCGGGCAGCCCGCCTTCCACTTCCGGGTGCAGGTACCGCACTTCATGGGCGGCAATGACCCGCTCAGCCTGGTGGCGGTCTACCGGGAGACCAACGGCGAACCGCACTGGCACTACATCGGTTACGGCTTGAGCGACATCTACCTGCGCAATCGCTCCGATGACCCGCGGGCCACGTCGGGCCGCGGCTATGAGCTGACCTACCGGCTGGCGGATCCGGCAGCCGCCGACCAGGGCGCACAGCCGCCGATCTGGCCGGTGACGGAGCTGCAGTTCCTGGCGCGTTATGTGCTCGGCTCCGGCAATGACTTCGTCGTCGGCGACCACATGCGCCTGGCCCGCCCGATCACCAATGCCGCACCCACCGGGCTGACCGGGCTGGGTTTCATGGCCGATCCGCAGCTGGGCGCCATCCGCACCCCGGCCGGCGGAGTGTCCTTCGTGCAGGTCGTCGGCATCGCTGAGGACGAGCTGGACGCCATGGCCGGCTGGAGCGGCTCCAAGTTCCTGGAGCTGCTGACCAGCCGGGTGCCACTGGGCATCACCCGGCTGGATCGGGCGTCGGTGCTGACCGATCCGCAGGTACGCGCCGCCCACGACGAGGGGCTGCGCCGCGACGGCTCCAACACCGGCACGATCTTCGCCGACACCCTGCACTGGCAGCCGACTGCCCCGGGCCAGACGATGGTGACGATCGACCCCGAGGGTGCGACGGCCCTGCGCACCCTGCTGCCCCTGCGGCTGCCCTTCGGCCGTCGCTTCGCCCTGGAGCGCAACCAGAACGGTCAGCACATGTTGCTGGGCTTCCAGTCCAGCCCGGAGCCGCAGATCCACGTCAGCCAGAACCAGCTGGTGGTGAACACGACGCCACAGATGCTGGAGGAGCTGGGGCGATCGCTGCAGCCGCACCCCGGGGACTACCAGCTGCTCAGCTTCCCTGGCCTGGTCTGGCGGGTGGTTCCCAAGCAGGGTTGAGATCCCGCGGGGTCACCGCCCTCAACAAGCTTGGGGACCGGGGCTGGGCGAGCGCCTCGAGCCCCGGGCTCCCGACCGGACACGCCTAGTCGTTTGTAGGGCCGGGATCCATACTCCCGACTGGCCTCTCAGATCACTTCCGAACCGCCTTCTCTCGGCCGGGACCACGAGGAGAGGCGCCCTCGGAGCAGTTCTTCGGGCCTCGCCCGCGACAACCTTCTCCGCAGTCGTTGTTGCATGCCTGTTCCGGGTTGGTTGCGCGCACGAATGCCTCTCCCGCGTCGGACACACGATCCCGGCAGAGTGCATGGAGAAGATGGGGCGTCATCTCACGGGCGAGGCGAAGCATCTCTGTCGCGATGCCTTGACGCTCCCAAGAGGGCTCACTCTGCATGGGCCGCGCCCGCCCGGTTTCCACATAGGTGATCCTGTCCCCATCCCAATCAAGGAACCCGATCTGATGGTCTTTCCTGAGCGCGTACTCCACACTGGGGTCCAGCGGATCGGCCTCGATGTCGAAGACCCAAATATGGTTGGACTGCATTTCGTGCGCAGGCGCGTACAACGGGTATACGCGCCGCCCATCCTTCGTCTCAAAAGAGGGTCGCGTCTCCCACTCTTGGTACGGCTCATCCGTTCCCCTCATACCGCCCCTTTCCAAGCAATAGGCCGCTCTGGACTTCAGCCTGCGCTCAGCTCGCCGTCCTCGCCGTACAGCCCCTCGCCACCACTGCCTCCGATGTGAGAACAGTCCACCATCAGTATCCCGGCCGATTGGGCGCCCCCGACGCGCGGCGGTAGCGGCCCGGGGTGAGCGAGCGGCGACGGACCACCGCGAGCAGCCCGGCGATCGCGGCCAGCAGCCAGAGCGCTACGAGGGTGCCCACCGGGCCGACGCCCATCGGGGCGCCGGCGACGATGGAGCGCAGCCCGCGCAGGGCCGGGGCCAGCGGGCTGGCGCCGTGGATCGAGGTGAAGAGCTCGGGCACCGCGGAGACCAGGCCCACCGCGGCGGTCACCGCCGCCAGCACCGCCGCCACCCCACGCCCGACTCCACCGAACCAGGCCGCGAGCGCATGGTTGACCGCGGTGAACGTCAGAGCCGTCAGCGTCAGGAAGGCGATCAGCCGGAAACCGCGGCCAAGGCCCAGATGCATCACCGTCGAGCCCATGATGCCCAGCAGCACGGCCTGCCCCACGGCCACCGTCGCGCCGGGCACCATCGTCGCGGCCGCCAGCTGCCAGCTGGGTCGCGACGACGTCAGCGTGCGGGAGGCCACCGGGCGGACCAGCAGCCAGGTGGCCAGCGCCCCCAGCCAACTTCCCAGCACCAGCAGCAGCGTGGTGACCTGCTTCAGCGGCGTGGTGATCTGGTCGGCCCCGCCGGCAACCGGGGTGGCCACCACGGTGGACAGCTTCTCCCGCTGGTCGGCGGAGTAGTTGGGCACCTGCTTGGCGCCGTCGGAGATCTTGTCGGCAAAGCTGCGCCCGCCGGCCGCGAGCTTGGCGGAGCCGGCACTCAGCCTGGTGATGCCGGTGGCGAGCTCCTGCACGCCGTCGTTGGCCTCGCCGACACCGTCGGTGTAACGGCTGACGCCGTCGGCATATGTCGCGACGCCGGCGGTGTACTTGCCCACCCCCGCGGCATAGGTGCCGACACCCGTCGTGAAGGTGTTCACCCCGGCCGCATACTCGCCGACGCCCTTGGTGTAGGCGCCGACCCCGCCGATGAGGCCGTCCACCCCGGCGGTGTACTTGCCAACCCCGGCGGTGTAGCTGCCGACGCCGGTGGCCAGCTGGGTGGCGCCGGTGTTGAGCTTGACCCCGCCGGTCTTCAGCTGCTCGGACCGGGTGGCCAGGGTGTCGGCGCCGTCGCTGAGCTTCTTCACCCCGGCCCTGAGCTCGGCCAGCTGGCCGGCGATCTGCTTGGGCAGCTCGTCCACCAGCGTGGTGATGCCCGACGAGAGCTGGGCGGAGCCGTCGGCCAGCGCGGAGGCACCGGACTTCAGGCTCTGCCCGGTCTTGGCATCCTTGACGTCCAGCGCGGCGGCGGCGGTGCCGGTGCCGGCCTTGAAACCGCCCTCGAAGACCGGTTCGGCGGCCTTGGCCATCTGGGGGCAGACCGTGCCGGCCACCTGTCCGGCCAGCTTGGGATCTGCCAGCATCTGGGCGAGCTGCTCGCTCTGCGGGATCTTGGCATTGGCCAGGATCGCCTTCTTCTGTTGCTCGGTGAGCGCCAGCTCGGGCGGCAGCTGGGCCAGGCTCTTGGCCAGTTGCTGCTGCAGCGCCGCCTGGTACCTGGCGACATTCTCCTTGGACACGGCGGTGCGCATCCCGTCGGCGATCTGGCTGGAGCACTGCGCGCCGAACTGCTTGGTGTAGCCATCCAGCACCTGTGACGGGATGGGGGCCTTGCCGTCCCGCCAGGCCTCCAGCTGGCCCTGGTACTTGCCCAGGCCCGACGACAGCCCGGCCGCCCCGCCGGCCACCTGCTGGGCGCCGGTCTTCAGCTGCTCCAGCTGGCCGAACTGGCCCGATCCCGATCCGGTGGACTTCGCCAGCCCGGCTTCCAGCTGGTTGATCCCGCTGGCGAGCAGGCCGATGCCGTCGACCACCTGGCCGGTTCCCTTGGTGTAGCTGGCGACGCCGGCGCTGAACTCGGTGGCGCCGGTGGCGAGTTCGGTGCCACCGGTGGTCAGCTTGTCACCGGCCGTGGTCAGCTGGCTGCCGCCCGTGGTCAGCTTGCTGCCGCCGGCCACCACCTGGTCGCCAGCACTGGCGAGCTTGCTGGCGCCCGCCACCAGCTCGGTTCCGCCGTCGGAGAGCTTGCTGCCGCCGGTCACCAGCTCGGTTCCGCCGCTGGCCAGCTGGTCGCCCGCGGTGGCCAGCTGGGCCATTCCCTTGCCCAGTTCACCGGTTCCCTCGGCGGCCTTGCTGGTGCCGTCGGAGAGCTGTTCGGCGCCGCTGGCCAGCTGAGAAGCACCATTGCCGATGCTGGTCAGCTGCTTGCCCATGGTGTTGAAGCCGATGTAGATCTTGTCCAGGTAGCCGCCGGTGAGCATCGCATTGGTGCTCTGCGCGGCCAGGTCGGCCACCTGCCGGGCGATCTCCGCGTCCTGCACCGCGGAGGCCGGCGAGGTCTGCACGTCGATGGTGGCCTGCTGCGCGGCGTCGGCGCTCTTCACACTGGTCGCTGCGGCGGAGAAGCCCTCCGGGATGGTGACGACGGCGGCGTACTTGCCGCTGGCCAGGCCCTCTGCGGCATCCGACGGGTCACTGAGCACCCAGGTGATGTTCTTGGACTGCTTGGCGACGATCTCCGCGGCCAGCTGGCGGCCCATCGGCACCTGCTGGCCATTGACCACCACCGCCTTGTCGGTGTTGACCACGGCGGCGGTGATCCGGCTCAGCCGGTCGTCGCGACCCCAGGCGGTGCCCAGCAGCACGCCGGCCAGCAGCATCGGCACCAGCACCAGGGCCAACAGGCTCCAGCGGCGCAGCGGCCGGTGGCTGTTGAGGCGTTCGGGGCGGAAGGACGGGAGCTTCATGGTGGTCCTCACAGGCTCTCGGTGAGCTGGTGGGCAGCAGAACCGCCCTGATTGGCTGGGAAGTTGGCGCTGGCTGGGCCGACGGTGGCGGGCAGGGCCTCCGGCTGGGAGTCGCGACTGACCAGGGCAATCGTGTGCTCCGGCCGCCAGCGGGCGATCGCGTCGCGATCATGCAGGCCCAGCACGAAGGCCGGGGCACCCGCGACGGAGCCATTGCTGGCCACCACCTCGGCGGCGGCCCGACGGGCCCGATCGATGGCCCTGTCCAGCGCAGTCAGGTCGGGCCCGGCCAGGGCGTCGGCGCCGTCGACGAACACCACCCGCGGCTCACGGCCGAGCGCCGCGGCCAGGTCATGCCGCAGGCTCGACGCGCTGTTGGCGTCCAGATGGGCGGTGGCCTGCCGGACGTCGGCGCTGCGGCCGGGCAGCAACTGCCCCGCCACCCGGGCGGTGCCGGCGGTGGCGGCCAGCCGTCCGGACAGCGACAGCAGCAGGGCCCGTCGGGAATAGGAGTCGCCCTGCACCACCGCCACCTGGCCGGGGTCCAGGTGCAGGCTGGTGGCGCCGAAGATCCCCTCGACGGCGAGGGCCTCCGCGTGCAGCGCCTCGGTGTGCACCGGGGTGGGCCAGTCGGCCAGTTCCAGTTCCCGGTGCAGGCCCTCGCCCTCGACGTCGAGCACCGGCATCAGCCTGTCGAGCCAGCCCGGCAGCCACCAGGCGCCCGCGCCCAGCAGCTGCAACACGGCCGGCACCAGGGTCATCCGCACCAGGAAGGCGTCGACGGCCACGCCCAGCGCCAGGCCGAAGGCGATCTGCTTGATCGGCCCCATTCCCTCGGGCACGAAGAAGGCGAAGACGGCGAACATGATCACCGCGGCGGCGGTGACCACCAGCGCGGAACCCTTGAAGCCGCTCAGGATGGCCTCCCGGGCCGCGGCGTGCTTGTCGATGCCGGGGTTGCGCCGCAACGCGTGCACGTAGTCCTCCCGCATCCGGCTGACCAGGAAGACCTCGTAGTCCATCGCCAGGCCGAACAGGATGCCCATGATCACGATCGGCATGAAGCTGATGATCGGGGTGGGCTTCTCCAGGTTGATCACCTGCGCGCCGATTCCCTGGTTGAAGACCAGTTGGGTGGCGCCGAAGGCCGCGCCGACGCTCAGCAGGTAGCCGACGGTGGCCTTCACCGGCACCCAGACGGAGCGAAAGACCATCATCAGCAGCACGAAGGACAGGCCGACGACGAAGATCCCGAAGGGCAGCAGCGCATTGGCCAGCCGCTGGGAGATGTCGATCTGGATGGCGGTCTGGCCGGTGACCGCCGTCTCGGTGCCGGGGGTGGCCAGCCAGTCGTCGTGCTTGTCGGTCAGGCGCTTGACCAGCTCCCCGGTGGCCGGGTCGTCGGGGCCGGTGGTGGGCACCACCTGAACGAAGCCGGTGTCGGCATTGCGATTGGGGGTGGCGATCAGCACCTGCTGCACGCCCTCGGTGGCCTCGATGTCCGCCTTGAGCTTGTTCATGATGCCCACCGGGTCCTTGCTGGCCAGGATGTCCGCGGTGACGATCAGCGGGCCATTGTGGCCGGGGCCGAAATGCTTGGTGACCAGGTCATATTCCACCCGGGCGGGGGTGCCGGCGGTCTGCTGGCCGGCATTGGGCAGGCTCATCCGCAGGCTCGCGGCGGGCACCGAGAGCGCGGTCAGGCCCACCGTGACCACCAGCAGCGTGACCACCGGGAAGCGGGTCACCACCCCCACCCACCAGTCGAAGATGCTGCGGCGCCGGGCGACCTGGGCATGTCGCGCATCGGGATTGCGCTTGTTGGCCTTGCTGGCCTTGACCCTGCGGGCATGCGGACGCATCTTCTCGCCCAGCATCCCCATGAAGGCGGGCAGTGCGGTGAGTGCGATCACCACGGCCAGCGCGACGGCGACGGCGGCAAAGGCGCCCATCACCGTCAGGAAGGGGATGTTGGCCAACCCCAGCCCGATCAGCGCGATGCACACCGTCAGGCCGGCGAAGACCACGGCGGATCCGGCGGTGGCGACGGCCTGCGCGGTGGACTCCTCCGGGTCCAGGCCCGGGTGCTCCGGGGTGCCGCGCAGCTGTTCGCGGTGCCGGGAGAGGATGAACAGCGCATAGTCGATGCCGACGGCCAGACCCAGCATCACCGCCAGCATCGGGGTGGTGGAGTTCACATCAGCCAGGCCCGCGGCCAGCATGATCAGGCACATCGACAGGGCGACGCCCAGTACCGCGGTCAGCAGCGGCAGCCCGGCCGCGATCATCGAGCCGAGGGTGCCGAAGAGCACCACCAGCGCGATGATCAGGCCGAGCCCTTCCGTGGCGGCCATCGTGGGCACCTCGACGGCATAGGCCTGGCCGCCCAGGTTGATCTCGGCGCCGGCGGGCAGTTCGGCCTCCAGCCGCTTGCCGACGTCCACCAGCTGCGCCCGGTCCGCGTCGGTCATGGTCGCCATCGTCCGGTCCAGTTGCAGCCGCACCATGGCGGCGCGGCCGTCGTCGCTGAGCAGGCCGGTGGTCATCTTGTCGTAGGGGCTGGTGACCCGGGTGACCATCGCGTCGGTGCCGAAGCTCTTCACCACTCGCTCGATCCCCGCTTGGGCGGCCGCATCCTTCGTCGTCGTCCCCTCGGGCAGGATGACCAGGGCATTGGCGGACATGGCGGCCGCCTCGGGGAAGGTCAGGTGCAGCTTGTCCAGCGCCACCTGCGAGGGTGCGCCGGGGATGGAGAAGTTGTCGCTGTACTTGCCGCCGAAGACCGCGGTCAGGGCGCCGAAGACCACCAGCACCGCCAGCCAGAGCGCGAGCACGCGACGGCTGTGCCGGTAGCAGGCGCGGCCCAGGCGGTACAGGAAGGAAGACATGACTCTCCAGTGCGGCAGTGCGGACGGTGGGTCCTATGATGTTCGATACAGTGGTGTATCCGATACAGGAGTGTACTCAACCCGTCATAGCCTTCCAATCGAAGTCGACCCCGAAAGGATCCCCGTGAGCACCCCCACCTCCGCCCGTCGGGCGGCAACCCGCGAGCGGCTGGTGGCGGCCGCCATCCCGGTGATCGCGCGCAAGGGTGTGCTGGGGGCCAGCGTCGAGGAGATCTGCGAGGCGGCGGGCTTCACGCGGGGCGCTTTCTACTCCAATTTCGACTCCAAGGACGAGCTGTGCATCGCCATCCTGGAGACGCTGTGCGACCGGCACCTGGTGGCCGCGCGCTCGGCGATCGAGCGGATGGACGCCAGCTTGGACCTGCCGGAACGGATCTCTGAGACCCTGCGCCAGTTCATTGCCGCGGCCGGCGAGGACGCCAACACGGTGCTGGTGATGAGCGAGCTGCGGCTCTACGCCGCCCGGGAACCGGCCCTGCGGGGGGCCTTCAACGCCTTCGAGGCCGGGGTCACGCCGCTCTTCGCCGGGCTGGTGGGCGACGGCCTGCGCTCCGCCGGGCTGCGGCTCACGGTGGACACCGAGCAGGCCATCTCACTGCTGCACGCCGTCTATGACCAGACCGCGCTCGACCAGCTGATCCGCGGCGAGAGCTCCGCCTCCCCCGCCGCCGCCGAACAGTTGGGGCTGGTGCTGCACTCGATGATTGCGCCCACCTGACCCGAGCGGCGATCAGCCCCACACCCGAAGTTCAACCAGCCGTCATCCGGGCGCCGGACTCCCGCCATCCGAACGGTGAAAGCTCGGCCCATGAGCTTGCGAGGACTCGACGGCAGTGCCCTTGCCCCGATTGCTCCCCTTCGCCAGCCCCTCCAGCCGCTGCAGCCCCGCCGAGCCAGGCCGCCCCGCCCCGTGCTGGGGCAGGAATGGATGGGCGCGCTCGATCCCTCGCTGCGACTGGACTGCCTGACGATTCCCGGCACCCACAATTCCGGGGCCACCCGTGGCGGCCGCTGGGTCGCGTGCCAGTCCCGCCCGGTCCGGGAGCAACTCGACGCCGGGGTGCGCTACCTGGACATCCGGGTGAGGCACCACCGCGGCACTTTCCGGATCCACCACAACCAGTTCTTCCAACGGCTGACGCTCGACGACGTGTTGGAGGCGTGCCAGGACTTCCTGCTGGCCCACCCCACCGAGAGCGTGTTGCTCTGCCTCACCCAGGAGTACTCGCGCAGCGACGCGGCCGAGCTGGCCCGCAGCTGGGCCGGCATCCGCACCCGCTTTCGTGGCCTGCTGCGTGATTCCCGACGGGTGCCCACCTTGGCGCAGGCCCGCGGCAAGGTGGTGGTGGTCACCCGCAGCGCCGGCTTCGCGGGGCTGGACCACCGCACCTGGCAGGTGGCCGACGACTGGCGGATCGACAGCCGTCGCTGCTGGGAGGGGCGCAAGTGGCCCGGGGTCACCGACCACCTGCGTCGGGCCCGCGCCGCCCGTGGCGATGGCCGGATGTGGAGCGTGCACGCCTCCTCCAATGGCGTCCGGCTGACCCCCCTGGGCGCCGCCAAGCTGCTCGAACCGGCCCTGGCCACGCATTTCGACGAGCTGCCCGCCCGGGGCACCGGCCACCTCCCCGAGCGCAATGGCGTGGTGCTGCTGGATTTCATCACCGACGAGCAGTCCGCCCAGCTCTGGCGCCGCAACCTCTGAGGCAGCCGCGGACACCGCCACGCGGGGGCGTCCCACCCGCTACATTGAGGCGATCCGAGCACCAGCCGACCAGGGAGGACCTGATGCCACGACGCGACGTCGGCCTGGCGATGCTGGTAATCCTGGTCTGGGGCGTGAACTTCGTCGGCGCCAAGATCGCGATGGAGAGCCTGCCCCCGCTGTTGATGGCTGCTCTGCGCTTCGCCCTGGTGGCCCTGCCCGCGGTCTTCCTGGTGCCGCGGCCGCGGATGGGTTTCTGGCCGGTGCTCTTTTCCGGGCTGACGATGGGCGCGCTGCAGTTCGGGCTGCTCTACACCGGCATGATGCTGGGGATGCCCGCCGGGCTGGCGTCGCTGGTGCTGCAGGTTCAGACCCTGTTCACCGTGGTGATCGCGGCGATGCTGTTGCGGGAACGGCCGAACCGGGCGCAGGTGGCGGGCATCCTGATCGGCCTGCTGGGCATGGCCGTCGTCGGGGCACAGTATGTGGCGGCGGCACCGGCCCTGCCCTTCCTGTTGTGCGTCGCCGCGGCCGCCAGCTGGGCCTGTGGCAATGTGATCACCCGTCGGCATCCTCCGCGCAGCGGCTTCTCGCTGGTGGTCTGGTCGGCGCTGGTGCCACCCGTGCCGCTGCTGCTGGCCTCCTTCTGGCTGGAGGGGAGCCCGGCCAGCGCCTGGGCCGCGATCGAGCAGGCCAGCATGCGATCCCTGGCCGGTGTGGCCTTCGTCGCCTATGCCGCCTCCATGCTGGGCTATGGCATCTGGAACCTCTTGCTGAGCAGGCATTCCGCCGCCACGGTGGCACCCTGGTCAATGTTCGTGCCGGTGATCGGCGCCGTCACCGCCTGGCTCTACAACGGCGAGGTGCCCACCCCGCTGGGCATCGTGGGGGCCGTGATCACCGTCGCGGGGGTACTACTGGCGCTGGGTGTCGGCAATCGGGCGCTGCGCCGGCGCCAGGACCATCCCGATCCGACGCCCCACACCGAGCCGCCGGGTCTGTAGACCCGCGTCCCACAAGGGTCCCCGCGCCCGGGCCCGTCAACATTCCCCTTGGTGACCACGGCCCCCGAGCCCGTCGAGGGGTATCCTGCCGCCACTTCCGAGAATTGACCTCCAGATCTTGGTCCGTCCACAGTCCGCTCCGCTCAGAAACACCGCCGGGTGTGATTCTGGAGGTCGGTTCTCGGAAACGATCGTCCAGCCCCGGGGATTTCTCTGGTTTCGAGCGCTCACGTCGGCCCGCCCGGCGCCTCATGATGGGTGAAGGGGCCAGCCAGAGGAGGTGCGATGGGCACACGGACCGAGTTCGAACAGCTCTGCCACGACCACTCCGCGGATCTGGTGAACTTCGCCATTCTGGTGGCCGGCAACCGGCCCGCCGGCCAGGATCTTGCCCAGGACGCGCTCACCGAGCTCTGGAAGCGTTGGGAGCGCTGCACCATTGAGGATCCGGTGGCCTACCTGCACACCATCGTGATCCGGCGACAGCACCGCAATGGCCAGCGCTTCTGGAACCGGGAGCGCGCCACCGAGACCCCGCCGGCACCACCCGCGCCGCCCGGTGATGGCGCGGTGCTGGACCGGCTCTGGCTCACCCAGGCGCTGGCCGCCCTGCCCACCCGGCAGCGCGAGGCGCTGGTGCTGTGCCACGTCCACGACTACTCGACGGCCGACGCCGCCGCCGTGTTGCAGTGCACCCCCGCGGCGGTCCGTTCGCTGTGCACCCGCGGGCTGGCGACGCTGCGTGAGAACCTGAAGGAGGCCCCCGATGCCTGACGACGAGCTGTTGGAAGCCCTGCACGGCCTGGGCGAGCACGGCGAAGAGCCACTGGACGGCGCGCGGATCATCTCCTCGGCCCGCCGCCACCCCCGTTGGGTCACGCCCCTGGTGGTGGCCCTTGCCCTGCTGATGCTGTCTGGTGGTGCGGCGCTCTGGGCGCGGCGCCAGGCAAATCCGGATCCGTGGCCCGACCCGCTCGGCAACCCCAGCGCGGCACCCCTCACCGGCACCGACTGGCTGCTGACCTCGGTCACCGACGAGTCCGGGAGTTGGGTCGACACCAGCGCCGCCACGGTGGTCGTGCGGCTGGACGGCGAAAAGGTCACCGTCACCGACGACGTGGGCTTCCGGATGATCAGCTCCTATCGACTCTCCGGCGACTCCCTCACCATTCAGGGCGGCCAGGTGGGGATGCCTGGGGTTCCGAGCGCACCGCCGGGCTGGGTGGAAGGCACCAACACCCTGGTGGGGCTTCCCAACGAGAAGATTCGGGTCAGCGTGACCGGCAACACCATGACCTGGCGGGTGGACAGCCGCACCCTCACCTTCACTGACCAGAGCACGAGCTCGATTAGGCCGCGCATTCCGGTGGAGGGCAGCTGGCGCCTGGTGGAGATGACTGATTCCGACGGCCACCACGACGTCTCCGCCATCGAGACCCAGCTGGTGATGGCCGATGACCGTGCCACCGGCAAGGACCCGCTCAACCCCTTCGACTGCCAGTACGCGGTCACCGGCAGCAAGGTCACCTTCACCGACTGCAAGGTGGGCGGGGCGGGCGGCGCGATTGAACCCACCGTCCTCGCGGCTCATGCCCTGCGGGGCTTTCGCGTGATCACGGCCAGTTCCCAGCCGCTGTCCGTGTTGCGATCGGATCAGGAACTGGTACTGAAGGGCAAGGGGATTACCCTCACCTTCCGTCGCCAGTAGTCCACCCTCAGGGGCGCCTTGATCGTTGGTTCGAAAACTGTCGGCGGTGGCGGCTAACGTGGCCCGTGTGAACATGGAGAAAGTGGTCTTCGGATTCTTCGTCCTGCTGGCCGCCACGTTGAACTTCGGTTTCTTCCTGGGCGACATGGGCAATCCGCACCTGCACAATGTCTATGAGCTGTACGCAGCCGTGGTGGTCAACCTGGTCGCCACGGTGCTGAAGTTCGGCGACCGCACGCAGATCGGCGCGATCCACCTGGCCACCTCGCTGGTCGCGGTGATCCAGCTGGTGGCTGCCACCGGCGTCTACATCTGGGCCTCCCAGGTCTCCTCCCACGGCCTGGACGTGAATGCCATGTCGTCGGTGGTGTCGCTGTCCGGCGGCGCCCTGTTGGCAAACCTGGTCTCGCTGGTGCTGCTGGTGATCGAGACCGCCGCCTACCGTCGTCGCTGAACGCGACCACCCCATGCCGTCGCCGATGCTCCCGCCCACCATCGCACGCCGCCCCTGGCAGTCCACCCGTCGCCTGCGACGGGTGGAGGTGGACGTGCCCACCGACGTGCCGTCCACCGAGGCGATCTTCCTGGTGCTGCGCCGGATGCGCTTCCCCTTGATCGTGCTGATCGTGATCTTCTCGCTCAGCTCGCTGGGGTTGGCGCTGATCCCCGGGCAGGACGACAACGGGCAGCCCTACCGGATGAGCCTGTTCGACGCCTTCTACTTCATCAGCTACACCGCCATGACCATCGGCTATGGCGAGCTGAACTACACCTTCACCACCTCCCAGCGGATGTGGGTCACGCTGACCATCTACGCGTCGGTGGTCGCCTGGGCCTATGTCTTCGGCTCGCTGTTCGCGCTGCTGCAGGAGCCCGCCTTCCGCAGTGCGGTGAACATGCAGCGCTTCCGCAGCAAGGTGAAGGGCATCCACGAGCCCTTCCTGCTCCTGGTGGGCTACGGCCAGGCGGGCCGCACACTGGCCAATGCGCTGGACCACTCCGGCCGTCGGTTGGTCGTGATCGACGAGGATCCGGAACGGATCGACATCCTCACCACCGACCAGCTGGCCAGCGACGTGCCCGCCATCCAGGGCGATCCACGCAATCCCTCACAGCTGGGGCTGGCGGGCCTGGGGCATCCGATGTGCGAGGGCGTCATCGCGATGACCGACAAGGACGAGATGAACCTGGCCGTGGTGATGGCCGCGGATCTGCTGCGCCCTGAGGTTCCGGTGATCACCCGCTGCTCCGAGCGCGCCAACCTGGCCCGGATGGAGGACTTCACGCCGCAGGCCGTCATCAACCCCTATGACCGTTACGGCACCTACCTGGTGATGCAGCTCAACCGTCCGGCCACCCACCAGATGAGCTCCTGGCTGATGAGTGAGCCCGGCACCGAGATGCCACCCCTGCACGACCAGCTGTCGCGGGGCCGGTGGATGGTCAGTGCCGACGGCCGCTTCGGCCGCGAGGTGGCCCTGGACCTGCGCAATGCCGGGCTGGAGGTGATCGAGGTCTCACCGGAGGACGGCATGCCGGACTTCACCGACATCGTGGGCTTCGTCGCCGGCGTCGAGAGCGACACCACCAACCTGTCGATGGCCGCCCATGCGCGGCTGGTGAACCCGGAGATCTACCTCTCGGTGCGGCAGAAGTCGATCCACACCACCAGCCTGCTGCGCGCCTTCGAGCCGGACAGCGTGTTCATCGCGACGGATCTGGTGGCCTTCGAAACCCTTGCCCGGCTGGAGTCCCCGCTCTACTGGGGGTTCGTGGAGCATGTCCAGCAGATGAGCAATGACGAGGCCATGGCGCTGCGGGAGCGGATCACCGATCGGCTGGAGGAGTGGTGCCCGATCCCCCGTCGGGTCGTCCTGATCCCCCACCAGGCACCGGCCGTCTGCCGCTGGCTGGAGCGCGGCCACAAGGTGACCCTCCATGACCTGCTGCGCGACCCCGACGACCGCAATGAGCACATCCAGGCGATCGCCTACATGCACAAGCGTGGCGAGTGGATCAACTACCTGCCCGACGACGACGTCGAGCTGGAGATCGGCGACGAGATCGGCCTGCTCTGCCGCAATCGGGGAATCACCCAGCTGAACGACACCCTGTTCAGCGATGCCTCGGTGGAATACCTGTGCACGGCCCACGAGGTGCCCAGCACCTGGGTCTGGCGGATGCTGAAGGGCCGCCACTCCCACTGATCCAGCCCAATCTTTCACACGGAGGACGCCGTGCAATAGGCGTATGCTGGCCCCATGTGTGAGTACTGCGGCTGCCGTTCCATCGATCTCATCGGGCGATTCTCCGAGGAGCACTACAGCGTCGTCGACCGGCTGGGTGACTTCGGCCGCGCCGTCGCGACGGGTGATCTGGACAAGATCGGCCACGCCGGCACCGATCTGGCCAACCTGCTGTGGCCGCACACCAAGGCCGAGGAGGCCGGGCTATTCCACGAGATGCGCAAGGACCCCGACTTCGCGCCCACCATCGACTCGCTGTGCGACGAACACGCCAGCCTGGACGAGCAACTCGAGCGGATCATCGACGGTGGCCTGGCCGAGTACCCCGCCTTCGAGAAGGCGCTGCGCAACCACATCGACCACGAGGAGAACGGCCTGTTCCCCGCCGCGGCGGTGAGCATCGACGGCCCCACCTGGGAGACGATCAACCAGCTCACCCACGACTTCGACCACGAGGCGGGAATCGACCACAGCCACGACGGCCAGCACGGCGAGGGCCTCGGGGAGCGGGCGCACCCCACACCCCACCACCACTGACGTCGCCCCTGCCCGCCCCACGACCAGGCTGCCCCGGGCCACAGCCCCCCGAAACACTCCCGACACATCCGGGGGCTAGGCTCTTCGCGTTCACCGCACAATCCCTGGCAGGAGATCCACATGCACAAGATCGGTTTTGACCGCGACCGCTACCTGGAACTCCAGTCCCAGCACATCGACGAGCGTCGCAAGCAGTTCGGCGGCAAGCTCTACCTGGAATTTGGCGGCAAGCTCTTCGACGACATGCACGCCTCCCGGGTGCTGCCCGGCTTCACGCCGGACAACAAGATCGAAATGCTCAAGACCATGGCCGACGACGCCGAGGTGGTGATGGTGGTCTCCGCCAAGGATCTGGCCAAGGTGCGGGCCGATCTGGGGATCACCTACGAGGACGACGTCCTGCGCCTGATCGATGCCTTCCGCAGTTATGACCTGCTGGTCTCCAGCGTCGTGATGAGCCATTGGAGCGACGACAACCGCGGCGCCAAGGCTTTCAAGCGCAAGCTGGAGCGGCTCGGCCTCAAGGTCTACCGCCACCACCTGATCAAGGGCTACCCCAATGACGTCGCGCACGTGGTGAGCGACCAGGGCTATGGCAAGAACGAATATGTCGAGACCGAGCGGGATCTGGTGGTGGTCACCGCGCCGGGCCCGGGCAGCGGCAAGATGGCCACCTGCCTCAGCCAGCTCTTCCACGACCACAAGCGCGGCATCCCGTCGGGCTATGCCAAGTACGAGACCTTCCCGATCTGGAACCTGCCGCTGGACCACCCGGTCAACGTCGCCTACGAGGCCGCGACGGTGGACCTGGACGACGTCAACATGATCGACCCCTTCCATCTGGCCGCCTACGGCGAGCAGACGGTCAACTACAACCGCGACGTCGAGGTCTTCCCCGTCCTCAACCGGCTGTTCGAGCAGCTGCTGGGGCAGTCGCCGTACAAGTCCCCCACGGACATGGGCGTCAACATGGCCGGCAAGGCGATCAGCGACGACGAGGCCTGCCGCGAGGCCTCCAAGCAGGAGGTGATCCGACGCTGGTACAAGGCCCTGGTGCAGGAACGCCGGGACGAGCTGGATTCCACCCTCAGCGACCGGGTGGCGCTGCTGATGAGCCAGCTGGGGATCGAGGGCACCGACCGGCCCGTCGTGAAGCCCGCGCTCGAGCTGGCCAGGAAGACCAAGGCCCCCGCGGCCGCCGTCGAGCTGCCCGACGGCCGGATCATCACCGGCAAGACCTCACCGCTGTTGGGCGCCTGCTCCGCCATGCTGCTCGATGCGCTCAAGGCCCTGGCCGGGATCGACCCCGAGGTGAAGCTGTTGGCCACCGAGACGATCGAGCCCATCCAGACCCTGAAGACCCAGCACCTGGGCAGCAAGAACCCCCGGCTGCACACCGACGAGGTGCTGATCGCGCTCAGCGTCAGTGCCAATTCCGACGAGAATGCCCGTCGCGCCCTGGCCGAGCTCAGCCAGCTGCGCGGTTGTGATGTGCACACCACCACCATCCTGGGCAGCGTCGACGAGGGAATCTTCCGCAATCTGGGCGTGCACGTGACCAGCGAGCCGGTCTTCCAGAGCAAAGGGTTGTACCGGAAGCGCTGATCGGGCCTGGGTCGGTCTTGGGGTGCTGTGGTGGGGGTTCCAGCGTCCCCTCACTCTTCTGCCCTTCGGTGCAGTCCCTGCCTGATTGGGTTTCAAGCATCCCAGCGCTTTCACCCCCACCACAGCACCCCAAGACCTCCGCAGCAGCACCGCTCTGCCTCGTCGCGCCGGGAGTCCCGCGTCCTTATGTGGTCGGGACGCCGGGGCCCTGGGTGCGGCTGCAGAGTTTCCAGTCGAGCACCAGGGTGCCGGTGCGGCCGGTGACCTCGATCACCGACGGCTTGCGGCCGATCGCCGTCCAGTCGCTCCGCAGCCGGGCGTAGTCGGTCTCCAGCGCGACCCCGTCGACCACGAAGGGGCCACCCCAGGTAAGCCGGTGGTCGTGGTTGGGAGTTGTCCAGACCAGGGTGTCACGGGTGTGCTCCAGGGTGCAGCGCTTGAGGTAGTCGACGAAGTGATGCAGGGATCCGAAGTCGGAGCGGTCGGCCACCATCACCGCCCAACCGGTGACCAGGCCGCGCTGCACCAACTCCGACTCAGTGGTCATCTCGATCCGGTTCAGCGCCATCGCCCCGAAGTAGGAATCCTCCCGGCGGCCGGCGACGATCTTCTCGCTCAGCTTGGTCTCGTCGAACCTGGCGGCGGGGAAGTACAGGTGGCTCAGCTCGTGCCGCTGACCCTCCAGATAACCGCGTCGGGCGCGCAGGTCGTACAGCGCCACCAGCACATTGCGCATTTGCGCCACGTCGGGGCGGATGCCATTGCCCACCCAGCCCGACGGGGTGGCCGGGCGCGCGTCGGTGCCCAGCATGGTGGAGCCGGGGTGGGTGGAGAAGACGTGGATCTGGCCGGGCAGCGCCGCCACCCAGACGTTCTCCTGGTCACCGAAGCTGCCGGGCTGGTAGTGCTGCGCGCTGCTGAGCAGGTAGTGCGGCGTGCGGTAGGTCTGCACGTCGGCCCGGTTCAGCGCCGTGCCCTGGGTGACCGGGTTGAGCGACCTGACCAGGGCAGAGAGCACCCGTCGCGACGGCACCTTGCGGAAGGGTGCCAGCGGCGCCAGGTAGCTGTTGCCGTCCAGGTGCAGCCGGTCCAACGCCTCCATCGTGATCCCGATCGACTCCGACGTGGTGAAGGCCTCCATCCCCCAGTACAGGTTCAGCAGGGCGTCGCGCCGGTAGCTGGCCCCCGACGGTGTGTGGTGCGCCACCTCGAAGCGCGCCTCGTGCACATTCAGGCCATGCGAGCTGGTGATCAGGTGATCGGCCTGGGCGAAGGCGATCTCCCGCACCACCTGCGGGATCCGGTAGCGCCGCCGGGCCAGGAAGATCGACGTGTACAGGCTGGGCTCGAAGCTGGGGCGGTTGCGAGAGAAGGCGCTGGCGGCGATCGGTTCGATCTCGGAGCGCTCCGGGAAGGCCTTCGACAGGGCCTCGACCCGGCCGGACGACGCGACGAAATTCCCCTCGAAGCGGTGCAGCGCCACGTCGAGCAGCAACAGGTCCAACAGCATCGACGCGCGGGTGGTGAGCTCCTGGTCCTGGCAGTGCTCCACCAGCAGGGTCAGCGCCGAGATCTTGATGGCGTGGAAGGTAGGCGAGAGCCATTCGCTGAAGCCGTGCCGGAAGCGGTTTGCCAGCCACTCCACCAGCCGGCGACGCGCACGTTCGGCCTTCTGCTGGCCGGTGCGGCCGTCATTGCGGAAGGTGCGCTCCGCGAAGTGCTGCCCGGCCAGGTATTCACAGACGGAGAAGACCACCTGGTGGCTCTCGCTCCAGTGACACATCGAGTCGTCGCCGCGCTCGTCCATCCAGTAACGGAAACCCAGTACCCGGTACTCGATCCCTTCGCGCAGCACGTCGGGCAGGGCGTCGCCGCCGTCCAGCAGCAGCGCCAGCACCACCATCAACCGGTGGTCGGCCAGGTCGACCCGTTCGTCAATCTGGTTGAGGTATTCCTCCAACCACTCCGCGTCGTGGATGCCGTCGGCAATGGCGTGCGCGACGGCGGCATATCCGGTGGCATGCTCGCCGCTGGATGGACCGACCACCGGTGGCAGGCTCATTGCACTCCTCGTCGACTCCATCGGCAACCGGTCCGCGACCCTTGGTCCGCAAGCGTTGCCAAGTTGAGATTTTCCACCAACAACGGGTCAGGCCACATCCCCCTGGAGTGGGATCTGGACGGCTCCTCGGCTGACGCCAGCCTAGTTGCTCGTGGTGACGCCGACACCCTCAAGGATGCAGGCTGGAATCCGCCGCGCCCTGCCACCAGCCGGTGAAGCGCACCACCAGCCCGGCCCGGGTCGGGGCGCAGACCATGGGCCCGGCGGCCAGATCGACGTCGCTGGGGATCGGCACCACCCGGACCAGGCGGAAGTCCTCCCCTTCCACCCGCGCCCGAATGGTCACGGCGTCGCCACTGCGCGAGGCACGGACGGTGACCTCACGGCCGATCCAGTCGGGCACCGCCGCCACCGACCAGTCGGAATGGGGATTGGTCACCACCGCGCCGAGCTGCGGGGTCCCGTCGGCGAACTCCACCCCGGCCTTCACCCACAGGTCATCGGCGCCGGTGAGGAAGATGCCGGCCTGGTCGAACTGTTCCTCGAACTCCGCGAGGAAGCGCACCTCCACCGCGCCCGGATTGGCCATCGGCACCACCAGGGCGTGCTCCGTATCGTGCACGAAGCCGTAGGAGGTGACCCGCCAGACGTCGGAGCCCTCGACCGCCTCGACGCACAGGTCCGTGCCCTCGGGGTGGACGTTGACGGGCGGGTGGGTCCACTGCCCCTGGTCCCAGCCGATGGTGTTCATGCTGCTGTCTGCCATGGCCCCACGTTATCGACCCAGCCCCCAACGCCCTGCCCCACCGGCGATTCCGAGAATCGACCAGCAGAATCACCCCGCTGACCGGCCTCCCGCGGGAGGCCGTCGGAATCCGGAAATCTGGTGGTCACTTTTCGGAAATGGACACGTGATTCAGATGCGGCGTGGTGACCAAGCGGGTCAGCCGGCGGCCACGGCCTGGGCGAACCACCCGGTGATGGTGGTCGGGTGGGTGATGGCGGTGCCCACCACCACGCAGTGCGCCCCGTGACGGATGGCCTGCGCGGCATCGGCCGGGCTGTGGATCCGCCCCTCCACCACCACGGGGCGCTCGGCCACGGCCAGGATCCGGTCGATCTCCTCCCAGTCCGGCCCCGGGGTCTTCTCCCGCTCACCGGAATAGCCCACCAAGGTGGTGCCGATCAGATCCGCCCCGGCCTGCTGCGCGATCAGGGCATCATCGGCGGAACCACAGTCGGCCATCACCAGCACGTCGGGATGGCTCTGGCGCAGCCCAGCCACCGTCTCGGCAAAGCTCAGGCCATCCGGCCGGGGGCGGCGGGTGCCGTCCAGCGCCACCACCTCACAGCCCTGGTCCGCCACCTGGCGGCAACTGGCCAGCGTGGGGGTGATGTAGACGCCGGTGGCTCCCTCCTTCACCAGCCCGATGATCGGCACCTGCAGCACGGCGCGCATGGCGCGCAGGTCCTCCAGCCCCTTGCCGCGAATGGCGGCCGCCCCGCCGGCGACGGCGGCCTGCGCCACCTGGGCCATGGTGCGGGGGTCCAACATCGGCTCACCGGGATAGGCCTGGCAGGACACCACCAGGCGCCCCTTGATCTGTTCCAGCACGTCCATCGTGGTCCTCATCTCGGCTTGTGGTTCATGGTCATGGCGGCCCGGGCCGAGCCCAGGATCGCAGCCTGGGCGCCGAGCCGGGCCGGGAGCAGCTCGACGTCGGCCAGGGCGTCGATCACCTCGGCACGCAGGGTGGCCTCCATCCGCTCCCACCAGGGGCTGGACGGGTCGGCGAAGCCGCCGCCGATCACCACCCGCTCGGGGTCGAGCAGGGTGACCAGGCCGGCGATGGCCCGGCCCAGGGCATCGGCACCGTCCTGCACGGCGCGCAGCGCCAGTGGGTCCGAGGAGATCCGTGCGGCCACCTCGCGCCCGGAGTGGACCGTCGGGTCGCCACCGAGCGCCAGGTATCGGCGCCAGATCCCGGGCCCGGCGGCCAGCGCCTCGAGGTGCCCGTCACGGCCGCACGGGCAACGAAGCCCCTCGGCTCCGGGGACCGGAACGTGAGCGACCTCTCCCGCAACGTGGTGCGCCCCCACCAGGAGCTGGCCGCCCAGGACGGCGGCGCCGCCCACGCCGGTGCCCACGGCCAGCATCAGGAAGGAGTCCACCCCCACCCCGGCGCCGCGCCAGTACTCGCCCAAGGCGTGCGCGTCGACGTCATTGTGCACGGCCAGCGGCACGCCGTCGGCCAGGCCCAGCCGGGAGCGCAGACCGGCCCGCACGTCGGTTCCCTTCCATTCCCGCAGGGTCTCGGTGGCGGAGACCACGATGCCCGCGGCGGCATCCACCGCCCCGGCTGTGCCCACTCCCAGACCGGCGATCGGTTGCCCGTCGGCGGCCCGCAGCGCCGTCTGGGCGATGGCGTCCAGCAGGGCCTCCCGGCCGGCGGACCCGGGCGTGGGGCTGGTGTGCACGGCGCCCAGCGTCCCACCGACCCCAACCTGCGCGGCGGCAATCTTGGTTCCGCCGACGTCGACGCCCAGGAAGACCCTGTTCATGCCGTCAGCCCGACCTCCGCCAGGATCGCCTCGATGGCGGCGACGTCATCGGTGGACAGCTCGTGCAGCGGCCGCGGCATGGTGGCCGACGAGATGATCCCCAGACTGGCCATGGCCTGCTTGAAGGCGCCGATACCACCGGCGTCACCGGAGCGGCCCTGCGGCACGAAGGCGATCTGGAAGAGCTTGAGCAGCCGGTCCTGTTCCGTGCGGCAGGCGGCCCAGTCGCCGGCCTGGGCGGCCCGGTGCAGCCGGACATAGCCGTCGGGGTCCACATTGGCCAGGCCGGGGACGATTCCATCGGCACCCAACAGGTACATCCCGTCGCACATCACCTCATGGCCGCTGAACAGGTCCAGCTCGACGCCGGCGGTGTCGCGGGCGGCCACCAGCATCCGGAAGGCGACGTCGTCGCCGGAGGAGTCCTTGACCCCGGCAACCACTCCCTCCTGGGCCAGCTGCACCAGCAGCGGCGCGGTCAGTTTCGTGTGTACCCGCACCGGCACGTCGTAGGCCATCACGGGCAGTTTGGTGGCGGCCGCCACCATCCGGAAGTGCTCGGCGATCTCGTTGGCGTCGTTCAGCGCGTACAGCGGCGCGGTCACCACGACGGCATCCGCACCGGCGGCCTCGGCGCTGCGGCACTGCTCGATCACCCGGGGTGCGGTCAGGTCGGCGGTGCCGGCCAGCACGGGAACCCGGCCGGCGGCCCGGCCCACCACCCGGTCAATCACCTGCCGACGCTGGTCGTCGGTGAGATAGGCCACCTGCCCGGACGAGCCCAGCACGAACAGGCCGTCGACGCCCGCCGCGATCTGGGCCTCGACCAGCCGGTCGAGGCTGTCCAGGTCCAGCGAGCCGTCGGGCCGCAGCGGGGTGACGAGTGGGGGGATGATGCCGGTGAACATGTTCTACCTTCCAATCAGAGCAGCGCGGGTACGGCACCCAGCAGGGTGCGGGTGTAGTCGTGCTGCGGGTTGTTGAAGAGTTGGTCTGCCGGCCCGGTCTCGACGATTTGGCCGGCATTCATCACCGCCATCCGGTCGGACACGTAGCGCACCGTGGCGATGTCATGGCTGATGAAGACGATCCCGAGCCCGAGCGCCTGCTTCAGGTCGGTGAGCAGGTTCAGCACCTGGGCGCGGACCGAGACGTCGAGGGCGGAGGTCGGTTCGTCGGCGACGATCACGTCGGGGTCCAGGGCCAGGGCCCGGGCGATGGCGACGCGTTGCCGCTGACCGCCGGAGATCTGCCGGGGCAGCACGTCCAGCGCGGAGGTGGGCAGCCCCACCAGGGCGATCAGCTCGCGCACCTTGCGGTCGCGTTCCGCGGCGGAGCCGATGCCGTGCACCACCAGCGGGTCGAGCAGCTGCTCCCGGATCACCATCCGCGGGTTCAGCGCAGTGGCCGGGTCCTGGAAGACGACGGAGACCGCCCGCCCGAGGGTGCGCCGGGCGGCGGCACCATGCCGCAGCGGTTGCCCCCGGAAGAGCACCTCGCCGCTGGTGGGCGGCTGCAGCCCCACCAGCACCCGAGCCAGTGTGGACTTGCCGCAGCCGGACTCGCCGACGATCCCGACGGTCTCGGCGCGCGAGATCCGGAAGTCGACGTTGTTCACGGCATGCACCTGTCCGGGCCGGAAGAGCCCACCGGTGCGGGTGCGGTGGATGACATTGACGCCGCGCAACTCCAGGACCGGCGAGCCGGTACCGGACATCTCCTCGGTGCTCATCGGGTGGCCTCCTCAGCCATTGCTGCGTCCTGTTCCTCGGCGCGCGGGGCGACGACGGACGGCGGACTGTCCGGGCTGGCGTGGCTGGCCCAGGCGTGGTCGGTGCCCGGCACCGTGACCAGCACCGGCCGGCGGTCCCGGCCGATCTCGGGGTGGCTGGAGCGGGGCGAGAAGCGGTCGCCGGGAACGAACTCCCGAGGCGAGGGCACCACGCCGGGCACCTGGTGCAGCCGTCCCTGACCGGACTCGATCGACAGCACGGCGCCCAGCAGGCCTCGGGTGTACTCATGCCGCGGGTCCAGCAGGATCTCCCGGGTGGGGCCGCTCTCCACCACCTGACCGGCGTACATCACGGTGATCTTGTGCGATACCGACGAGACCAGCGCCAGGTCATGGGAGACGAAGACCATGGCGAAGCCGAGCTTCTCCCGCAGGTCGTTCAGCAGGTCGATCACCTGCTTCTGCACGGTCACGTCGAGGGCCGTGGTGGGCTCGTCGGCGATCACCAGCTTGGGATTGCGAGTCAGCGCCATGGCGATCAGAACTCGCTGCCGCTGGCCACCGGAGAGCTCGTGGGGGTAGCTGGCCAGGGTGCGCTGCGGGTCCAGGCCCACCAGTTCCAGCAGCTCCTCGGCGCTGCGCTGCCCGCCGCGGGAGGTGAGCTGCTTGAGCTGGGTGCGGATCAGCATCGACGGGTTGAGCGAGCTGAGCGCGTCCTGGTAGATCATCGCGATCTCGTGTCCGCGCAGGTCATTGTGCTGCTTGGGATTCAGCCCCAGCAGGTCAACCCCGTTGAAGATGATCTGGCCGCTGAGTTCCGCGGAGGCCGGCAGCAGGCCCATGATCGCCATCGAGGTGATCGACTTGCCGCAGCCGGACTCGCCCACCAGGCCCATCGTCTCGCCGGGACGGACGCTGAAGGAGACGTCGTCGACGACGTTGACCTCGCCGTGCGCCTCGGGGAAGCGGATGGACAGGTTGCGCACCTCCAGCAGCGGCGCGGCATTGCCGGTGTAGACCAGACGGTTGTCGCGGGAGCTCTCCAGGGTGGCCAAGGCAGCCAACCGGTCCTCCAGCGGGACGGCCTCGGTGGCCACCTGCGCCAGGGCGGGGGCGACGGCGGCCGTCGAGCCCTCCACCGGATCGTCCAGCCTAACCTTGCGCCGCAGGGTCGGGGAGACCATGGCGTCGGTCATCCCCTCGGAGAGGATGTTCAGCGCCAGCACGGTCAGCAGGATCGCCAGGCCGGGGAACATGGTGGCCCACCAACCGCCCATCTGCAGCAGTTGCTTGCCGTCGGCCAGCACATTGCCCCACGACGGGTTCGGCGGCTTCACGCCGGCATTGATGAAGCTGAGCGAGGCCTCGAAGACGATCGCGTCGGCCACCAGCACGGTGGCGAAGACCAGGATCGGGGCGATGCAGTTTCGGGCGACGTGCTTGAGCAGGATCCGGCTGGTGCCCGAGCCCATCACGCGAGAGGCGCTGACATAGTCCTCACCGAACTGGGCCATCACATTGGCGCGCACCACCCGGGTGAGCTGCGGGGTGTAGAGGAAGGCGATGGCCAGGACCAGCACCGGCAGGGAGCTGCCCCAGACCGCCACGAAGACGGCCGCCAGGGCGATGCCCGGGAAGCTCATGATCACGTCGAGCACGCGCATCAGCAGCTCGGAGACCCACTTGTTGGCGGTAGCGGCAATCGATCCCAGCACCGCGGCGGCGGCCAGGGCCACCAGGGTGGCGGACAGTCCGATCACCAGCGACGCCCGGGCGCCGTAGGCCACCCGGCTGAAGATGTCGCGGCCGATCGCATCGGTGCCGAACCAGTGGGTGCCGTCGGGAGCGCTGGCGGGGGTGTCGGAGGCCAGCGGGTCGAACTGGGCGATCACCGGGGCCAGCACCGCCAGCAGTGCAACCAGGGTGAGCAGGCCCAGGGCGATTCGGGAGCCCAGCGGCAGGGCGCGCAGCCGCAGCCCCGGTTCGCTCAGTTTCTGGGTGAGTTCTCGTCGCATCTCAGACCGTCCTGATTCGCGGGTTGACGAGCACGTAGAGCATGTCCACGAGGATGTTGATGATGATGAAGGCGATCGCCACCGTGAGGGTGACCCCCTGCACCAGGAAGACGTCATTGCGGGTGACGCCGTCCAGGATCAGTTGGCCCATCGCCTGGATGTTGAAGATGATCTCGATGATCACGGCGCCGCCCATTAGGTAGCCGACCCGCAGCCCCAGCACGGTGATCGGGGTGATCAGCGCATTGCGCAGCACATTGCGGGCAATCACCACGTGCTTGGGGATGCCGGCGCCGATCGCGGTGCGGACATAGTCGCGGTCCAGCTCCTCCACCATCGAGGTGCGCACGACGCGGGTCAGCGAACCCGCCACCGGAACGCCCAGAGCGAAGGCCGGCAGGGAGATGTTGTTCAGCCAGATGGCGGGATTCTCGGCGAAGGGCACCCACTGGGAGACCACCGCCGGATAGAGCCCCGCGCCGCCGGGCACGGTGGACAGCCACTGGATCAGCAGGATCGCCAGCCAGAAGGAGGGCGTCGCCAGGCAGGCGATGGAGACCACCCGGATCAACTGGTCCGGCCAGCGGTCCCGGAAGAGGGCGGCCAGTACGCCGAAGAGCAGGGCCAGCACGACGGCGATCACCAGCCCGAGAAGGGTGAGTTGCAGGGTGATCGGGAAGGCCTTGGCGACGAACTGGGTCACCGGGACATTGCCGGCGCTGATCCCCAGGTCACCGTGCAGCAGGTTGCCCAGGAAGTGCAGGTATCGCACCAGGAGGGGGTCGTCAAGGCCGTGCTCGGCGCGGTAGGAGGCCAGCGCCTCGGCCGAGGCGGACTCCCCCAGCGCCAGCCGGGCCGGGTCTGCGGGTGAGAAGGACATCACGAAGAAGACGAGGAAGGTCACGCCCAGCACCATCGCGGGCAGCGCCAGCAGTCGTCGGCCGATCAGTCTCAGCAGTGTGCTCATCAGGTCTTTCCTGCGGGTGGGCCGGGGGCGCCCGTCAGTGACGCCCCCGGCTGGGATGGACTACTTGGACGACGCGACGTCGATGAAGGACAGGCCGGTCAAGGCGATCGGCTTGAAGCCGGGCAGGCTGTCCGCATCGAAGGCGGTGGTCGACTTGCGGTGCATCAGCGGGTAGAGCGGCACCGTCTCGCTGAGCAGGTTGAACACCTTGCCCCAGGTGGCCTTCTGCTCCTCACCGGTCTGCTTGACTGCCTCGTCCAACAGCGCCTGCACCTTGGTGAAGCTCTCCTGACCCTTCCAGTGCATCCGGGAATCGGCCCAGGTGGGGTTGGAGTACCACCAGCGCATCAGCAGGTCCGGGTCCGCCCCGAAGACCGAGGGATCACCGGGAGCGATCACGGCATCGTAGGCGGCGGGCTTGTCGTCGATGGTGTTGTAGACGTCGGGCGACTTCTTCTCCGCGAAGTCGACGGAGATGCCCGCAGCCTCCAGGGCCTCCTTGATCAGCGGCGTGGCCTTCTTCACCCAGCCGTGGTCCGTGCACAGCAGCCGGATCTTCTTCAGCCCGGTCTCCGCGAACAGCTTCTTGGCCTTGTCGGCGTCGAAGGAGTAGACGGTGCTGGCCTTCTGGTAGGCGGGGTGCGCCTCGTCGAGGAAGCTGGTGGCCGGGGTGGCATTGCCCAGGTAGGCGGTCTTGATCACCTTGTCCATGTCGATGGCGTAGAGGAAGGCCTGCCGGTTGCGGACATCCTTGAAGGGCTCGGAGCCGCAGTTGAACATGGCGAAGAGCACGGCGAAGCCCTGCACGGACTCGACGGTGGCCGATCCCTTCAGGGTCTCGATGTTCAGGTCGGGCACCAGGTCCATTGCCTGCACGGCCTTGGAGCTCATCGCATTGGCGCGGGTGGCGTCGTCCGGCATCACCTTCCACACCATCTTGCTGGCCTTGGCCGGTCGGGGGCCGGTGTAGTCGGCGAAGCGCTCGAAGGCCAGTTCCTTGCTGGTGGCCGAGTTGTCGGTCATCTTCCACGGGCCGGTGCCAATCGGCTTCGCGTCGAAGGCCTTGGCGTCCTGGGTGGCTGCCTCGGGGACGATCTTGACCACGGCGAGCCGCTCGTTGACCAGCGAGAAGGCGTGCTTCAGCTTGATCGTGACGGTCTTGTCGTCCTTCTTGGTGACGCCGTCCAGGAAGCCCAGGAATTGCACGTACATGGACTTGTTGGCCGGGTCGAGCACCCGCTGGAAGCTGTGCACCACGTCGTCGACGGTGACGGGGCTGCCGTCATGGAACTTGGCGCCGTCCCGCAGGGTGGCTTCGTAGGTGGTCTCGTCCACCTTCTTGGGCAGTTCCTTGGCCAGGGCGGCGTAGACCTCGCGGGTACCGGTGGGCAGGATCTCGGTGAGGCCCTCCATGGTGTGCCAGTTGGCCGCCAGGGTGAGCGCCGCGGTGGTGGTCATCGGGTCGAAGCCATTGCTGCCCAGCTCGTAGCTGATGGCGGCGGTGATGGTGCCGTCCGCCTTGGCGGAGGCGGCACCCGAGGTGGTGCTCTTGGCGCGGTCAGCGGGCGAGGTTCCGCAGGCAGACAGGCTGCCGGCGAAGGCGATCGCCGCCCCCATGGCACCGGTGAGGCGGAAGAAGTCCCGGCGGGTTCCCGACGGCGAGAAGTCGTTCGTCATTGAAGTCTCCTTAGATATCGGACGTCTGATGTCCGACCTTGTGCCAGTATAGACCCACAGTCATGCCCGAAGGGAAGCACCCATGCCACGGCACAATCGCGACGACCGTTCCACCACCCGCGCGATCAAGAACCTCATCCTGGAGCGGGGCCTGCGGCCCGGCGATCCGATCCCCACGGAGGCCGAGCTGGTGGAGGAGATCGGCGTCTCCCGCTCCAGCATCCGCGAGGCAGTCCGCACGCTGGTGGCCCTCGACATCCTTCAGGTGCGGCACGGAACCGGCACCTTCGTCGGGGGCCTGTCACTGAGCCCCCTGGTGGAGGGCATGGTCTTTCGCGGTGTGCTGATGCCAGGCAAGAACCACCAGGCCCTGCGCGACGTCGTGGAACTGCGGCGCTGCCTGGACCTCGCCCTGGAGGAGCAGATCGTCGACGCACTGCACGGCAAGGATCCCAGCGACCTACGCACGGAGGTGGACGCCATGCTGGCCTGTGCACACCGCGGCGAGCCGATCACCGCCCATGACCGGCAGTTCCACCTGATGCTCTCCGAACGCGTGGACAACCAGTTCTATGCCCAGTTGGTGGCTGCCTTCTGGGACATCCACCAACTGGTGGCGCCCCAGCTGGGCGTGGCCTCCACCAGTGATCTGGAGGCCTCGGCCAAGGCCCATGCCGGTCTGCTGGAGGCGGCCGCCGCAGGGGACTCGCAGCGCTACCGCGAAGCGATCACGGCGCACTACGAGCCCATCCTACGAAGCCTGCAGGCCCACTCGCGAGCCTGAGGATCACCCCAGGGGCACGGCCTGCGCGCGGTGCTCCACCACCGTGGTGTCCCCACCCGAGACCGACGTCCAGGTGGTGATCGGAGTGAAGGACCCGCGGTCCAGGTCCTCCTGGGTCACGACGTGGTAGGCACTGCTGCAGGTGTACTGCGCACCCGCGGCGAGCCCGCGCCAGCGGCAGTTCTTGGCATCCACGGCCGGGTCGAGCCCGCGCAGGTTCCCCGTCGGGGAGACCGTCGTCGTGGCATCGGAGACATTCTTGACGGTGTAGCTGAAGCTCAACCGGTCCCCCACCCGGTAGCTGGCCTGGGGATTGGCCACGGTGGAACCGGTGACCTCGATTCGACCAGGGATCTCGCTGGGCAGTCGCGGCACGTTGACCACGATGGTGCCGGTGGCTCGACGCCCCGACGCATCGGTCACCACGACGGGCAACCGATAGCTGCCTCCCTTGGTCTCAGCCGGCACCTGGATTGCGAAGCGCAGCTCGGCTGAGGCGCCCGGCTTCAGCGTCCCCACGGTCTCGACGGCGCTCTGCCAACCGGCCGGGGCGTCGATCCGGACAGAGTGGATCGTCTGCACCGGCCCCAGCTGGTTCGTCAGCCGCAGGGTGCTGCTCGCGGACTGTCCGCGCTCGATGGTCAGCTCCCCGGCCGGAGTGATCCCGGTGCACATCCCCCGCAGCCAGGCCAGGTTGAACTTGGCGAAGATGATCCCATTGTGACCCGGCTCATAGGCCATGCCGATCCGCCCGTCGGGCAGCGTGGCCAGGGTGGAGTAGGCCATCGCTCCGGCGCGGAATTCCCGCGCAATCGGCCAGCTGGCCCCGTCGTCGCAACTGGCGCGGACCGTGCCATGAGCTCGATCCTTCTGGCTCGCGGCATTCGAGAAGAGCAGGACCTTCGCCTCTCGACTCCCGGCCGGGGCATCGGGGAAGGCACGGATGATCGATCCATTGTTCGCCGGATCCGGCAATTCCTCGTCCAGGCTGACCGGGCCATAACTGGCACCACCGTCGGTGGAGATCGCCACCTTGCGATACCCGGAGCGACCCGAGTCCCGCGAGTTGAGCATCACCCGGCCATCCGAAAGCTCCACCACCTTGTTCTCGTCCATCCGACTGCCAACGGGCTTGCCCGACTGCCAGGTCTGCCCATGGTCGTCGGAGAAGATGGTGACAGCCTGGAAGTCCCCGGATGCGGTGACGATGGTGAACTGCTGGAGCAGGCGCCCGGCGTACTGACCGTGACGAAGCTGGATCCCCTGACCGGAGGCCGCGAAACGTGACCTGACAGTCAGGTCGGGGGTGATGTCGGCGGTGATGGTGCGGTGCTGCCAGGTTCGGCCTTCGTCCGAGGAGGCGCTCACCTCGGCATGCAACACGCCACGGTCATCGGGGTCGACGCCAGGATGGGAGCCCACCAGGCCGACGTCGGCGGAGCGGACATGGAAGTTGAAGATGGTCCCCGTGGTGCGATCCACCACATAGCTCGGGTCCGAGAAGCCGCTGATCGGGGCACTGGCCTGACCGGAATGGATGGCCGTCTGGGGCTGCCAGGTGCGGCCGCCGTCGGTGGAGCGCCGTTGCAGGATCGAGTTGGGTCCAGGGGCATCAATACCCGTGGGGCGGCCGTCATAGGAACTCAACAGGTCCCCTCCGGGCGCGACGGCCAGGGCAGGGATGCGGTAGTTGGGGAAGACCCCGTCGCCACCCATGGCCAGCGTCTGCTCCGTGTAGCTGGGCTGACCCGCCCAGAAGGGGTCAACGAATCGATCGGTCGACGCCTGGGCTGGGGCACCGGCCGAGGCCAGGGCCGCGCCTGCCATCAGGGCCAGACTGCCCAACAGGGCCGCGGGCTTCATTGCACGCATGGGGTTTCGTCCTCTCTGCAGATCATCGGATGTCTGATGTCTTGACGTGAACGCTAGGGAATCGATGGGTAGCGGTCAACGCACCACCGGCGGAATGCTCAACGACAGTGAGCAACCTGCAGGATCAACGACTACGGGCCCTGCCCGCTCGACCCTGGTCGGACGCCGCAGACCCCGCCGGATGCCTAGGCTGGCTGCGATGAACACCCTGCGCAGCAGCTTCGACGAGCTCGGCCACGCCACCTGGTCCCTGGACCTGGCCGTGGCCGGGCTGCTCTTCGTCGGAACCGTGCTGCCCCTGCTGCTGTTCGGCTACCAGGACAACATCATCTTCGCGTTCCTGCTGGGCACGGCCATGTGTGCCGCCGTCGTGTTGCGCCGCCGCAACCCGATGCTCACCCTCGCACTGGTGGGCACCTTCTGCCTGTTGCACGTCATCGTGCTGCCCTACCCGACTCCCGCCATCGTCACCGTCCTGCTGGTGGCCTATTCGGTGGCCCGCTGGGTTCCCGGCCACCGCTCCCGCTGGGTCCTGGCCCTGGGTGCCGTGGGCTCCGTGCTCGGACCCATTCGCTGGTCCACGGGCTACTACTGGAACCTCGGCTCGCTGGCCGTCGGGGCGACGGTGATGTTGCTGGAGGTGAGCGTCTGCGCCGGCCTGGTGGTCACCTGTTATGCCATCGGCCGACGGGTCCGCGAGTCCGCGGAGGCGACGCGGGCCCGCACGTTGGCGGAGGCGGAACGCCGCGCCCTGGAGGTCTCCGAGCGCGAGCAGTCCGCACGGATGACCGAGGCCAATGTCCGTGCCCAGATTGCGCGCGAGCTGCATGACATCGTCGCCCACTCCCTGTCCGTGATGATCGTGCAGGCCGAGGGCGGTCGGGCGCTGGCCGCGAAGAAGCCCGAACGCGCGGTCGAGGCGCTGGACACGATTGCGGAGACCGGCCGCGAGGCGCTCACGGAGATGCGACGCATCGTCGGGGTACTGCGCGGCGCCGCAGAGCAGGAGGGTGCCGCCTACGCGCCCACCCCCGGCCTGCCGGACATCCCGGAGATGGTGGCCCGCAGCGACGAACGTGTCCACCTCTATGTGGAGGGCGAGGCCCCCGAGGTCCCGTCGACGCTGGGACTGACCGTCTTCCGCGTGGTGCAGGAGGCCGTCACCAACTTCCTCAAGCACGCCGGACCGCAGGCCAACTGCACCGTGACCCTCACCTACTCCCCGGCGCTGATCGTGGCCGAGATCAGCGACGACGGGCTGGGTGCCGCGTCCACCACATCCGACGGCACCGGCCATGGCCTGGAGGGGATGCGGGAACGCGTCGCCTCCATGCACGGTCAGTTGCTGGCCCAACCCAAGACCACCGGGGGATTCCTGGTGCGGGCCATCCTGCCGATCCCCCTCAAGACCGATTCCGTAGCCGTACAGGAGATCCGATGACCGAAACCCCCATTCGCGTGCTGCTGGCCGATGACCAGGCGCTGGTGCGCAGCGGCTTCCGCATGCTGATCGAGGCCGAGGACGACATGGACGTCGTCGGTGAGGCCAATGACGGACAGGAGGCACTCGCCTTCCTGAAGACCCGGCCGGTGGACGTGGTGTTGATGGACATCCGGATGCCCGTGATGGACGGCGTGGAGGCCACCCGGCGACTGGTCGCCGCCGGCGCCCCCACCAAGGTGCTGGTGCTGACCACCTTCGACCTGGACGAGTACGTCTTCGCCGCACTGAAGGCGGGGGCCTCCGGCTTCCTGTTGAAGGATGCCCGGCCCGGTGAGCTGCTCAATGCCATTCGCACCGTCGCGGCCGGCGACGGGGTGCTGGCCCCGTCGGCCACCCGACGGCTGCTGGAGCACGTCGCCCCCACCCTGCCGTCCGCCCCCGGCGGCACCGACCCGCGGCTGGAGATGCTGACGGACCGGGAGCGCGAGGTGCTGGTGGAGATTGCGCATGGCGCCACCAATTCCGAGATCGCGGCGACCCTGTACATGGCGGAGGGCACCGTGAAGACCCACATCGGCCGCCTGTTGTCCAAGCTGCACGCACGGGATCGCGTCGGGTTGGTGCTCTTCGCCCACGAAGTGGGATTGACGCGCTGACGCCTAGCCCTTGACCGCTCCGGCGGCCAGTCCGGACTGCCAGCGCTTCTGCAGCCCCAGGAAGAGCACGATCAGCGGGATGACGCCCAGCAGCGCCCCCTGCAGCACTGCGCCGTACTGCGGATTGAAGTAGCTCATCATCCCGTACAGGCCCAGGGTGACGGGCTTGAGTTCGGCGGAGTTGAGCATCATCAGCGGCAGCAGGAAGTTGTTCCAGGTGGCGACGAAAATGAACAGGAAGATGGTGACCATCGCGGGGGCCAGCAGCCGCAGCACCATGGTGAAGAAGATCCTGGCCTCACCGGCGCCGTCGATCCGGGCGGATTCCAGGATCTCGTCGGGCACCGACGACTGTGCATAGACCCGCCCCAGGAAGACACCGAAGGGGCTGACGCAGGACGGGATGATGATCGCCCACATGGAGTTGGTCAGGCCGAGCTTGTGGAAGACCAGGTACAGCGGGATGGTCAGCAGGGCGATGGGCAGCAGCAGGCCGGCCATGATCAGCACCTGCACGACGCCTCGCCCGGCGAAGCGGAACTTGGCCAGGCCGTAGCCACAGGCGACGCTGAGCAGCGTGCCGAGCACCCCGGCCAGCGTCGAGTAGAGCACCGAATTGCCCACCCAGCGCCAGAACATGCCCTGGGTCCAGCCCATCAGCGCGTGGTAGTTCTCCGTGATGTTGTTGTGGGCGAACAACCAGCCGCTGGTGGAGACCAGGTCAGCATTGGACTTGGTGGCCGAGATCATCAGCCAGACGATCGGCGCCAGCGAGTAGACGAGCACCAGCAGGAGCACGGCGAGCGTGATCAGCCGGGCGGTGCGCGAGGGGCGCAGCGACGGGGGCAGCTCGTCCACGTCGGTACGAGCCTTCGGCAGGAATTTGGTGAGCGCGGACATCAGTCGGCCTTCTTCTGGGCATAGGCGTAGACGACGGCGAGCACCCCGGCGATCAGCGCCATCAGGATGGAAATGGCCGAGGCGGGCCCGTCACCCGACGGGGAGATGCCGCCCATCATGGTGTTGTAGGCCATCATCATCGGCGTGTAGTCATTGCCCATCCACGGGTTGACGGTCTGGAGCACGGCGGGTTCGTTGAACAGTTGCACCGTGCCGATGATGCTGAGCAGCACGGCCAGCAGGGTGGCATTGCGCACCAGCGGGATCTTGATCTGGCGCACGATGGTCCACGACGACGCCCCGTCGAGCCGGGCGGCCTCATACAGGTCGTGCGGGATGGCCTGCAGGGCGGCCAGGAAGATCAGCATGTTGTAACCGGTGAAGGTCCAGGTGGTCATGTTGGCCATGGACCACAGGATTGCCTTCGGGGAGAAGAAGGGGATGTGGATCCCCACAAGCCCCAGCACCTGGTTGATCGGGGAGAACTGCGGGTTGTACATGTAGGTCCACATCAGGGCGGCCACGACGCCGGGCACGGCGAAGGGCAGGAAGAAGCCCAGCCGGAAGATCCCGACCCGCTTGACCATCTGCGAATCCAGCAGCAGGGCCAGGGCGAGTGCGGCGCCGATCATCACCGGCACCTGCACCACGCCGAAGGCCAGCACTCGTCCCATCCCCCGCCAGAAGGCCGCACCCTGGGCGATCTCCACATAATTGCGCAGGCCGACGAACTGGTTGGCCAGTTCACCGCCGCCGTAGAGGCCACCGCCCGAGGGCACGGCCCGGAAGAAGGACGAGTAGACGGACACACCGATCGGAACCAGGAAGCAGAAGCTGAACAGCACCGCGAAGGGTGTGACGAATGCCCAGCCGGTCAGTGCCTCGCGTCGCCGCCCCGGGTGGGGCTTGCGCCCCACCCGGTGAACCGAAGTCGAAGTCGACATTGCTTGCCTTTCTCAGATCTGCGTGTCGTGGTGGCGGTCAGGCGACCGGAAGCCCGGCGTCCTTGAGGGACTGGATGGACGTGGTCTGCGCGGCCTCGAAGATCGCGGAGACCTTGCCCTTGCCCTGACCCGCGGCGGCTGCGGCCTTGTTCATCGGGTCGGCGACGGCCGGCCAGGTGGGGACATAGCCGAAGTTCGGGTTGATGGACTCGTTGGCCTTGCCCAGCTCCGCCATCACATCCTGCCCACCGAAGAACTTCTTCACCTCAGCCGGGGTGGCGACGGTGCCCTTGGCGGCCACCACCAGGCCCTGGGTGGCCAGCTCGGTGGTCTGGGTGTTGAACCAGTTGTTGAACTCCATCGCCTGGCTGGGCGCCTTGCAGCCCTTCATCACGGCCACGCCGGAGCCACCGTCGGGGCCGGTCATCTGCTTGTCGCCGAAGGCGGGCAGCTGGGCCACCTGCCACTGGCCGACATTCTTGGAACCGGCCATGTCGCCGGCCAGCAGGGAGGCCTCCCAAGCGGCACCGATGGTGCCGATCAGCTTCTGGTCCACCAGGGCCTTCTTGAAGCCGTCGCCCCAGCGGTTCTCCACCAGCGCGGCCTTGCCGTCGATGGCGCCCTGCCAGAAGTCGGTGACCTTGGCGGTCTCCGGGCTGGTCACGTTGACCTTCCACTTGTCGCCCTCGGCGGTGTACCAGGACGCACCCGCGGCGGCGGCCTGGGCGGCCAGACCATACTGGGCCTCATCGGGCTGGAAGGCGACGGCGTACTTGCCCTTGGCGGCGGCCTTCTTGGCGACGTCGGTCAGCTCGGCGACGGTGGTCGGGGCCTTGAGGCCCAGCTTGTCGAACTCGGCCTTGTTGTAGAAGTAGACCAGCGGGCCGGAGTCCTGCGGCAGGCCGACGGTGGCGGGGCCAACCTTCATCAGGCCCATCGCGCCCTCGCTGAAGCCGCCGGAGTACTTGTCGGCGTCGGCCGTGACGTCGGCCAGCAGACCCTTGGTGAACAGCGAGGGGATCTCGGCGTAGCCGACCTGCGCCAGGCAGGGCGCGGTGCCGGCCTTGGCGTCGTTCTCCAGCTTCTTGATCATCTCGGGGGCCTTGCCGTCGAACTTGGTGGCCTTGACCTGGATGTTGGGGTGTTCCTTGTTCCACTTGGCGACGATGTCCGCCACCTTGGTCATGCCCTCACCGTCGGGCAGACGGTGCAGGTAGTCGATGGTGACCTTCTCGGTGCTGGCGGCGGTGGAACCACCGGCCGAGGTTGCCTGGGTGGCGGGCTTGTCGCCACCACAGCCGGTCAGTCCGAGTGCCACGACGGCCAGTCCGGCGACGATGCCGCGGCCCGCGAAGCGAGTGTTCATGATGTTTCCTCCGATTGGGTACTGCTGTGAGTGGTGTGCGCTGCGTCCTGCAGCCTGTTCAGTTGTCGTTGGTCTTGATCCACTGCAGACCGCCGGGCGGCAACTGCACCGCCCATTCCCGGCCGTCGCCACAACGCACCGTGGTCTGCACGCTCTCAGTGGCATTGTTCAACGCGACAAGGTCGGATGTCTGCGGGTACACCGCCGTTTCGACGCGCGGATCGTCGGCGATGCACTGCCCGAACTCAGCCTGTCGGCCCGCCGCCCAGTACAGGGCCCGGTGCAGCAGACGGGAATTGTCGTGGCTGTAGGGAAGGCCGGCCAAGTACACGGCGCGTCCCTGTCCGAACTCGTTCACTGCCGCTTGCACGGTGCCGGAGGACTCAACCAGCACCTGGGCGCCCTCGGTGACGGGCAGCACGTCGCGGGTGCCTTCGCCGACATCCAGCGGTCCGGTCAGGTCGGCAGTGATGAAGTGGTCGCCCTGGGCGCTGCAGCGACGGTTGGTGCTCAGGCCCCAGCCGGATTCATGGTCGACACCCAGGACATCGCTCAGCTGGAAGATGGCGCCCCCCACTGGCCAGGCCGTCGGGTCACCGACGCCGATCAGGCCGCCCCCGTTGGCCACGAAGGCCCGCACCGCGGCGCACAGCTCCGGGCTCTCCCAGGCGGGCCCACCGGAGAAGGCCGTACCCATCCCGCCGACATTGACCAGCACACCGATCCCCTCGGGAACGCCTTGCGCCACGTCCTCGAAGCTGAGGAAGTCGACGTCGAAGGGGAGGCCAGCCAGGGATTCCAGCACACCCAGGTAACTGTAGGCCTGCCGGTACCACAGGGCGTGCGCCACCATGTGGGTCTGCCAGCTGCGCAGCTTGCCCCAGGCGTTGAGGATGCCCACCCGGAAGCCGGCGGTCTGCGGCCGGTTGCCGGCAGCACGGTCATGGAACTGGCGGAATTCGTCGACGATGGCTTCCATGCGGTCGATGAAGTCGGGGTGTTCCAGCGCCAGGCTGAGGTAGCCGCCGTAGCCGATCCGGTCCAGCGGGGAGCGGACGATGGCGCGTCGGGCCGCCAACCAGGATTCATTGGCCTCGGCTACCGGATTTCCACCGGGGTGGAAGACGTCGGGGAAGAAGTAGGGCAGCAGCCGGCCCTCGGTGTACTTCACCCCGGGGATGTCGCTGATCATCCGGCAGGTGGCGCCGGAGCCAACGCTGCCGACCACCGCGTCCAGCCCCGTGCGCTCGAACAGCGGGCCGTACGGTTCGGTGCCGATCCAGTTGTCGCCGAGGAACATGATCGCTTCCTTGCCGCAGGCGTGCACCTGCTCCACCAGATCCGCCACCTTGCCGGTGACGAACTCATGCTGGAAGGCGATCCAGTCCTTGAAGGCCTGGCTCGGCGGGCGGAAGGGCGAGTTGTAGTATCCCTCGTCAACGAAGTGCTCCGGCTCCAGCTGATAGCCATAGGCCTGCTGGAAGGCCTCCAGGGCGGCGACGCTGACGCTGGCAGAGTAACCGAACCAGTCGACGAAGCGCTCCTTGGCGTCCGGGCCGTAGACCAAGGTGAAGTGGTAGAAGAAGGTGGTGAAACGCACCACGTCCACCTCGGGGTGGTCGGCCAACCACTCATCCAACGCCCCCTTGACATGGTGCCAGGTCTCATCGTGGCGCACGTCGTAGGGGGATTCCTTGATCCGAGTGGGGTCGTCGGCCCAGTTGTTGGTCAGGTAGTTGTACATCTGGGTGGGATCCCAGGTCTGCTCTGCCAGGAAGTCGACGGTGTACAGGTGTCCGGCTTTGGCAGTGGTGATCACCACGGTGCGACCGTCAGGCTCCAGTCGCCACTCGTCGGTGGGGACGGTGTGTGAGTCGGTCCGGTCGATCACCTGCCAGTAGCGAGCCAGGTCGCAGTCGGTGTCGGGACGCACCTGCTGGTCGAACCAACCGGCCAGGACGTCGATCGTCAGCTCGCCGTCCTTCAGCGCCGGGGTGCGCTCGCTCATCAGGAAGATCCGGGTCCGCTGCTCCGGGTGAGCATCGGCCCAGGCCTGGTCGCCGCGGCCGACGAAGTAGGTTCGGTAGACCTTCACGGCCAGATCCTTGACCAGCTCCGGCAGGTCCGTGCCATCGCTGTTGCGCACCGCGTCGGCACCCAGTCGCCCCAGCAGCTCCCGTACCTGATCATCGATGCCGGTCTGGATGGGCAGCGTCAGCCGCCCGGTTCCCCCGGCTGGCGACGACGATTGGCTGTGCATCTTGGACTCCCTTGACCAACTGTGAACTGGGCGACGACCTAATATGTTCGCCCGATAAACGAATCGTACGCCTTCTGCAGCCCACGTCAACCAGCGCGCAGCAGGATTGCGCGAACTCTCAGGAATGGGTCGAGCGACGTCGACACCGCCACACTCACGCCGCGTCCCAAGATTCGACCCGCAGACCCCGGTGACCATCCATTCGGAATGAGCTGACCGGCCCCGGCCCCGGCCCGACCGCCCGCACCCGCGAGCACGGCAATGGGCCGCCAACCGGGTGGTTGACGGCCCATCGATCCACTCACTCCCTCCGGAGCCCGACGACAGCCGGGCGTCGTTGGCGTGCACTGGTGCAGCCTTGCCATCATCAGGATCCGACGACGTGATGGGGTGCCCTGACCCCTGGGGGAGGGGGCCAGGGCACCCGGCTTTGTGATGCCCCCGGGCGGGGCGCCCGCTCAGACCTGCTTGCCCCACAGGTTGATCTCATTGGCGCCACCAAAGGCGGCACCATTGATCGCATTCAACCCCACGAGCTTCACATGCTGGCCGGCGGTGTTCGGCGGCAGCTGGATGTGCTGCACGTCGGTCGTGCTGGCAAAGCTGCCCTTGGCCACCGGGGAGCCCCAGTCCTTGCCGTCGGCACTGACGTAGATCTCGTAATCCTTGATGGCGCCATTGCCCTTGCGCACCTGGTAGTCAAAGCCGGTCAGCTGGTGGGAACTGCCCAGATCGAAACTGATCCAGTGCGGGTACGGCGTGGTCGGGTTCACCCGAGACCAGGCAGAGTGCCACATGGTGCTCGGGTTCCCGTCGACGGCAGCCCGGGCCGAGCCGTCACCGGCGCCGGGTTCAGCATCGCTGACGCCACTGACCTTCAGCCGGGACTGCGGGATGGCACCCTCGGGCAGGGTCTCGGTGGTCAGCTCGGTCTGGACATTGCGCGGACTGTCACCCACTCGGTAGGCCACCGTGCTGGCGAGCGGGAAGCGGCCCTTGGCATCGGCGGGAACGGCCACCTGCCACGTGGTCTTCACCGTCGCACCGGGCGCGACGCTGGCAAAGGTGTCCTGGTCTGCGGTGGCAGTCCATCCGTCGGGCAGGGTGAGTGCCGTCTTCACGTCGCTGACCGCGACACCCTCATGGTTGGTGAAGGTGGTGGTGAAGACATTGGCCTCACCGGGCACGACCGCACGGGGGCCACTCAGCTCGGCCGTGGCACAGGCTCCGGGGGCCTCGGTGACACCCAGGTCCGTGATCTTGAGGTTGTCCATGATGAAGTCCGCCTGAACGGCCCCGGCGGCATTGCGACGGATACCGATCCATGCGTCGCCGCAGCCAGCAGGGGTGAACTCCTGGCTGAAGCGGGCCGTGGTGCGCTGCTGACCGAAGGGCGTGGCCTTCAGTTCGACCTGCTTGCCCTGCTCGCCGGGCTGGTCGATGCCGGTGACGAAGCTGTAGGCCCCGGCGGTGGCGTTCTGGTGGTCAAACTCCACCCGGTACTTGTGACCGGGCTTGAAGTCGACGCTGCCCTGCCAGGTGCGGTAGACGAGCCCACGACCTTCTTCGTGGGACTTCAGGGACCACTGGCCGTCCAGCACGTCGTCGACGAGCTTGCCGTTCCAGCCGGCCTGCGTGTACGGGGCGTGCTTCGACGCCAGGTGGGTGCGGGCGTCGCCACCGGGCTGGCCGGTGACGAAGGGCCCCCAGCCCTGGTCCAGACTCTCGAAGGACTGGTTCACCAGCACATTCCCGCTGGTCGGCTCTTCCTCGGTCGGCACCACGCGCACATCGTCGACGCGCACGGGGGCGCTGCCGTCACCGGCGGTGATGGCCAGCCGCACCTTGCCATTGCGGGGAGCGGTGAAGATCACCTTGACGCGCTGGAAGTTGGTGCCTCGCAGCTCGTCGGAGGAGACGTGGTTGGGCATGGTCGACCGCTCGATGCCAGTGCTGGCGTCGACACCCTGGCCGGTGACGGTCAGCGAAACCGGGCGGCTCTCACCGGGCTTCACCTCAACCCAGGCGGAGGCGGCATAGCGTTTGCCACCGGCCAGCTTGAGTTCCTGGCCAATCCCGGAGGGACCCTCTCCCAGGGCCGCCACGTGCAGACCGTTCTCGGTGGTCTCCAGGCCGGTCTTGCCCGTCGGGTTCCACGGGCCCAGATCGGCGCCGTTGAATCCGGGGTCCGCAACCGTGGTGCCCTGACCCCACTGGGGATCGGTCTGCACGCGGGCCTTGCCGGGGTAGATCACATAGGCGGTATTGGCCTTCGCCTCGAGGGTGATCTTCCCGGACTCGTTGCCGACGGTGGCCACCTCGGTGCGGCCCTTGTCGGAGAGTTCGTAGACGGTGAAGGACTTGGCCCGGGCCAGGGCGCCGGTCAGCGTCCAGGTGGTGGTCCCGCCGTCGGGATTGAAGTGGTAGGCCTTGGTGGCCTGCTGGGGGGTCCTGCCGCCCCAGGGCAGCAGGTAGGAGCCGCCATCGAGCGCCAGCTGGCCGTCGACGAAGAACTGGCGGTGGCCGCTCTCGTCGGTGCTGCGCACACCATTGGTGAACTGCACCTCATGGTCGGTCCACCGGGTGATCTGGTTGTGCTGCAGGAACTTGGTGGGCAGTTGGTTGGCCCAGACGTTGTTCTTCAGGGCATTCCAGTCATTGTGACCGGTCCAGCCCTCCGCCTCGACGATGGTGGAGCCAGCGAGCAGCGGGTGCGGGTTCCAGACGTCCTTCTCACCGTTGCGGATGAAGCGGACGATCTTGCTGTTGATGCCCTTGTTGGTGGCGCCGCCGTAGTTGCGATCCGTGGCCCAGTGGGACCACAGGCTGTTGCGCTCGTGCGAGTAGGCCCATTCGGACGCGACGCTCCAGCCCTGACCGCGCAGCTTGGCGTCCATCTCGTCGGGCAGCCAGCCGAAGCCGTAGTAGACGTCCCAGTAGAGGGTGTCCAGATTGCCCTGGGTGTCCTTGCGCAACTGGGCCGTGCGCTTCAACAGGTTGCCGGAGTTCAGGTCATCGCGCTGGTTGATGTAGTAGCTCTGGTTGAGCCAGTTCCAGCCGAGGGCGGCCTTGTCGACCAGCTTCTCGTCGAAGGCCTTGGCCTCCGGGTAGGCCTCGGTGGCGTTGACGTGCACGCCGAAGTCGCTGCCCCACCGCTTGCCCTGCTGGAGCAGGGTGTTCATGTCCTTCAAGCCACCGGCACGCTCGTTGTAGTTGCCGGCGTAGTCCGGGTGGGCCGAGTCATGCCCCTCGGAGGCATAACCCTTCAGCAGGGTGAACTGCCCCAGGCCGTCGGTGGCCAGGCTCAGGCGCTTCACGTCGTCGAGCGTGCGCAGGAAGGGGTGGGTCGCGAGGCTGGAGAAGTTGAAGGGGATGTGCTGGATCACGCGGTCCGGCACCTTGTCCGCGTCCTTGGCGACGTGGGCGATGTCCCGGAAGGCGATGGCGCCGTCCTGCCAGTCGACGCTCTTGTCCTGGTTGCGATCGGTGGTGATGACCACCTTCGCCCACGGCAGTTCGCTCTGCTTCGAGGCACCCTCGCCGCGCACGGTCCACTGGCCGGGGGTGATGCCGACGCGCTTCGTCCCCTCCTCACCGGCCTGGACTTGGCTCCACAGTCGACCGCCATCCTTGGTGGTGGCGCCGCTGGGCTTGTCATAGGTGCCATTGGTCTCGACGGAGGCGGCCAGCTGGGCGGTGTTCAGGATGCCGTAGGTGGCGCCGACCGCCTTGTCCTGCACCGCGGCCTGGTCCGTCAGCGGGGTGATCTGGTCCGCATTGCGGGTGGAATTGGTGTCGATCCGGGTCAGGGCGCTGGTGGCACCGGGCTGGCTGGAGTCGATGCTCACCAGACTGAGGCCGGGAATCTCCAGGGTGTTGACGGTGAGCTTCCTGGAGTCGCTCACCTTGGTGACCTGCCAGGTGAGCACATTGCCCTGCACCGTGGCACGGACATGGATGCCGACACCCAGCTCCCGCACGGTCAGCACATAGTTCACGCCGCCGCGCCACTTCTCCCAGCCGACGTCCACGGGGTGCTTCTCCCCGTTGAGCACAATGCTGTCCAGCACCCGGGGCTGGCCACCCATGGTGGCGCCAGTCTTCAGGTCACGGTAACCCAGCACTTGCGGGAAGCGCCTGGAGAGTTGGACCTCCAACGTTCCGGAGCGGAGGCTGACCGCATCCTTGGGCACCGGCGCTGGCGCCATCGGTGTCGCCGGAGCGACCGACGTGCCGGGGTCGGCGTGGGCGGGCGTCGTGCTTCCGACGCCGGTGATGGTGAGAACGGCGGCCGCTGCACCGGCCACAGCACCACCAAGTGGGGACTTGCTGCGCATGATGGACTCCCTTGACCAATATGTTCGAGCAGTAAACGAAACTTAGGCCGAGGATCCCCTGACTGTCAACCACCGCTCAGACCTTTTGCACGCCTGCCCGAGCAAGCGACAGGGATCAGTGGGGCGTGCGCAACCGATGACGCGCCCGAAGGAGTCGGTGGAGCCCAAGGGGGCCCGAGATCCGGCGGTCACATCTCGGAGGCTCGCAGGACCACCTCGACGTCAATCACCGAGGCAGCAGCGGTGGCCTCAGCCCCGGATCGGGGCCAGCGTCGGATCGTTGAATACATCGTCCAGCGCCATCAGGGCACCGCCGTGTGCCGCAGAGTTCATCCCCAAACGGGTGAGGGCCAGCTGCACCCGCCCTCCGTTCTTCATCCGTCGGCGCTCCAGTTCCTCAGCCAGGGGCTCCAGGATGAAGCCACCGAAGAATGTGAACCAGCCGCCCAGCACGATCACCCGGGGATTGAGCACGTCGTTCAGGATCGACAGACCCCGGGCAAGGTCCTGCGTGATCCTCGCCAGCGCATCCAGGGTGATCGGGTCACCGCTGGCGGCACGTTGGGCAATGAGGGTCAGCCGCTCCTCCAAGGGACGATTGGCGTCGAACAGATCACCGCCACCGGGCGCACACAGCCGCAACAGGGCCCCCAGCCCGACGATCTGCTCCCAGCAGCCGTTGCGACCACACTTGCACGGCCGCCCCTGGGGATCGAGGGGCAGATGGCCGACCTCACCGGAGAATCCCTTCCAGCCGCGCACCAGTTCACCGCCCGAGATGATGCCGGCGCCGACGCCGATGTCACCGGTCAGGTAGAGCAGATCCTCGACCCCGTCGGATGCGTAGCCCGCATACTCGGCCAGGGCGGCCAGCTTGGCGTCATTTTCCAGGTGGATCGTGGGTGCTCCCTCGCCCAGCCGATCCCGGAGACCTGGGACCAGGGGGACGTCGCGCCAACCGAGGTTCGGGGAGAACCGAACGGCCCCGGTGTCGTACTCGATCACGCCGGGCGGTGAAACCGTGATGGCCACCGGCAGCATGCCCAGGCCGCGCATCCGCGCCAGGGCCTCACCGAGTTGGCTGGCCACCAGATCGAGCACTTCGTCGGGATCGAGTTCGTCGGCTGCGACGGGCAACAGGTTCTCCGCGATCACCTCGCCCGCCAGGTTCACCGTCGTCAGCGCCAGGTAGTCGACGCTGATCTCGACGCCTATGGCGCCGACGTGGCTGCCGTCGAGCGCCACCGTCGTTCCCGGTCGACCGACCGTGCCCTCGCGCTTCAGCTCGCCCTCACGGACCAACCCGCGGTCGACCAGTTCGCCGATCACGCTGGACATGGTGGCGCGGGACAGCCCGGTCTCGGCAGCCAGCCGCGCGCGAGAACGTCCGCCATGGGTGCGCAAATGCCGCAGGATCAACCCCAGATTGGCGGCCCGCATCTGTGCCTGGTCCAGCGGACCCCGTCGCCCAGATGTTCTCCCCGCCGCCCTGCCACTGGCGTTCACCGCTCACTCCCCCTTGCCATCGGCACATCCCGTGACCACGCTAGCCGTGATCGGGCCACCCGGGAAGCACCCAGCCGGGCGCTTCCCGATGCAGGACCCCTGGTGAGCCATCGTCCTACCCGCCCTCCCCCTCCATCTCTTCAGACAGGTCACACGCCGGACCCGACGGACGAGTGACCAGCGTCGTTGCCCGCGCGGCTTCGTCCGGGAACTCCTCGGCATAGACCTCCAGCCAGCGTCGCGCGAACTCGTCCGCCTCGGTGACCGGTGCAAGTGCCCACACGCTGCCACCGAATCCGGCACCAAAACTGGAGGCGGCCACCGCACCTTGCGCGAGCGCCAGCCGGACCAGCGCCTCGGTCTGCGGCACCTGGTTGTGCAGACCATCGGCGGCCAACGACTGGGAGCGCGCCACCTGGGCACCGAAGCAGCGCAGGTCCCCCCGACAGAGCGCATCCACGGCGGCTGGAATGATCTGAGTGGATTCCATCACGAACTGGTGCAGCCGCGCGGTCAGCCGAGCATCATCTGCCACCAGGGCTGCCAACTGATCGGCTGCAGTGGGCTCGCTGGCCAGGGCGGCGGCCAGATTGGGGTGTTCGTGCCCAGCGGCATTCCACCGCCGCAGGCATTCAGAGGCATCCAGCGAGGCCTGGTTGTAGCCACCCAGCGCGGCGCCGGTCTTCTCCGCGGCGACGCCGCTGACAAGCACGACCAAGCAGTGGTCGGCGGGTAGCGCGACCCGCCGAACCAGACTGGGAGGGTTGAAGCTGAACTGTCCCAGCTGTCCCGGCCGACTGCACAGCATGGCGGTGTGGTCCTCCGAGCCGCCCAGCGTGCCGACGCCACCGTGCCCGGTCAGACCGCCGAAGGTCTTGCCATTCTCAATGCAGGCCAGATAGCTGGCCAGCTGGACGTCGGTGGTGATGTTGCTGGTCCACAGTTCGGTCCGGTCGAAGCCGTTGTGGTGCGCCAAGGCCATCGCCGTGGCCACCACCAGCGCCGACGAGGAACTCATCCCGCTCGCCAGCGGCAGGTTGGAGTCCACCTCGATCCGGCAGGGGCTGAGCTCACCGAAGTTGGCGGCCAGTCGGTTGACGACGGTCTGCAGGTAGCGTCCCCAGTGCCCCGCGGGCAGTTCCGGGCTGCTGCCGGGCGTCAGATCGACGTCGCCGGGCAGCGCGGTGGTGCTGGCGACAATACCGGCTTGAGCAGGGGCGATGGTGGCGGTGACGCCGCGGTCCACGGCGCACACCAGCACATTGCCGCCCGCATAGTCAGTGTGCTTGCCCAGCACCTCGATCCGCCCGGGCGAGAAGTGGCGGGTGACACCCGAGCCGGCCGAGGGGGTCACAGCGCCACCTGCTTGTCCGCCAGCGCTTCAGCGACAGCGGCAACGTCACCCCGGCCGGACATGTCCAGCACCCCGTCGACGACCGGGACGACGGTGACCGGCTCGCCGGAGCGGACCAGGAATCGCACCGCGTCCACGATCTCGAACTCTCCGCGCGGCGAACGCTCGATCCCGGCGCAGGCGGTGAAGATGCTGGGACCGAACAGGAAGCAGTTCATGCTGACCAGCGCATGCGGACCATGTTGCGCCACCACCTGCGGATCGGGCTTCTCGATCATCTCGATCAGGTGACGGGCGTCGTCGGTGTCCAGGATCGCGAAGGCAGCCACTCGCTCGGCCGGAATATTGGAGCGGGCAACCAACTCTGCTGCGTCGAAGCCGAGGGTGGCGGTACCCGAGGCGGCCACCAATGCCCGCAGGGAGTCAGCAGGGTAGTAGTTGTCCGAGTTGACCACCACGAAGCGGTCGTCACCTGCGAAGTCCTTGGCCGCTGCAACGGCATCAGCGGTCCCCAGAGGCTCGGCCTGCACGGCGAAGCTGATGCGCACCCGGCTCGTCTCCAGCGCGGCGAAGTGTTCCCGCACCAGGTCATGTTCCGGGCCGATCACCAGACAGATGTCGGTCAGGCCGGCATCGGCCAGCGCGCTGATCAGGTGCTCGACGAAAGGCCGCCCCTGCGCACCGAGCGGCATCATCGCCTTCAGTCCCAGTGCGGCGATCCGTTGCTGGTCCTCACTCAGGGTGGCATCGGCGGCCCGGCGCAGCCGGGTGCCGAGCCCGCGGGCCATGATCACCGCCTTGCGGGGTGGTTGGCTGGTGGTTGACTGTGGCGACTCTGACATGGTGGTCATCCTAGGGACGGGTGTGGAACATCGACGGACAGCTGCGCAGTCTGGTTGAGCGGTTGCGCAGTCGAACTGCGCGCGCCCTTCCCAAGCAAGCACTCCAAGGATATGTTCGGTGCATGATCGAATTCGGCACCGGCGGCTGGCGCGCCATCATCGCGGACGGTTTCACCAAGGCCAACGTGCGCCTGCTGGCGCAGGGGCTGGCCAACAGGATGCACGCCGAGGGCGTGGCGGAGCGAGGCACGGTGATCGGCTATGACCGTCGCTTCCTTTCCGACGCCGCTGCTTGGTGGGCAACGGAAGTCCTTGTGGGCAACGAGATACCGGTGACGGTGATCGACCGGCCCGCGCCAACCCCGATGATCATGTGGACGGTGCGCAACAAGGGCTGCGGCTACGGCCTGGCGGTCACCGCATCCCACAATCCGGCCAGCTACAACGGGATCAAGGTCTTCACCGAGGGCGGCCGCGACGCCGCCGCGGAGATCACCGACGAGCTGCAGGAGTCGATCAATGCGCTCACCGAGGCCGGCATTCGCTCAGTGGCGCCGCATGAGGTGCGCGACCATCCGCTGGTCACCGTGCAGACGTCGATGAACTGGTACATCGACGCGATCCTGGAGCAGCTGGACACACAGACCATTCGGCATCGGCACCTGGCCGTCGTGCTCGACCCCATGTTCGGGGTATCCCAGACCTGCCTGCAGACCATCCTGATGACGGCCCGGTGCGACGTCGAGGTGATCCACTCGCGGCACGACGCCCTGTTCGGCGGGCGGATGCCGTCACCCCAGCTGGAGACCCTGCATGAACTGCGCCGCACGGTGCTGGAACGTCACGCCGATCTGGGGATGGCCACCGATGGTGATGCCGACCGGCTCGGGATCTTCGATGACCTGGGCAATTACCTCTCCGCCAATCAGGTGATGGTGCTGTTGTACGAATACCTGCTCACCGGCAAGGGCTGGAAGGGTGACGTGGTGCGCAACCTGGCCACCACCCACCTGCTGGATCGGGTGGCCGCGGCACACGGCCAGACCTGCCACGAGGTGCCCGTCGGCTTCAAGCACATCAGCTCCAAGATGGCCGAGACCGACGCGGTGATCGGCGGCGAGAGCTCCGGCGGCCTGACGGTGCGCGGCCACATCGCCGGCAAGGACGGCGTCTACGCCGGATCGCTGCTGGTGGAGATGCTGGCGCACAGCGGCCGCAAACTGTCCGAGCTGTGGGGCGAGGTGGTACAGCGCTACGGCAGTCTGGAGATGGTGGAAACCGCCTGGAACTTCACCCCGCAGCGCCGCGCCGAGCTGATGGCCACCCTCTTCGAGCGGCGAGAACTGCCCGATTTCGACGTCGCGGTGGATCACACGTCGTATCTGGACGGAGTGAAGGTCTTCCTGGCCGACGGTGGCTGGCTCGTTGCCCGCTTCTCCGGCACCGAGCCGGTGCTGCGAATCTTCGCCGAGCGGGAGACGGCCGAGCAGGCCCATGCCACGGTGCAGAACATGGTGGACTTCCTCGGATTGAACTGATCTGCCGCGCCCCCAAAGACCCCCGATTCCCAGCCCGTTCCCCGGTGCCACACAGCCGACGCACACTTCGCGCCGTAGGCTTGTCCGTAGTCCACGAAAGGTAACCCATGCGCGTCCTCGTCACCGGCGGAGCCGGCTACATCGGCTCCCACACCACCCTTGCCCTGCTGGAGCAGGGGCACGACGTCATGGTGGTCGACGACCTGTCGAACAGCTCGGAGGAGTCGCTGCGTCGGGTGGCCGAGCTGGCCGGCAAGGAGCCCCGCTTCGTCGAGGCCAATGTGCGCGACGAGCAGGCGCTGGACGCCGCCTTCGCGGACTTCCGGCCGGAATCGGTGATCCACTTCGCCGGCTGGAAGGCCGTCGGTGAGTCCACCCAGATCCCGCTGACCTACTACCGGGAGAACCTGGGCTCCACCATCACCCTGCTGGAGACCATGGCCAAGCACGGCTGTCACACCATCGTCTTCAGCTCCTCGGCGACGGTCTACGGCGAGCTGTCCGAGCCGCCCTTCGTCGAGGACGGCCCCACCGGCGCCACCAATCCCTATGGCCGCACCAAGCACATGATCGAGCAGATCCTGGCCGACGCGTCCGCCGCCGACCCCGAGCTGCGGGTGGGGGTGCTGCGCTACTTCAACCCGATCGGCGCGCACGAATCCGGGCGGATCGGCGAGGATCCCAAGGGCATCCCGAACAACCTGCTGCCCTTCGTCGCGCAGGTGGCGGCCGGGCGCCGGGACAGGTTGATGGTCTTCGGCGACGACTACCCCACCCCCGACGGCACCGGCACCCGCGACTACATCCACGTCGTGGACCTGGCCGCCGGGCACCTGGCCGCGTTGGACTACCTGGGTGGGCACGACGGCTACCACGTGTGGAACCTCGGCACCGGCCAGCCCAATTCGGTGCTGGAGATCGTGCACGCCTTCGAGGCGGCTTCCGGCGTGGAGATCCCCTACGAGATCGTGGCCCGCCGCCCCGGTGACGTCGCCTCCTCCTATGCCGACGTCAACCTGGCCCAGCAGGAACTGGGCTGGCAGGCCAACAAGTCCGTCGCCGATGCCTGCGCCGACACCTACCGCTGGCAGTCGGCCAACCCGAACGGGTTCGCCCAGGCCTGATCCTCGGCCTCCAGAGGAACCCTCGACAGGCTCGGGGACCGTGGTCACCTTGGGCGCACCTTGCCCCCCGACGCAGAACATACGCAGTTCGACCCCCAACGCACTGGCTGCGCTGGGGGTCGAACTGCTCAGTCGTGGGCGAACGCCCATCGGGCCTACTCCTTGACGGCGCCCGACGAGGTGTTCATGATCCGCTTCTGGAAGGCGAAGAACAGGATCGCGACCGGGATGGTCATGATCGCCGCCGCCGCCAGCTTCAGCGGGTACTGGTTGGCCTTGCCGCCCAGACCGCCCGAGGCCAGCGTGCCGACGCCCTTGGTCAGGGTGAACAGCGACGGGTCCTGCGAGGCGATGATGAAGTGGCTGTACTCATTCCAGGAACCCTGGAAGCTGAGGATGGTGATGGTGATCAGCGCGGGGACCGCCATCGGCAGCACCACTGACCAGAAGGTGCGGAAGGTGCTCGCGCCGTCAATCCGCGCCGCCTCCTCCACCGAGACCGGAATGGACTCGAAGAAGTTCTTCATGATGAAGACGCCCGCGGCATCCACCAGCAGAGGCAGCACCAGCGCCGGGTAGGTGTCGTAGATGTTGAGGTAGTTGATCACCAGGAACTTGGGGATCAACAGCACCACACCCGGCACGCTCATCACGCCGATCAGCAACACGAAGATCAGCTTGCGGCCGGGGAACTTCAACCGGGCCAGCGCATAGCCGGCCAGGGAGTTGAAGAAGACCCGACCGGCGGTGACCAGCACGGTGACCAGCGCGGAGTTCACGAACCAAAGCGGGTAGTCGGAGTTCTTGAAGAGCCGGTCATAGGCGGCAGTGGTCCACACCGACGGGGTGAGACTCATCGGGCTGTTGGTGGCATCCTGGTCGGTCTTGAAGGAGCTGACCACCTGCAGGATGAAGGGGAAGATGTAGAACAGCGCCATCAGCAGCAGCACCCCGAGGGTGATCCACGTCCCGACGCGTGAGGGCTTCTTGCCCATCACGAAGGATGTCTCGGCGCTCATGCCTGTCCTCCTGCGTTGGTGCGGGCGGCAACCAGGGCAGCCTCCCGGACGGCGGCCCCGTCTCGGGCAGACCTGTCCGCCTTGAGCTGCTTCTTGCTCATCTTGGAAAAGTCGGAATCGCCCAGGATCAGGCGCTGCAGAATCGTCATCAGGATGATGATGGCAAACAGGACGAAGGCGATCGCCGCGCCCTTGCCCCACTCGTTGTCGTTGAAGGCCTTGGTGAAGCTCAGGTAGGCCGGGGTCATCGTCGTCTTGGCCGGGCCGCCCTGCGATCCGATCGCGATCTGGTCGAAGACCTGCCAGGTGCCGATCAGGCCCAGGGTGATCACGGTGTACAGCGTCGGCTTGAGCATCGGCAGGGTGATGTGCCGGAAGCGTTGCCAGGCGCTGGCGCCGTCCATCATGCCCGCCTCGTCGGTCTCGTCGCCGATGTTCTGCAGCGCGGCGATGAAGAGCAGCATGAAGGTACCCGACGTGGTGAAGATCGCCATCAGGATGAAGGCACACATCGCCACCGATGGCCCCTGCAGCCACTGGTAGGCGCTGATCCCCAGGAAGCCGGGCTTGGCCAACGCCCCGGATTCGTGCACACCCAAGGGTTCCAGCACCAGCCCGAGAATGCCGCGCGGATCCTGGAACCAGTTGGGGCCATGGATACCCAACCAGCTCAGCGCCTTGTTCACCGCTCCAGAGGCGTTGAACAGGAAGAGCCACAGCACGGTGATCGCCACCGAGCTGGTGACGCTGGGAAAGTAGAAGGCAGTCCGGAAGAAGCCCTTGCCTTTCAACCCCTTGCGGGTGACCATCACCGCCAGGAAGAGCGCGACGATGGTCTGCAGTGGCACCACGAAGAGCACGTAGTACAGGTTGTTGCGAATGGCCATGCCGAAGTCACGGCCCGTAAGCCCCTTGCCGCCCAGGATCGCCTGGTAGTTCTTGCCCCCGACGAAGTTCACCGAGGGGTCGAAGGGGCTGCCATTGCCGGACCAGTCGGAGACGCTCACCCACAGCGCCATCAGGATCGGGATGAACAGGAAGATGCCCAGGATCAGGATCACGGGCGACACGAAGAGCCAGCCGGAGAAGGCCTGCGAGTTGGCCTTCCCCCTCCGGCGGCGCGTCTTGCTCGCGTCGGGGCTCACGGGATGTGACATCGGTCAGTGTCCTAGTGGGTTGGTGGTGAGGGTCACTTGGCGGCGTCGGCGACGACGGGTTCCAGGTTGGTCTGGACGCCGTCCAGCAGGGCCTTCGGATCCTTGGACTTCAGCTGGGAGAGCTGGGCATTCATGTCCTTGATCACGTCGGCGGCGCCCACCTCGGCGGGCAGGTTCTGCGCGTATTCGGCGCCACTGATGAAGGGCACCATGGTCGGGTTGGCCGCGCTCCAGCCATCCTTGGCGGACTTCAGCGACGGCATCACGCCGAAAGCCTTGGCGAAAGCCAGCTGCTGCTCGGTGGTGTTCAGGCTCTTGACCAGGTCAACCGCACCGCCGATGTTGTCGCCCTTGGCGGTGACGCCCCAGCAGTTGGTGTACTGCAGGGTGCCCTTGGCCTTGCCCTGCGGCAGCTCGACGACGGCGTACTTCACGCTCTTGAAGTCGTTCTGCAGGGCGCCGGTGATCCAGTTGCCCTCGATCACCATGGCCGCCTGCTGCTTGCCGAAGGCCTCGCCGCCCCAGCCGGAGCCCAGATCGCTGGAGTAGGCCATCCAGCCGTCGGCCATCGCCTTCTTGACGAAGGTCAGGCCCTCCACATTCTCGGGGGAGTTCGCGGTGGCCTTGCCGTCCTTCTCCAGACCGCCGCCGGCCTGGGCCAGGAAGACCCCGACGCGCTGCACCTCGGGCCCGAAGGCCAGGCCCTTCACCTTGCCCTGGGTGAGCTTCTTGCCCACCTTCTCCAGATCCTCCCAGGTCTTGGGGTAGTCGGCCTCGGTCAGCCCGGCCTTCTTCCACAGGTCGGTGTTGATGACCAGCTGCAGGGTGGAGAAGTCCTTGGGCGCGCAATAGAACTTGCCGTCTGTGGTGAAGGCGTCCTTCAAACCCTCGTAGTAGTCGTCCTTGTTCTCCAACGCATCGCCGTAGGCCTGCAGGTTGCCGGCCTTGACCCAGGAGTGGAAGACGTCGGTGGCGGTGTAGACGACGTCGGCGGGCTTGCCCGACGCGAAGCCCTGCGCGGCCTGCTGCGGCAGGTCGGCGGCCACCTGGACCTTGGCGGGGATGCCACTCTTGGTGCTCCAGGCCTTGACGGCCTCGGTCACGGCCTTGGTCTCCGCGTCGCCCGAGGAGCCGATCAGAACGCTCACCTCGTTCTTGTTCGGCGCCGGAACCGCCGCCGCGGAGCTGTCGCCGGAGGCCTTGTCGCCTGAATCGAAGCCGGAGCCGCCACCGCAGGCCGTCAGCGCGAGCGGCAGGGTGAGGGCTGCGACGAGCGCACTGGAACGGAGGGTCTTGGTCATGGATTTTCCTTTCGAGGGGTGGAGCCGGCCGGGTCGTCTTCGCCCCGCCGGGTGCTGCCTGTTCAGTTGTGGGATCTGACCGCTGAGGTCGGAAGGAATGGTCAGTGGGTGACGAAGATGGAGCTCAGTTCGCGGGTGACCAGCCGCGGCGCCAGCAGCTGGTTGAGCGGCGGGAGGTCGTCGGAGCCGTCGCCGACCCGCAGCATCAGCCGGTCGGTGAGTGCTTGTACGGCCCGCTCCACGTCCTGGTCGATGCTGGAGATGCCCATCGCGCGGGCGACGGGCGTGTTGTCGAAGCCGATCACGGGGGCGGTGGGCCGAGTCATCAAACCGCTACGACGAAGGTGTTCCACCGCGCCCACGGCCAGGGAGTCGGCCGCGCAGACCACGGCCTCGGCGCCCAGCCCCAGCAGCGTTTCCATTCCCGACAGCCCGGTGGCCATGGTGTCCATGCCCGTGGCCTGCCAGGCCTCGAAACCGTCGACTCCGGCGGCTCCCAGGGTCTCTGCCCAGCCGCGACGCCGGTCGTCGCCGACACCACTACCTTCGGGCCAGCCAAGGAAGCCGATCCGGCGGTAGCCCGCGTCCAGCAGGTGCTGGGTTGCCATCCGGGTACCGGCCGCGCCGTCGATGTCCACCCAGTCATGGGTGCTGGTCTCCTCCTGACCCCAGGGTCGGCCGAAGGCGACCAGTTTGGCCCCCTCCGCGGCCAGTTGGGCGGGGCGCGGATCACCGGCGTAGGTGCCGGTCAACAGGCAGCCGTCGATCCGGCCCCGAATGGACATCTCGTGCAGGGTGTCGACCTCATCCTCATCGGAATCCGCGGTGACCAGCAGCAACGCATAGCCGCGGTCGCGCAGCGCCTGGGCGAAGCGATGGACGAAGCGGTCCATCACCGCGCCGTTGATTCCCTCGTCAAGGGTGGGATAGACGCGCATCGCGACGGTGCGCGATCGCTGGTTGCGCAGCGCCTGTGCGGCCTGGTTTGGGCGGTAGCCGCTACGTTCGATCGCCTCCTGCACCCGCTCGCGAGTCTCCGACTTCACCAGGTGGGGGGCATTGATCACATTCGAGACCGTCTGGCGAGAGACACCAAGCTCCTTGGCCAGACTCACCAGCGTGGGACGTCCCATGATCTGGTTACCTCTTTTCGTGGAATCTCTCTCGCCAGAGGGCCCCATTGCCCTCTTTTGAACGATCAAGATTGCTGATAGCGTCTCCCCTGAGAGGTACCCGCGTCAAGGGGTGGACCGAATTTCACCGGCGCTGGGGCCAGCACGAGCAACGACGCCCAGACCCCAGGAAAGCACCATGCAGCAGCCCTACCTCACCAATCGCTCCGCGGTGCTCGCCGCCCCCGTCCAGGCGTGGTCGGCGCTCGATGGGCAGGCCGACGGACTGCCCCCGATGCGCGATGTCGAAGGCATCTACTGCGGCGACACCCGGGTGGTCTCGCAACTGCTCCTGACCTGTGACAGCCAGGGACTGGAGCACGTCACCACCGCGGAGCGCGGCGGCCGGAGCACCCAGTTCCAGTACGTGCTGCGCACCCCCGATCTGGGCGTGGACCCGGCGCTGGTGCTGGAGCGGGTCCGCGAGGTCAGCGGCACCGGAATCCGGGAGCGCCTGCTGTTGAGCACCGCATCCCTGCAGGAGCTGACCGTCGAGCTGAGCATGCGACTGCGCCCCGACGCCACCGCGATGCAGTCGATCAAGTCCGGGCTGCCCGCCTCGCCCATCACCCCTGAACTGCCCGGCGACGGCCCGGTGCGCTTCCACTGGCGCGACGAACGCACCACCGCCACGCTGAGCACCGACGCCGACATCACCATCGACGACGAGGCCTATCTGCTGACCTGGACGCTGCAGCTGGCACCCCGCGGGCGGGCCGAGGCCGTCGTCGAGCTGGAACTCACCGATGCCGGCGCCCCCTTCCTGGCCTGCACCGCGCCGGCCCTGGTGCCGCCGGTCACCGACGGCCGTCATCCTGCCCTGGACCAGTTGCTGGCCAGCAGTTTCGCTGACATCAACGGGTTGCGGATGAGCCACCCGTCGGCCCCAGAGCACGGCTTCCTGGCCGCCGGCGCCCCCTGGTACTTCACCCTCTTCGGCCGCGACTCGCTGATCGCCGCCCGCAACCTGCTGCCGCACGACGTCAGTATCGCGCACGGCACGCTGCGCGCCCTGGCCCTGCTGCAGGGCACCAAGCACGACGTCGACTCCGCGGAGCAGCCGGGCAAGATCCTGCACGAGGTGCGCCAGGAGCCGTTGGAGCTGGCGCTGGCCCACCAGGGCCAGGCGGCGCACGAGATGCACCTGCCGCCGCTCTACTACGGCACGGTTGATGCCACCTGCCTGTGGGTGATGCTGCTGGACGAGGCCGAACGCGCCGGGCTGGCCCCCGACGAGGTGCGCGCACTGCTGCCCAACCTGCGCGCCGCGCTGGGCTGGATCCGCGACCACGGCGACGCCGATGGCGACGGCTTCCTGGAATACCGCGACGAGTCGGGCCACGGCCTGGCCAACCAGGGTTGGAAGGATTCCGGCGACTCCATTCGCTTTGCCGACGGCTCGCTGGCCGCCGGATCGGTGGCGCTGGCCGAGGTGCAGGGTTATGCCCACGCCGCCGCCCTGGGCGGGGCCCGGCTGCTGTCGAAGTACGAGGGGGACACCGCCGCCGAGGCCGAGTGGACCGCGTGGGCAGCCGCCCTGGCCACCCGCTTCCGGGAGAAGTTCTGGGCCAGCGACGAGTTGGGCGCCTACCCGGTGCTGGCGCTGGACGGCGCCACCGATGCCGACGGCAACAAGCCGCAGGTGACCGGCGTCGCCTCCAACATGGGGCACGTGCTGGGCACCGGCCTGCTCACCGCCGACGAGGAGCGCACCGTGGTGGAGCGGCTGATGCACCCGTCAATGAACTCCGGCTACGGCATTCGCACCATGAGCACCACCAATGGCGGCTACTGGCCGCTGAGCTACCACGTCGGTTCGGTGTGGACCCACGACACGGCCTTCATCATCGACCAGATGCTGCGCGCCGGTTTCGCCGATGAGGCCCGCCAGCTGGCCCTGGGCCTGCTGCGCGCCGCCGAGGGTTTCTGCTACCGGATGCCCGAGCTCTTCGGCGGCCTGGGCCCCGACGAGATCTTCCCGCCCCAGCCCTACCCCGCTTCCTGCCGCCCACAGGCCTGGGCGGCGACGAGCTCCGTGGTGATCGCCCGCGCCCTGGGCGCCTGCTGAGGTCGCCCCGGACACCCGCTGGAGCGGGGGGTGAGCACGGCCCCCGAGCCCGTCGAGGCCCCTTGGCACAGCCCCAACCCCGATGGCCGAGCCCGTCAAGGCCCGGAGCCCACTCTGACCCCCCGGAGCTCACTGCGATCCCGCCCGGGGCACCCGGACCCCCGCCAGCCGGGGTCCGGGATTCCCGGACGGGGTCGAGGTGACCTGCGGGGGTCGCGGTCGAGGATGGCTTGCCCCCGAACAGTGACCCTGCTCCCGAACCGGCTCGCTGCTCCTTGAACGGCGACCCTGCCATGGTTATTGCCGACGCAGGGCGACCGTTGGTGGAACAGAGCGAGATTTGCTGAAGCAGCCTGTCGAGGCCCCGATCTCAACCCTCGTGGTAGCGGCCTCTCATCCCGTGGTCGGAGATGACCGCGCAACCTGACTACCCCAGAGGGAGGTGGGTTGACTAGGCCTTTTCCTAGGGTGGTGCTGTCGGGTCGAAAGACCCCTTCCCAGTACGCCAACCGAAAGGCCTCGTCATGGCGCAGCCCGCCGTCCCGCCCACCCCGCAAGCCCAGCAGCCCCGGCCGGGCGGCTCCGCCCCCACCGCCGATCTCGTGGCCCAGACCATTGACCTGGTGAAGGTCTACGGCTCGGGCAAGACCCAGGTGACCGCGCTGAAGCAGGTCAACGTGAATTTCGCCCGCGGCTCCTTCACCGCGATCATGGGCCCGTCGGGCTCCGGCAAGTCCACCCTGATGCACTGTCTGGCCGGGCTGGACAAGATCACCGACGGCCGGGTGATCATGGGCGCCCAGGAACTCAACGCGCTGAGCGACAAACAGCTCACCCTGGTCCGTCGCGACCGAGTGGGCTTTGTCTTCCAGAGCTTCAACCTGCTGCCCACCCTGACGGCCAAGCAGAACATCCTGCTGCCGCTGGAACTGGCCGGCAAGAAGCCCGATCAGGCCTTCTTCACCCAGCTGACCGACTCGCTGGGCCTGACCGAGCGACTGAACCACCGCCCGTCGGAACTCTCCGGAGGCCAGCAGCAGCGCGTCGCCGTGGCCCGCGCCATGATCACCCGTCCCGACGTGATCTTCGCCGACGAGCCCACCGGCGCGCTGGATTCCAAGACCGGCACCGCGCTGCTCGACTACCTGCGGCGCTGCGTCGACGAGCTGGGCCAGACCATCATCATGGTCACCCACGACGCCAAGGCCGCGGCCTACGCCGATCGCGCGCTGATCCTGCTCGACGGGCAGATCGTCGACGACATCGAGCGCCCTTCGGTGGAGACCGTCAACGCCGCCCTGACCCGTGTGGGGGCCTGATGTTCCGCGACGCAGCAAAGGAAGTGCGCCTCCACCCGGGGCGCGTGGTCGCGACGCTGGTTGCGATCATGATCAGCGTCGGCTTCATGGCGGCGGTGAGCATCTTCGTCGAGACCCAGTCCGATGCGCTGGGCAAGATGATGTCGCTGGCCACCTCCAAGGCCGACGTGGTGGCCACCGTCCAGAACCCCAAGGAGAAGGTCACCGCAGCCCAGATCGACGCCGCCATCAAGAAGGTGCCCGGCGTGGTCAAGACCGAACAGAGCCAGGCCGGCCAGGTCGCCCTGAGCAGCGACAAGACCAATGTCTACGCGGCGCTGTACCCCACCCCGTCGGAGGAATTCCGCTGGGCAACCATCAAGGACGGCGCCTGGCCTGCCAAGCCCACCGAGATCGCCCTGTCGGACCAGCTGGCGGACAAGCTGGCGGTGTCCGTCGGTCAGACCGTCGAGGTCCAGGGCACCAAGCTGACCGTCGTCGGCATCACCGATGACGCACCCAGCATCTTCTTCCAGACGGCCTACAGCGATCCATCGCTGGCCAACGAGGCCAACAGCATGCCCGGCGGCACCTGGCTGATCAAGACTGACGATCCGCAGGCCACCATGACCGCGGTGCACGACGCCCTGGTGCCGCTGACCGACCGCCCCGACGAGGAGATGTACCCCGACGCCGGCAAGAACCTGCAGGTGGACACGGCGGAGAACCACCAGTCCAGCGCGATCAAGAGCATCGCCGGCGGCTTCGACGTCATGAAGTACCTGTTGTGGGTCTTCAGCGCCATCGCCGCACTGGTCGGCATGATCATCATTGCCAACACCTTCACCATCCTGCTCACCCAGCGTCGCCGGCAGATCGGCCTGCTGCGGGCCGTCGGCGCCACCGGCGGTCAGGTGCGGCGACGTTTCCTGGCCGAGGCCGTGATCCTGGGCCTGCTCGGTTCGCTGCTGGGCATCGCCTTCGGCGCACTGGTGGCCTGGATCGGCGCCACCATCACCAAGGCCAGCTATTTCGGTCTGAGCTTCCCCTGGCTTGATCTGGGCGTGCAGGTGTTGATCGGCATCCTGTTGACCGTGCTGGCGGCCGTGCTGCCGGCGCTGCGCGCCACCCGCGTCGCCCCGCTGGAGGCGCTGCGGCCGGTGGCCACCAGCGAGGAACAGCGCCGCGGTTCCATCGTCCGCGCCATCATCTGCGGTCTGTTCGTGCTGGCCGGCGCCGCCCTGGCCTGGCTGTCGGTGGTGGCGAAGGTGACCGAGAACACCCCCAGCTGGCAGGGCCCGGTGGTGTTGGCCGTGCTGGGTGCGATCCTGATCAGCATCGGCGTCCTCTTCGGTGCTCCGCTGTTCATTCCGACCGTGCTCAAGGCGCTGGGCAAGCTCTTCACCTGGGCCGGCCCGACGCCCGCCCTGGCTGCCGCCAATGCCGTGCGCAATCCGCGTCGGGCCTCGGCGACCGCGACGGCGCTGATGCTGGCCTGCGGGCTGATCGTCACCCTGCAGGTGGGCACGGCGACCGCGCAACGCACCGCCCTGACCGAGATCGAGCAGAAGTATCCGGTGGACGTCCAGGTGAGTAGGTCCAGCTACAGCGACGGCAAGGACGAACCCAACCGGGGACTGTCCGCCGCCACCCAGAGTGCCCTGAACAAGCTGCCCAACATCAAGAACTCGGCCGTGCTACAGGGCGGCCCGGTGAACAGCCAGGGCAGCAGCTACATCAGCACCGTCGCCACCCCGAGTGCCGACGTGCGCACGGTGACCGACCAGATTCCGGCCACCATTGCCGACGGTGAAGTCCTGGTGAACAGCGGCATCAAGCGTGGCACCAGGATCATCCTGCAGGCCGAGGTCGACGGGAAGCCGACCGGCGCCCCGGTGACCTTGACGGCCGTCCCCAATCGCGCCGTGGAAAACGGTCAGGCACTGGTTTCCGCGGCGACGCTGACCAAGCTGGTCCCCAAGCCGACGGCCCAGCTCTACTGGGCACAGCTGGTGGACAAGGATGATCTGGGCTCCACCATGACCCAACTGGAACGGATCGGGACGCAGGACCAGACGATCATGCTCAGTGGATCGGCCGCGCAGTCCAGCATGATCACCAAGATCCTCGACATCCTGTTGATGGTGATCACCGGCCTGCTGGGCGCAGCCGTGGTGATCGCGCTGATCGGCGTGAGCAACACCCTGGGCCTGAGCGTGATCGAGCGCACCCGGGAATCGGCGCTGCTGCGAGCGCTGGGCATGCAGAAGACCTCGCTGCGGCTGATGCTGCTGGTGGAGGCGCTGCTGCTTGCCCTGGCCGGTGTGCTGGTGGGTGTGCTGGCCGGTGGCTTCTTCGGCTGGTTGGGCATCCGGGCGGTGCTGCGACAGGCGGACATGGGTTCCGCCATCCAGTTCGCGGTGAACTGGCCGATGACCCTGGGCCTGATCGGGATCGCGGTGCTGGCCGCCGCGCTGGCCTCGATCCTGCCCGGCCGCAAGGCCGCCAACGCCACCCCGACGGAGGCCCTGGCGGAGGAGTGAGCGGCGGCAGGTGGTGAGCGTCCCAGCGGGGGCCCGGGTTCTTCCCGGGTCCCCGCTGGCGTGTCCCACGGAGTGCACTGACAACACCTCGCCCTGCCCGGACAACACCACGGACAACACCCGGCTGCTGGGATGGGATCGTGACCCCGGAATCCGACCTCCCCTGCCTTTGCCCACCGCCAAAGACTCCGCACCTGCGGCCCGAGGGGGCGGAGGATCTCCGCATCCTCGTCGACGCCATGCACGAGGGCTGCCCCCGAGCCTGCTGGTTCCTCTGCCTGGAGTTGGCCCGACGAGTCGAAGAACTCATGACTGGTGTCAGCACCCCGAGAGCTATGACGTCCGACTCTGAACGGGCAAGCCCACTTGACCTACTCGGCACCTGCTGGCTGGTGCTGCACGACTGGCCCCGCACCAAGGGGGACGTCCTGACCCGCATGGCAGCCAGCATCGCCTCCCGAATGCAGCCCACACCCACCCCGGAGAGCGCCTTCGACCCCCGTCGACTGGATCGCCTGCCGGCCCCGGGCACCCAATCCCCCGAGACCTTGCTCCGGCTCGCCGAATGCCGCGGGCTACTCGGGCCTGACCAGCGAAAACTCCTCACCGCGCGCTATCTGGTCGGGCTCTCCAGCCACGAGCTAGCCAGTGCCTTGCACACCTCACCCGAGCGGGTGCGCCGCCGCTGCCAGCAGGCGCGTCAGCAACTACCCGTCTCACGGGCTGACCTGTTCAGTCTCACGATGACACCAGCTCATCCACTCCAGCCAATGGATGATGAACAAGTGAAATAGTTCACGAAGAAATTCTCAGCAATTGGCCAGTTTGGATTAGCGCTGGTACGTCAGTCGTGAGATAGTTGAGCATCGCTTCGGAATGCAGCCAAGATGGCTCCCCGGGTCGATCCACATTCGCCCTGGGGGTTGCTGGGGGTGACCAGCAGCCCCCAGGTGCCTTTTTTTGAACGATACACATCGCGTCGAGGCCCCGCCTCCGCACCTTCCACACGGCATGCTTCGAGCCCATGTCTAGAGTGGGGTCATGCCCAGTCAGCGCCAGGAAGACGCCCGTCGCCGGATCGAACTGAATGAGCAGTCCGTCCGCGTCGAGGCGCAGGCCGCCCAGAAGCTGATCGACGAGTTCATTTCTGAGGCCACCCGACGCGGCATCACCCCGGAGCCGCTCAAGGCCACGCTGATGTCCGGCCCCACCGTGAAGACCGACAAGCAGGGTTGGTACCTGCGCAAGAACCACTCGATCGCGATCGGCACCGACGGCGGCTACTACGTGCTGACGGTGCCGGGTGGGGCGATGGCCCGCTTCACCGGGGTGAAACTGCAGGCCAGCCCGCCGCCAATGGTCGTGGGCCGCGGCGGCCGCGACGGGGAGACCGGCGACCTGAAGGAATTCCTGGGCTGGCGCCTCGACGCCGGTAACGCCTGATCGTCCGGTCCGAAGATCGGCCCTCGGCCGGCTCGAGCACCATGATCGCGCTCGTTCCAGGTCGGGTCAGTGCCACATTCCACGCCAGCGGGCCGCCGGCCACGGTGCGTCCTGGTTCGGCAGCCCCAGCTCATGCGCCCCGCGCAAGGGCCAGTTCGGGTCCCGCAAGGCCTGTCGGGCCAGCATGACGGCGTCTGCTCGGCCCTCGGCCAGGATCTGCTCGGCCTGGGCCGGTTCGGTGATCATCCCCACCGCACTCGTCGCGATGTCGGCCTGGCGTCGGATCTGCTCGGCAAAGGTGACCTGATAACCCGCACCCACCGGAATCGGGGCATTCACCAGGCCCCCGGTGGAGACGTCCACCAGATTCACGGCGTGCTCCTTGAGCTGCTGCGCCACCCGCACCGAGTCCTCGATGCCCCAACCACCGTCGGTCCAGTCCGTGGCCGAGATGCGCACCACCAACGGCCCCGTCCAGACCTCGCGCACCGCATCCACCACCGCCAGCAGCAGCCGGGTGCGGTTCTCGAAGCTGCCACCCCACTGGTCCTGCCGGTCATTGGACAACGGCGAGTAGAACTGGTGCAGCAGGTAGCCATGGGCCGCATGAACCTCCACCACGTCGAAGCCAGCCCGCTCGGCACGTTGGGCGGCGGCCCGGAAGTCGTCGATCACCCGAGCGATCCCGGCCTCGTCGAGCGCCTGTACCTCTGAGGTGAAGTCCGGGCCGTCGCCCTTGGCCATGGTCGGGCCGACGGGGGTCCAGCCGCCCTGATCCAGCGCAACATTGCCCCCGGCCTCACCGGGCCACCAGCGATGGGTGGAGGCCTTGCGCCCGGCGTGTGCCAACTGGACGCCCGAGCTGGCCCCCTGCGCCCGCACGAAATCGGTGACCCGGCGCCACGCGGTCACCTGGTCGTCATTCCACAACCCGGCATCCCACGGGCTGATCCGTGCCTCCGGGCTGACTCCGGTGGCCTCGGCCATCACCAGACCGAAGCCACCTGCGGCGAAACTCCCGTAGTGCACCAGGTGCCAGTCATTGACCACCCCGTCGCGGGACTCCACGCTGTACTGGCACATCGGCGAAACCCAGGCCCGGTTGCGAATCCGCAGACCTCCCAGCTCCAGCGGACGGAACAGCTGCGGCGTGTCTTCACTCTCCATGGCGCCATTCAAGCACCCCGAACCAACCAGTTGGTCAGCGACCATTTCCGAGAATCGACCTCCAGAAATCGACCTCCGGACGCGCCGGACGCTCAGCAAACCCCACTGCGTGGAGCCCGGCCGAGATCTGGCGGTCGTTTTTCGGAATCTGCGGGCGGGTAGCATCGCGGTGGCCCCCATTCGGCCGGGCCAACCGCAGGGACAGGAGCCGGCGTGACCTTCGTGCGCAATCTGCGACGGCTACTGCGCCACACCCGCTTCCGCAAGCTGGTCGGCATCCGGGCCCTCACCCAGTGCGCCGACGGCACCCTGCAGATCGGGATGGCCAGCCACATCCTGTTCAACCCGGCGCAGCAACCCAATGCCTGGGCGATCGCAGCCATGTTCGCGATCACCCTGCTGCCCTTCAGCATCATCGGGCCCTTCGTCAGCGGCCTGCTGGATCACTGGTCGCGCCGGACGGTCACCGTCGTCGTGGACAGCATCCGGTGTGCGTTGGCCCTGGTGATCGCGGGGATCGTGGCCTCCGCCTCCACCACCCCGGGCGTCTCGACGGTGCTCTTCGGCTGCCTGATGGTGGCGCTGGCCCTGAACCGCTTCGTGCTGGCTGGGCTGGCCGCGGGCATGCAGCACACCATCGACGACGACGAATTCCTCACCGCCTCGGCCGTGATGCCCATGATCGGCCCGCTCGGTCTGTTGGTCGGCGGCGGACTGGCCGCGCTGCTCCGGCTGGCCTCACCCTGGTCGGCCCCGCTGGCCGATGCGGCCATCTTCGGCTGCGCCGCCGCGATGTGGGCCGGCTCCGCCCTGATCGCGTCGCGACTGGGTCGCAAGGATCTGGGGCCGCAGGAGCCCGCACCGCACACCCGGTTCAGCCAGACGCTGGCCGCCCTGCACGATGCCGCGCTGCACCTGCGGGAACGCCGGCCCGCACTGCTCGGGTTGGCCACCATCACCGGCCAGCGGGTGCTCTACGGCCTTACCCTGGTCAGCGTGCTGGTGCTCTTCCGCAACCACCTGCACCCCGCGACCGACGTCTCCGGCGCGATGGCCGACATCGGGCTGTGGATGGGGGCCAGCGGCGTCGGCTTCGCCCTGTCCGTGGTGCTGGTGCCGCCGGTGGCGCACCGGTTGGGGATGCGGGCCACCGTCGTCGCCCTGCTGCTGGCCAGCGCCGCCATCCAGCTCGGGCCGGGCCAGGTGCTCTCCCGCTGGCCGTTGGTGGGGGCGAGCTTCCTCATCGGTTGGTTCGCCCAGTCGATCAAGATCTGCATCGACACCGTCGTCCAGGCGCACGTCGACGACGAGGTGAAGGGCCGGGTCTTCGTGCTCTACGACGGCATCTTCAACGCCGCCATCGTGCTGGCGGCGGTGATCGCCGCCGCCGCGATCCCCGGCAGCGGCATCTCCCGCACTCTGATGGTGCTGATCGGGTTGGGCTACCTGGTTCTGGCCGCGGCCTTCTGGCTGGTGAGCCGCCCAATGGGCAGCGACGAGTTCAACCAGGGCACAGAACTGGCCATGCACTGAACCCTGGACCCCGGGCAGGGACCTGGACCAACTCGGTCACCGTGGTCACCTACCCAGCCACGATCCCCGAGCTTTCGAGGGGGCAATCCCTCAGCAGCAGGCGGGTCAGCCGCGGGCGGCGATCGCCTGGCGGTAGAGCCGACCGGCGCGGTAGGAGGAGCGCACCATCGGGCCGCTCATCACACCGCTGAAGCCCAACTCGGTGGCCTCCTCCGCCAGCTCGTCGAATTCCTGCGGGGTGACCCAGCGATCGATCGGCAGCAGCGTGACATTGGGGCGCAGGTACTGGGTGATGGTGAGCAGCTCGGTGCCGGCGTCGTGCAGGTCGTGCATCGCCTGGCTGATCTCCTCCCGGGTCTCACCCATGCCCAGGATCAGGTTGCTCTTGGTGACCAGCCCGGCCTCGCGCGCCATGGTGAGCACCTCCAGCGAACGCTCGTAGCGGAAGCCGGGGCGGATCCGCTTGAAGATCCGCGGCACGGTCTCCACATTGTGGCCGAAGACCTCCGGCTTGGCGTCGAAGAGCTGGTCCAGGAATTCCTTCTTGCCGCTGAAGTCCGGCGCCAGCATCTCGACGCCGACGCCGGGGTTCATCTGGTGGATCTGGCGGATGGTCTCCGCGTACAGCCAGGCGCCCTCGTCCTCGAGGTCGTCGCGGCAGACACCGGTGACGGTGGCGTACTTCAGGCCCATCTTCTTGACGCTCTCCGCGACGCGCACCGGCTCGGCCGTGTCATAACCCTCCGGCTTGGCGGATTCGATCTGGCAGAAGTCACAGCGACGGGTGCACTGGTCCCCGCCGATCAGGAAGGTGGCCTCGCGGTCTTCCCAGCACTCGAAGATGTTGGGACAGCCGGCCTCCTGGCAGACGGTGTGCAGGTCCTCGCCCTTGACCAGGCTCTGCAGCTCGCGGTACTCCGGCCCCATCTTCGCGGTGGTCTTGATCCACTCGGGTTTGCGTTCGATCGGGGTCTGCGAGTTCTTGACCTCGACGCGGAGGAGCTTGCGGCCTTCAGGAGCAATAGTCACTTGGTCAGGTTACCTTCCCGGGAAAGATGGGTTGTCAGCAACGGTTCCAGTCGTTGAGCCACTTCCAGCAGCGTAGGCGGCGGGCCGGACATCTCGTCGGCCATGCTGGTGACGCCGGCATCGGGAATGCCACACGGGACGATGTTGTCGAAGCCGGCGGTGCTGTTGGTGATGTTCAGGGCGAAGCCGTGCATGGTGGTGCGCTTGGTCACCCGGATGCCGATCGCGCAGATCTTGCGCTCGGGGCGCAGGATCCGGGGGCTCCGGTCGGCAGCTTCGGCCCCCCGATGCCCCACCGCGCCCGGCTGGCCGTCGATGCTGGCCAGCTGGAGGCCGGGGGTGAAGTACCCGGTGCGGCCCACACTCTTGGCGTGGTGCGGGCCGGTCTCGATCGGGGGGACGAAATCCGGGTCGTCGGCCGGCAACCAGACGCCCGTGCGGCCCGGGACCCGCCCGGCTCGGATGCCGTACTGCGCCAGCAGATCGATCACGGCCTGCTCCAGGCGTCGGACATGGTCGACCACGCCCACCCGATCCGGCAGCTGCACGATCGGGTAACCCACCAGTTGGCCCGGGCCGTGCCAGGTGATCTTGCCGCCGCGATCGACGTCGACCACCGGGGTGCCATCGAAGGGTCGTTCCTCCGGGTTGGTCTGCCGGCCGGCGGTGTAGACGGCGTCGTGCTCCACGAAGAGCACCCGACCGCGCACCTCGCCAGCAGCGACGGCCGCATGCACCTCCCGCTGCCGATCCCACGCCTGGTGGTATTCCATGCGGCGGGCCGGATCATCCTTCAGGCCCAAGTACTCGAAGTCGACACTCACTCGGGTGAGCCTACCCCCGGCCGATTCCGAGAATTGACCTCCAGATTGGCGCCCCGGGACGCCCCTGAGCGGGAGCCTCCCACCCGGGTCCGGTTCTGGCGGTCGATTTTCGGAACGGGACAGATGACCAGCACCGCGATCCCGCCGGGACACTCGTTTCGCCCCGTGGTTCAACCCCGCTGGAGCACTCCCCTGCGCAATACTGTGCGGCAATTCACCCGTGTGCGACGTCGCACCGCTCGAAAGGCCTCCTCGTGACTGACACGACCTTCCAGACCATCGCCATGGTGGTCTACATGGCCGCGATGCTGTTCATCGGTTGGTACTCCTACCGGCGGACCAGCAGCCTGAACGACTACATGCTCGGCGGGCGAGATCTGCACCCGGCCGTCGCGGCGCTCTCCGCCGGTGCCGCCGACATGTCCGGCTGGCTGTTGATGGGCCTGCCGGGCGCCATCTACGCCACCGGACTGGTGGAGGCCTGGATCGCCGTCGGCCTGACCGTCGGCGCCTGGCTGAACTGGAAATTCGTCGCGCCCCGGCTGCGCGCCTACACCCAGGAAGCCAATGACTCCATCACGGTGCCCAGCTTCCTGGAGAACCGGCTGCGGGACCGTTCCCGGCTGCTGCGGATCGCGTCCGGCCTGATCATCCTGGTCTTCTTCACCTTCTACGTCAGCTCCGGCATGGTGGCCGGCGGTGTCTTCATGCAGTCCAGCTTCGGGATGGACTACCGGATGGGGATGATGGTCGTCGCCGCGGTGACCATTGCCTACACCCTGTTCGGCGGCTTCCTGGCGGTCAGCTACACCGACTTTGTGCAGGGCGCCATGATGTTCGCCGCGCTGATCGCGGTGCCAGTGGTGGGCCTGGTCAAGCTGGGCGGCTTCGGTGAACTGGCTCACCAGGTGAATGCGTCGGATGCTGCCGCCGGAATCAACCGGATGGCCCTGCTGCCGCACCCACTGACCCAGGTGGCGGTCATCGGGATCATCTCGGCCCTGGCGTGGGGTCTGGGCTACTTCGGTCAGCCGCACATCATCGTGCGCTTCATGGCGCTGCGTTCCTCGGCGGAGGCCCGTGCCGGGCGCCGGATCGGGATCGGCTGGATGCTGTTTGCGGTGGTCGGCGCCATCGCCACCGCCCTGGTGGGCGCTGCCTGGCACCAGAAGCAGGGGCTCAAGCTGGAGGATCCGGAGACCGTCTACATCAAGATGGGCCAGATCCTCTTCCACCCGCTGATCGCCGGTTTCATGCTGGCGGCGGTGCTGGCGGCCATCATGTCGACGGTCTCCAGCCAGCTGCTGGTCACCTCGTCGGCGCTGGTGGAGGACATCTACAAGGCACTGAACAAGCACGACCGGCCGGACAACCACCACGTTTTCCTGGGCCGGTTGGCGGTGCTGGTGGTGGCGCTGGTGGCCGGCGCGATGGCCTGGACCCAGAACGACACGATCCTGGCCCTGGTGGCCTTCGCCTGGGCCGGTTTCGGTGCCTCCTTCGGGCCGGTGGTGCTGCTCAGCCTGTTCTGGCGCAAGCTCTCCGCGATGGGCGCCCTGGCCTCCATGGTCACCGGCGCCGTGATCGTTGGCTGGTTCGGCAATGCCTCCGGCGGCCCGGGTCACATCTTCGACTACTACGAGATCCTGCCCGGCTTCCTGGCCGCACTGCTGGTGGCCTGGCTGGTCAGCCTTGCGACATACAAGCACCACGACGACGTGCAGGACGAGTTCAGCCGAACCGTGCACACCGTCGCCCACGCCCACGACTGACATGTAGGTGGTTCCTGTCACGTGGCAGGGTCAAACACCCCGTTCTGGAGCGCCCCATCCGTAAAGGGGGGCGGCATCCCGGGGGGAGACAATGGGCCAAACACTTGGAGGAAGCATGATCGTCGCAACACCCACCACCGCAGACGGACAGTCCGCCACCAGCTGGGGCAAGGCCCACTGGGTCGGCGTCGCCGAGTTTGCCCCCGGCGCCGAGGGCCCCGAGGTCAGGGCCTGGCAGATCCACGAGGTTGCCTGGGACGAGTCACACGATGCCGGCACCCACGGCTCGCACCACGCCCGGATCGTCCGTTTCCTGAAGGACCAGGGTGTCCAGGCCGTCGTCGTGGACCACATGGGCGACGGGATGCGACGGGTGATGAACACCATGGGCATCCCACTGCTACCCGCCAGCCCCGGCGACGCCCAGGCCTCGGTGCTCGCGGCCGTCGCTGCCGCCACCAACTGAGGCCACTGCGCCCGAGCTTCCCGATCAGGGGACGGCCCGGTTTGCGCCACAAACTGCATCCTCATTCCGGGCCAGTGCCAGATGTGCACCGGACCCCGATCAGGATGTGGTTTGTGGCGCAAACCTGCTGGGCCAGTCGCCGAGGGCGCTGGTCAGCCGGGCCCAGTGCACGTCGCGCCACCACCCCTCGACAGGCTCGGGGACCGTGGTTGAGAGCCACGCTCTGGGACCCCCGTTGAGACCCACGCTCGGGGACCTGGTTGATCCGGCTGCTTGGAACAGGGACGGCCACCCACGAGATCCGTGGGTGGCCGTCGTGGGGTCGGCGGGTCAGCGCTTCTTCTTCGGGGCCTCTCCACCCGGGTGGTCGTCGTGCTTGCGCAGCACCTCGATCAGCGGCGGCACCTCTGCCACGGGGTGCTCCACCTCCCATTCCACGTCACCCAGGTGCTCGATGTCGCGGATCTTGGTCTCCTGGTGGTAGACGAACTTGTTGATCGCGAAGGTCACCAGGCCCAGCACCATGCCCACAAGCAGCAGCCAGCCGGCCACCTTGTAGTCGCCCGACGCGCGGCCCGAGAGCGGGCTGGCCAGGAAGGCCGCGGTCAGGGCACCGAGGATCGCCATGATGGTGGGCGTCTTGAAGTGCTTGACGTCCTTGCGATCCTTGCGCAGCACCAGCACCGCGACGTTGACCACGGTGAAGACCACCAGCAGCAGCAGAGCCGTCGTGCCGCCAAGCGCGGTCAGGTTGCTGAACCAGACCAGCCCCAGCGCGATCACGGTGGTGAACAGGATGGCCACCCACGGGGTGCGGGTCTTGGCGCTGACCTTGCCCAGCGAGCGCGGCAGCACACCCTCGTGCGCCAGTCCGTACAGCAGTCGCGACGCCATCAGCATGTTCAGCAGCGCGGTGTTGGAGACGGCGAACATGGTGATGCCGGCGAAGACGCCCGTCGGGAAGTTGGGAGCGCCCACCTGGACCACCTGCAGCAAGGGGGTGGAACCCTCACCCAGCTTGGTGGGATTGACCAGCGAGACGGCGGTGATGGCCACCAACACGTAGACCACACCGGTCAGACCCAGGCCGAGTAGCAGCATCTTGGGGAAGATCTTGACCGGATCCTTGGTCTCCTCGGCCATGTTGACCGAATCCTCGAAGCCCACCATCGCGAAGAAGGCCAAGGCGGTGGCGGCCGTGATCGCACCGAAGGGCGTCTTGCCCTCCGCGACGTGCACCTCGGTCAACCGGCTGAAGTCGGCGGAGCCCTGGCTCATCGCCCAGAAGCCCACCACCAGTACGATCAGCAGACCGGAGAGCTCGATGCAGGTCAGCACCACGTTGACCTTCACCGACTCGGAGACGCCGCGCAGGGTGATCAGCATCAGCAGCAGCAGGAAGCCGCCGGCGATGATCTTCATCCCGGAGCCGTTCTCGGCCAGCTTCCAGTTGAACATGGCGGCCAGGTTGCCGGCGAAGGCCTTCGACGCCGACGCCGAGGAGGTCAAGCCGGAACACATCACGGTGAAGGCGATGATGAAGGTGAAGAAGTGACTCTTGAAGGCACGCTGGGTGTAGAGGGCAGCGCCGGCGGCCTGGGGGTACTTGGTGACCAGCTCCAGGTAGCTGAAGGCGGTCAGCAGCGCGACGAGGAAGGCGGCCAGGAAGGGCAGCCAGACGATGCCACCCACCTGGGCGGCAACCTTGCCGGTCAGGGCATAGACGCCCGTGCCCAGAATGTCGCCCATGATGAAAAGCAGCAACAGTCCCGGACCGATCACCCGGACCAGTGAGGGTTCGCCCCCACGGCCGGTTTCCTGAGGTTCGGTGGCAGTAGTCATGCTGAAACTTTGGGTGAACCGGCCCCACTTGTCCAGTGCCTTGCCCTGATTGGGCGATAAATTCTCTCGCCACCCGGCCAGACCAGCTGCCTCAGCTGGTGGAAAACTCGGCCAACAGCGCCTGGAAGTACTCCTGGCAGGCCTCGATCTGGCTCATATCGATGAACTCGTCAGCCGCGTGGGCCTGGGCGATGTCACCGGGCCCACACACGACGGTGGGAATCCCCGCCCGCTGGAAGAAGCCGGCCTCGGTGCCATAGGTCACCTTGTCGTCGCAGGGGATGCCACCCAGACGCGCGGCCAGGGCCACCACCTCCTCGTCCGGTGCCGTGTCCAATCCCGCGACGCCGGAGACCAGCTCGATTCTGGCGCTGGCGGCCGGGTTCTGCTGCTTCATCCGGGCGTCGATCTCGGCCACCAGATCCTGCAGGCCCGCCACCACGGCGTCGTCATCCACCGCGGCGATCGAGCGAAACTCCAGCACCAGTTCCGCCTGGGAGGGAACGATGTTCCAGGCGGTGCCGGCGTGAAACTCGTTCACTCCGCCGGTGCTCCAGGTGACCGGATAGGCCTGGTCGAAGGGGCCATTGGCCTGCCAGTCGCCGGTCACCCGCTTCCAGTGGGCCAGCAGTTCCCCGGCGTACTCGATGGCGTTGACCCCCAGCGGCTTCAGCGACGAGTGGGCGTTCACCCCGGTGAAGAGCGCGCGGAGCGCAAAGCTGGATTTGTGCGCGCGGATCACCCGCATGCTGGTCGGTTCCCCAACGAAACAGCACCGTGGCCGGATCCCCAGCCGCTCGATGGCCGCCACCATGTCCGCCGCGCCCAGGCACCCCGGCTCCTCGTCATAGCTGAAGGCAAGGTGGATGGGTTCGGCCAGCTTGGCGGCCACGATCTCGGGCAGCAGGTGCATCACCACACCCAGATAGCCCTTCATGTCGGCTGTGCCACGGCCGTAGAGCCGGCCGTCGCGGATCTCGGGCTCGAAGGGTTCGCTGGCCCAACTCTGCCCATCGACGGGGACTACGTCGGTGTGCCCACTGATCAGCACCCCGCCGGTGGTGCCGCCGTCGGCCGCGGGGACGGTGGCCACCAGGCCCTGCTTCAACCCGTCGGGCGAGTCGAACAGATGGGGCTCGATCCCCAGCCGACGGCATTCCTCGGCCACCAGGCCGATCACTGGCTTGTTGGAGTCGCGGCTGGTGGAGTCGATCCGGCACAGTCGGGTGATCCAGTCCAGGCTTTCGGGGGTACTGGCGGGGGTCATGGCTCCTTTCTAGCCGATCCAGCCAAGCGCGCAAGAGTGGATCGGCTGTCCCATTCCGAGAATCGACCGCCGGATTTCGACCCTGTGGGAATTCCCCCGCGGGGGCCCTCCCGCAGTCCGATTCTGGAGGTCGCTTTTCGGAAGCTATCCTCGATCTTTCATGAGGGCTGGTTGGTCAACGGTCCAGCGTCGTTGCCGGTCTCGTAGTCATGATTCTGGCATGGGGGTGTGACAAGGTCCCGCATGCGCTGCGGGTAGGCGTCGGTTCCACTGCC
>NZ_JBCDMV010000030.1:0-80177 GCF_038433135.1 Luteococcus sp. H91 | reverse complement strand
GGCCAGTCACCCTCATAGTCCGGGCGGGTCTCGTGATACATCCGCACCGCCCGCGCCTTCAACTCAGCCGGATAGCGCTTGTTCGTGTTGCCTGGCATGACTCCAACCTTCCCAAAGTTCGGAGTCTCCGGACATGCCGGGGCGATTCAGGCCATGGCGGCAAGGATGGTTCCGGTGCGGCCCTTTCCTCCGCCGCAGGCGACTTCGATGCGTTGGGATTCTGCGGCCTGCCAGGTCTGTTCGATGGTTGTCCACGCTGCCTTGCCGTGGATCGGTAGTCCGAAGTCTGGCCATCGAATCCAGCGGTAAGGCCAGTCGGGAGTGGGGTCGCGCCACAGCGCGTAGAGCCCCAGATCGGGTGGGTTCTTCACGGTGGTCGTCCAGCGCCGCCCTCGTAGGAGGCGTCCGCTGGGCAGCGCGAGGACGCCGGGCTCGTCCAAGGACCAGGTCATGCCGCCATTCTCCATCTTCGTCGAGGAGCAACGGATCTTTCAGTTGTGCTGGGTGCGGACGCGCGGCCCCCTGATCAGGAGGCGGCAGGTCGAGGCTTGGGCAAAGAAATAGAGCCCAACGGGTTCTCCACCCAGCGCCTGGGCGAAATGACTGGTAGATTTTGGTCAGAATGGCCAGTAGGGTGCGGGCAGGACGGCCAGTAGGGGGTGTGATGCTGCGGACGGTTGGACTGGGGGGCGCGTATCTCCCGCGTTATCTCGATGCGGAAGTCGAAGAACTCTTGGCGGGCTTGCCTGCAGTGGCGCTCGACGGGCCGAAAGCGGTGGGCAAGACGGAGACGGCAACCCGTCACTGTGACGCGGTCCTGAATCTGGATTCTGCGGATGTTCGCCAGGCATATGAACTGGACTCGGCTGGGCTGCTCACCCGAGAGGCGAGGGTGTGCGTGGACGAGTGGCAACGCCAGCCGGAGGTCTGGGATCGCGTTCGGCGACTGGTGGACGCCAGGGTTCCCACGAAGTTCCTCCTGACAGGAAGCGCGTCCCCGCACGACGGCGTCGACACGCATTCGGGCGCTGCCCGGATTGTGTCCCTGCGCATGCGCCCGCTCAGTCTTGCTGAACGGAGATCGACCCGTCCGACGATCTCCCTCGCAGACCTATTCGAGGGTACGGCCGCACTCACTGGGAGCTGTGACTTCACACATCGGGACTATGCCCGCGAGATTTGCAGTTCGGGGTTTCCGGCGATCAATGAGTTGCCGCCGAAGCTGCGGCGACATGCTCTTGAGGGTTATGCGACGCGCATCATCGATCGGGATCTGGTGGACATGGGGATGCGGGTGCGTCGACCTGAATCGCTGCGCGCATGGATGACGGCATATGCAGCGGCCTCGTCAACGGACGCGGCCTACTCGACGATCCTGAATGCGGCTACTGCGGGCGATGGCGACAAGCCTGCCAAGGCGTCGGTACAGGTCTACCGGAACCTGTTGGACAAGATCTGGGTGCTGGATCCGGTGCCTGCCTGGACGCCGTCAGTGCAGCCGCTGGGGCGATTGACCGTTGGCGACAAGCATCAGCTCTGCGATCCCGGCCTTGCCGCACATCTCTTGGGTGTCACGGAGGAGAAGCTCACCAGCGGTGCCGCAGGCACCGCGGAACTCTTCGGTCAGCTGTTCGAGAGCCTTGCCACGCTGGCCGTGCGGGCGGCGGCGACATCAGCTGAAGCCAAGGTGTTCCACCTGCGAACGCGTGGCGGACGCCAGGAAGTGGATCTGATCGTAGAGCGCTTCGACGGGACAGTGCTTGGTATCGAGGTGAAACTGGCGAAGACCATCACGGATCGTCACGTCGAACATCTTCACTGGCTCGGCGAACGCATCGGTGACCGGCTCGTTGACAAGATCGTCCTCTATGCGGGAGATACCGCTGGGCGACGTTCAGACGGCGTCGCGTTGATACCGCTGGCGATGCTGTACTGATCTTACGCGTCGGTCGGCACGAGGATCAGCAGCAGGTGATCACTCCATGTGAGGTGTTCGACACGTGCCCCCTGAGCTCCACTCATCCCTGTACAACGATGGCGGCTCCTTCTGGGGCCGCCATCGTTGCTTGTATCTCTATCCGCGCGCGCTCTCCACGGCTCACATGCGCACTGGGTAGCGGGGATCGATCGCGAAGCGGAAGCAGACGACGAGTGTGTCGTCGTCGAGGGGAAGCTCGCCCATGTCGGCGACGTATTCGGGGGAGCGCCAGAACTCCTTGTGGCTGGCGCGCCAAGCCGCGACGTCGGTGTGGCCCTCACCCTCAGCGATGGCGTGCTCCAGCGTGACATCGCCGAGGCGCACGACCTGTACGTCGACGACCTGCGTGACGCACGCGATCTCGCCACAGGAGTCGACGACAGCCTCCAGAGAGCCGACCTCGTCGACGGGGTTCACTCCCGGCGCGTATTCCGCGAGCAGGCAGGTCGTGCTGGTCTTGTCGCCACAGACGATGCTGGCGACGAGGGCATCACGAAGCGGCCCGGGGTAGGCGTACTCGCCGCGCGGGATCTCGTCGAGGGGCGTCAAACTCATGTCGACGACCCTACGGCTCCAGCGCGACGCCATGGGGCACGGTGCCCGTCATGCCCGTTGTCGGCTGTGCGCCGGCGAGATCGCGTCGTGATGTTCACCGCCCGTAGTGGTACCTGCAGGCGGCGATGCGGATCTCGTCACCGACGACCTTGTAGACGAGGCGGTGCTCGTCGGTGATGCGTCGCGACCAGTAGCCGGACAGCCCGTGCTTCAGTGCTTCGGGTTTGCCGATGCCCTCGTTGCCGTTGGGGGCGATGTCCTTGATGATCTGGTTGATCCGCTTGAGAGTGCGTCGGTCCTCGGTCTGCCACCACAGGTAGTCCTCCCACGCGGTCTCATCCCAGACGAGGAGCACGGGTCAGTCCTCGATGAGATCGTGCTGCGCCCCCCCGGCCGCTCTCCAGGTTCTCGATGGAATCCAGGAGTCGACGGGCGTTGGCGGGGGAGCGAAGCAGGTAGGCGGTCTCGCGCAGGGACTCGTAGTCCGCCAGGGAGACGCTCACGACGGGCTCATGCCCGGCGCGCGTGATGATGGTCTCCTCGCGGTTGTTGACGGTTCAACGCCTCATCCCGGATCAGGATGAGGCGTCCCGGTAGGGTCGGTGTGTATGGACGAGGTGCCCTCCAGCAGGAGCGACAGTTCGACGGCAACTGACGTCGTGCTGAGCCCAGGCGCTGCACCCTCGTGGTTCCAGCTGCACCCTCGTACCGTGAACCTCCTCCTCGTCCTGGCAATCTTCGTCTACAACCTGCCGATCCAGTTCGGATCGATGCCGACGGGGCTGTGGTGGGGGATCGGTCTGCTGGTCTCGGTGGGGCTGTGCGCGCCCGGTCTGCTGCGTCGCAAGCGACCGGTGGCCACCTACGCGGTGATCCAGCTGGTTGCGGTGGTGCAGAGCCTGCTGGGGATCTCGCTCTTGGCTGCGGATGCGATGCTGCTGCTGGCGGTCTACACGCTCGCCTCTCGTCGGCGTTGGCAGTTGTCCGCCCTCGCGGCGGTGATCACCACCGGCTGGACGGTCCTGAGTTGCCTGCCGGTGCTCCGGCGTGGGGACATGAGCATCGGCGATGTCGGCGTGATCGTGGCGCTGATCCTGTGGGCGTGGACGTGGGGGCGGTGGGTGCAGACCCGTCGTGGCTACATTGCGTCGCTGCGTGAGCGTGCCGCACAGCTGGAGCGGGAGAAGGCCGTCGAGAGCGCACTGGCTGCCGCGCAGGAGCGCACCCGAATCGCCCGGGAGCTGCATGATGTCGTCTCCCACAGCCTGAGCGTCGCGGTGGTGATGTCCGACGGCGCAGCCTCCACCATCAGCCAGGATCCTGAGCGGTCGCGGCAGGCGATGATCGCCGTGCGCGACATCTCGCGCACAGCGCTGGCGGACATGCGTCGCATGCTCGGCGTGCTACGCGATGACGAACCCGGCTCGCATGCTCCGCAGCCGGGGCTGGAGCAGTTACCAGATCTGGTCGAGCAGTCACGCGTGGCGGGGCTGCCGGTGAGCTTCAGCGAGCAAGGTCAGCGCACGACAGATGTTCCTGCGAGCGTGGGCCTGAGCGTGTACCGGATCATCCAGGAGGCGTTGACCAATGTGCGCAAGCACGCCGGCCTGGTCACCGATGTGCGGGTCACGGTCTGCCACCGGCCCGAGGCGATCGAGGTCAGCATCAGCGACGACGGGCCTGGGGCAATGTCGGCTGGGAAGGATCATGCAGGTCATGGGCTGGTCGGGATGCGTGAGCGGGTCGCCGCGCATCACGGCCAGTTGCGCACCGGGCAACGACCTGGTGGCGGCTTCGAGGTCGTCGCCACGATCCCGACGGGAGCTGAGGCATGAGCATTCGCGTGCTGCTGGTCGACGACCAGGAGATGATCCGGATGGGTTTTCGGATGGTGCTGGGCACCGCACCCGGTGTCGAGGTCGTCGGTGAGGCCAGCGACGGCGACGAGGTCGTTGACGCACTGGCCGAGCATCCGGCCGACGTGGTGCTGATGGACGTGCGGATGCCGCGGGTGGATGGCATCGAGGCCACCCGGCGCGTATTGGCAGTGGACGATCCGCCACATGTGCTGATCCTGACCACCTTCGACCTGGACGAGTACGCCTACGAGGCGCTGCAGGCGGGGGCTTCGGGCTTCCTGCTCAAGGACGCACCGCTGGAGGAACTGGCCGCGGCCATCCGGCATGTGCACGTCGGTGATGCGGTGGTCGCCCCATCGACCACCCGGCGGCTGCTGAGCCACTTCGCCCAAGCCCGCTCGCATCCCGTCCTGGGAGACACCCGTCGCACAGCACAGGCGCTCGAGGCCCTCACTCCACGCGAGCGCGACGTGCTGGGCCTGGTGGCGCGTGGCATGTCCAATCGGGAGATCGCCGAGGAGCTGGTCCTCAGCGAGGGCACCGTGAAGGTGCACGTCGGGCACGTGCTGACCAAGCTGGATCTGCGTGACCGGGTGCAGGCCGTGGTGCTGGCCTACGAAACCGGTCTGATCGCCCCGGGCAGCGCCTGAATCACGCTGCGCTCCGCAGCAGCATCCGGGCGTTGTCTATGCCTTGAGTCGTAGGACGAAGATATGCCTCTGGCTAGGCGATTGCTGCTCTGATCTGCAGCAGCGTAGAGGTATGTCCTTCGCAGTCACCACAGACAATCTGACCAAGCGCTACGGCGACCGCACCGTGGTCGACGACCTCTCCCTGCGCATCCCCACAGGATGCGTCTACGGCTTCCTGGGCCCCAACGGCGCGGGCAAGTCCACCACGATGAAGATGCTGCTGTCGCTGATCCAGCCCAGCGACGGCGAGGTCGAGATCCTGGGCCAGCCGATGACCCGCGCGACCAGGCGTTCCCTGCTGGGGACGGTCGGCTCGCTGATTGAGGCTCCGCCGGGTTATGCGCACCTGACCGGCGCGGAGAACATGCGCCTGATCCAGCGCCTGCTGCACCTGGAGAAGGAGCAGATCGAGCAGGCAGTGCAAGCGGTGCACCTCGAGGGCCAGATGAACAAGAAGATCCGTGACTACTCGCTGGGCATGAAGCAACGCCTGGGCATCGCGATGGCGCTGGCCCGCCAGCCGCGCCTGCTGATCCTCGACGAGCCAACCAACGGCCTGGATCCTGCCGGCATCGAAGAGATGCGCGGCCTGCTGCGTCGCCTGGCCGACGACGGCGTCACGGTGATGGTGTCCTCGCACCTGCTCGGCGAGATCGACAAGACCGCCACCATGCTGGGGATCCTCACCCAGGGCCGGATGATCTTCCAGGGCACCCGCGCCGAGCTGATGGATGCCACCGCCCCCGATGTGCTGATCACCTGCTCGGAGCCGAAGCGGGCGCTGCAGTGCCTGCCCTCGTGCGATGCACGGCTGACCGATGCCGGCGAGGTCGCCCTGGCGGGCATCGATGACGACGCTACGGCCCAAGTCGTCACCGCGCTGGTGGGCGAGCAGATCGACATCTACGGCGTGCGCCGCGACGAGCAGAGCCTCGAGGACGTGTTCATGAACCTCACCGCAGGCGGCGGACTATGAGCACCGTCATCGCCAATGAGATCGCCAAGATGCGCCACCTGCGCATCGGGCTGGTCGCGGGGCTGTACGTGCTGGCCGTCGCGGGCATCGCGTCCTTCCAGTCCTTTGGCTCGAGCATCACCAAGGACCTGGCCGATCCGGACGGGGCTCCGTGGAAGATCCTGCTCAGCGGGATGTCGATGGCGCTGGCCATGATCTCGCCCGTGCTGCTGGCGGTGATGGCCAGTCGGCAGGTGGAGATGGAGCACACCGGCAACGGCTGGTTGCTGTCGGCCACCAGCGGCGTGACGCCCGGCCGGTTGTGCCGCGCCAAGTTCCTCGTGCTCGGAGCCATCACCGTCGTCGCCATCGCGCTGCAGTCTCTGCTGGTCGCCGGCTTCGGCTTGCTGCTCGGGGCCACCTCGCCGTTCCCGTTCTCGCACTGGCTGGGTTACACGGTCTCGATCATGGTCATCAGCCTCGCGGTCCTCGCCTTCCAGATCCTGCTGTCGGCCCACGTGGAGAACCAGCTGGTCGCCCTCGGCGTCGGCATCGTGGGGATCTCCCTGGCCATCTTCGGCGTGATCCTGCCGACCTGGGCGGCGCACCTGACGCCCTGGAGCTACTACGCGATGACCAATCCCTCAGACTACGTCGGCACCGAGCTGCGCTACTTCGACCTGCCCTATGCGAGCATCGCCGCCCTGGCGGTCGTGGGCACTGCACTGTTCGCGTTCATCACCGCCCGCTTCGACACCCAGGAGGCATGACCATGGGATCCGTCTACTCCGAGTTCCTCAAACTCAAGCACTCGATGAGCTGGTCCGTGGTCCTCGTGGTCCCGATCATCATGGTCGTCTCCGGCTCGGTGAGCACCATCGTCGGCCAGGGCTCGTTCGCCGACGGATGGCACACCCTGTGGATCCGCTCGGTCGGTTTCTACGGGATGGCGATCCTGCCGGTCGTCGTCGCGATCCTCGCCTCGTTGGTCTGGCGCGTCGAGCACAAGAACGGCAATTGGAACGCGCTGATGAGCCGGCCCGTGCCCACGGCCGAGGTGGTGCTGGGCAAGATCGCGGCCATCTCCGCGCTGTCGGCGGTGATGCAGGTTGTCCTGGTCATCACCGTCGTCATCCTGGGCAAGGCCTTCGGCCTGCCCGGCATGCTGCCCGCCAAGTACTTCCTGGGTAGCGTGCTGATCATGCTGGCCTGCATCCCGCTGGCGGCCTTGCAGTCAGCGCTGTCGGCCTTCCTGCGCTCCTTCGCCGTGCCGGTGATGATCGCGCTGGTCATGACGGGCATCTGCACGGTGCTGCTGCAGCTGAAGCTGACGGCGGTGCTGGCGATTCCCTACGGGTTGCTCACCCACACCACGCAGCTCGGCACGATCCTCGTCTCCGGCCAGAAGACGAGCTTCAACGCCTCGGACCTCAGCGTGTTCAGCGTCAGCTTCGTCCTCGGGGCGACGGCCGTGATGACGGCGCTCATTGTCGCTGTCACCACATGGATCCTGAACCGTTCCGACACCCGTGCCTAATACGACGCTCCGCGCCGGGATCAGCGCGGTCTGCCCCGCCTTCTGGGTCCTGTCCATCCTGTGCGCCGTGATCGGCACACAGCCGGTGGACCTGTCCGATCCCACCTTCGACCCCTCCTTCCGAAAGGACATCCCTGCCATGGCCACCTTCCACGACCACGACGAGCTCGTGCCCGAGACCCCGACCCGGCGCATCCCGACGACCGCCCAGCAGACCGACCAGCGCTCGGCGACCACCGGCGGGATCATCGCCCTGGTCTGCGCTGGCTTCGCGCTGGCGTCCGCTCCGCTGCTGTTGCTCATCCCGTTCGTGGGTTTCGCGCCGGCGCTCGTCGCAGGGGCCGGTGCGTTCATCGCTGCCCGGTCTCTACGTCGCAGCTCCGAGCGCAGCGTCGTGGCTGTGTCAGGCCTGGTGATCGCCACGCTGATCTTCGCACTGCTCGCTGGTGTCGCGACCTTCTGGAACCTCGTCGTCGCCGGCCCCGCCGTGGGCGACTACCAAGAGCTGCACGACGTGATCGAGCACATCAGGCACCTCATCTTCGGCTGATGAGCAGTACCGCCGCTTCGGCGCTCGGTGTGCCAGGCCCGATGGCGCGGCTGGGAATGCCCGAGCTCGCCCGGGTGAGGGTGATCCACGACCTGGCCGGCTACCGGCCGATCCCGTAGAGGCGGGACTGGGTCTGGGTGATCTCGGTGGCCATGTCCCACTGGCGCAATTGCGAGAGCGCCGTGAGCGTCTGGGTGAGGGAACTCACCAACTCCCGAGCTGCCTCGGCGGCGGTCTCCTGCGGGTCCGCCTCCGCCTCCCCGGGCGTCTGTTCGCGGGGCAGGTCGCTTTCCAGCAACAGGCGATCCGCGGGCACCTGCTGCAGGAAGGCCCGGCCGCGCTTGCGAGTGAGCAGCTGTGGGTGCACGGACAGGTAGCCGCCCAGCTTGATCAGCCGGGTCAGGTCATTGCTGGTGCCACCGAAGCGGTGGAAGACCGGCACCACATTGTGGTTGGTGGCATCCAGCTGGGTGAGCAGGTCCAGGACGTCACCGGCGGAGCGAACCGCGTGCAGGGACAGCACGTGGGGTTGGTCGGTGGAACCCTGCTCCGCGGCCTGACAGGTGTGCTCCAGCAGCTCCCGCAGCACGCGTCGTTGCAGGTCTTGCGGGGTCTGCTCCAGCCGACGGGGGCTGAAGTCCAGCCCCACTTCGCCGACGAAGCGGGTCTGCTGCACGGCTTCGGCGAAGACCGCAAGCTCCGCCTCCGCCTGATCGGCGTCGGCGATGAACCAGGGGTGGAAGCCGACCGACCACAACGGCAGGGGAGTCCCGTCACCCAGCTGGTCGGCCACGCCGATCAAGTCCATGAAAGCACTCGGGGTGAGGGTCTGCGCCACCAACCGGACGTCGGCGTGCGCCAGCTGGGCCAGGTACTCCCGTCGCAGTTCCTGACCGGTCAGGAAGTCGAAGTGGTGATGACTGTCCAGGATGGTGATCGGCTGGTCCTGGGCCCGGTGGACAAGGTGCGGGGGCGCGGGCATGGGGGCTAGACCGGCCAGGCGTCGGATCACCAGTCCGGCCAGCATCTGCCCCATCACGGGCGGCATGTAGCTCATCGAGCCCAGGGTCTCGCTCTTGCTCCACCCGCCGCTCGAGTTGACCGCCACCGGCAATTCTCGGGAGGACAGCACCTCCAGCCCGGCGATGCCGCGGCGGCGACATTCCCGTCGGATCACCCGGGACAGCGGGCAGGAGCGGGTCTGCTCGATGGTGGCGAACTCCAGTTGGGTCGGGTCCAGCTTGTTGGCGGCGCCCATGGAGGAGAGCAGAGGCACGCCCCGCTCAGCGCACCACTGGGCGATCGCGAGCTTCTGGGAGATGGTGTCGATGCAGTCGATCACGTAGTCGGGGCGGGGATGGGCGTCCAGCGTCGCGGCCAGGTTCTCCGGGCTGAGGAAGACCTGGTGGGTGATGGTGGTGCAGTCCGGGTTGATGTCGGCCACCATCTCACCCATCACCTCGGCCTTGACCCGGCCGACCGTGGACACGAAGGCCAGGGCCTGGCGGTTGATGTTGCTCTCTTCCACCACGTCGCGATCCAGCAGGATCAACGCCCCGACGCCGCCGCGGGCCAGGGCCTCCGCGCAGGCGGAGCCCACCCCGCCCAGACCGAGCACCATCACCGTGGAGTCCTGCAGGGCAACCAGCCCCTCGTCGCCGAGAACCAGACGTAGCCGGGCAAAGCGCTCACTGTGGGTCACCGGGGCAATCTACCTTTTTCCGTCTGGATGGGCGTGCAAGACTGGCGACGTGAGAATGCCCAACCGCCCCAAGGCCGGCGAATTGCTGCTGGCACGGGCAGGCAGGGCCGACGACTACTGGGACCAGCGGGCGATCTTCCTGTTGGACTGCGACGAGTCGGGCGCCCTGGGCGTCATTCTGAACCGCTTCTCGGAGACCCAGCTCACCGATGTGCTGCCGCAGTGGGCCGAGCAGGTCTGCCCACCGCAGGTGCTCTTCGAGGGTGGCCCGATCTCGCCCGACGGCGCGGTCTGCGTCGCCAAGCTGTTGCGGCCGCACGACGAACCGCCCGGCTGGCGGCGGATCACCGGAGACCTGGGCCTGTTGCACCTGGACACCCCGATCGAGATCATCGACGGCGCCTATTCCGACCTGCGGATCTTCGCCGGCTACTGCGGCTGGGATGCGGGGCAGTTGGAGGCGGAACTGGTGCGCGGCGACTGGCACCGGGTGCCCGCCCGGGATGAGGACATCTTCGGTTCGACTCCCGTCGGGCTGTGGCGCCGGGCCCTGCGGCGCCAAGGTGGCGACCTGGCCTGGTTCTCCACCTGGGTTGAGGACCCTGACTGCAACTGACATCCTCCCGAGGCAGCTTTACCAAACCGTTACCATTGGGTGCCAGGAGGATCGATGAGCGAGAGCAGCCAGCCCACCAGTCGCATTCTGGTGGTCGACGATGATGCGGCCGTTGCCGAGATGCTCCAGCTCGTCCTGCGCCAGGAGGGATTCGACAGCCACTGGTGCAGCACCGGTGACAAGGCGATGGCGGCCTTCCGGGAGTACCGGCCCGACCTGGTGCTGCTGGACCTGATGCTGCCCGGCCGCGACGGCGTCGAGATCTGCCGGGATATCCGTGCCGAATCCGGGGTGCCGATCGTGATGCTCACCGCCAAGAGCGACACCATGGACGTCGTCGGCGGTCTGGAGGCCGGTGCCGACGACTATGTGAGCAAGCCCTTCAAGGCCAAGGAACTGATCGCCAGGATCCGCACCCGGCTGCGGCGCTCCGTGGCCAGCGGGGACAGCGACCAGCTGCGGATCGGAGACCTGGTGATCTCCATTGGCAGCCACCAGGTGCGGCGGGGCACTGCCACCTTCCAACTGACGCCCCTGGAGTTTGACCTGCTGCTGGCCCTGGCCCGCAAACCCGGCCACGTCTTCAGCCGGGAGTCCCTGCTGGAGGAGGTCTGGGGCTACCAGCACTCCGAGGACACCCGACTGGTCAACGTGCACGTGCAGCGGCTGCGTTCCAAGATCGAACGCGACCCGGAGCACCCCGAGATCGTGGTGACCGTTCGGGGTGTCGGTTACCGAGCCGGTGCGGCCAGCGAGACGTGATCCTGCGACGCCTCTGGTGGTCATCCCTGCCGCTGCGGGTGATCGCCCTCACCCTGACCGGATCGGTGCTGGTGCTGTTGCTGGGCGGCCTGCTGCTGATCAGGACGACGACCAATGGGGTGCTGGCGGGCAAGAGGCAGTCGGCGGTGGCGGAGGCCACCGTCGCGCTCGACCGGATGCAGACCCAGCTGCGCTCCAGCGACCTGCCCCGATCCTCGCTCTACGAACGGCTCAACCAGCTGGCCGACGAGGCCGGGGGACAGCCAAACCAGTACCAGGTTGTGATCCAGGGGCCGGTCTCCCGCTTCGTCTCGCCGTCGATCACCGAGCAGAGCGTGCCGGCGGCACTGGTCAGCGCCGTTGCCGCCGAGGACGGGATGTTCGTCACCCCGACCCTGGTCGACTGGTCCGATCCGGCCCGGCAGGACGAGCCGGGGCTGGCCGTCGGTGCCACCCTGCAGGCGCCGTCGGGGGCCGCGGGCTACCCGATCTACTTCATCTTCCCCGAGACCCATGAGGCGGAGACGATCGCGGTGGTCCGCGGTGCCGTCCTCTCCACGGGGTTGCTGCTGCTGGCGGCGCTCGCCGGGATCGCCTGGCTGGTGGCGCGGCAGGTGGTGGGGCCGGTCCGGGAGGCATCGATTGCGGCCTCGCGGATCGCGTCGGGGCACTTCGACGAACGCCTCCCGGTGCGCGGCACCGACGACCTGGCCAGCCTGGGCACCTCAATGAATGACATGGCCGCCACCCTGACCAGTCAGATCAACCGGCTGGAGGGTCTCTCCCGGCTGCAGCAGCGCTTCGTCTCCGATGTCTCGCATGAACTGCGCACCCCGCTGACCACCGTGCGGATGGCCGCCGACCTGCTCTACGACGGGCGCGACGGCCTGGATCCCTTCGCGGCCCGCTCCACCGAATTGATGCACGACGAGCTGGACCGCTTCGAGGCGCTGCTGGCCGACCTGCTGGAGATCAGCCGCTTCGACGCCGGCGCGGCCGTGCTCAGCCTGGAGGAGACGGACCTGGTGGCCATCGTCGAGCGTGAGGTCGCCGCCCTGCGGCCCTTCGCCGAGCAGCAGGGTTGCCCGATCGAGCTGCGCGGCCGGGGGCAGGCCCTGGCGGAGATGGACCCGCGCCGGATCACCCGGATCGTCCGCAACCTGATCACCAATGCCATCGAGCACGCCGAAGGCAAGCCGATCATCGTGACCGTGGGTGGCGACGAGCGGGCGGTGGCGCTGACGGTGCGCGACCACGGCGTCGGCTTTGCCCCGCACCTGGCCGAACAGGTCTTCCACCGCTTCTGGCGGGCCGATCCCAGCCGGACCCGGACGGTGGGCGGCACGGGCCTGGGGTTGGCGATCTCGTTGGAGGACGCGAATCTGCATTCCGGCTGGCTGAAGGCGTGGGGGCGGCCCGGCAAGGGGGCACAGTTTCTGCTCGTCCTGCCCCGCACCCCGGATCTGTCACTGACCGGAAGCCCGCTGCCGCTGGTTCCCCGGGAGCGACGATGAGGATTCGACGGGTGATGGTGGCGTTCTGCCTCGCATCATTGGCCGCCTGCACAGGGGTGCCGACCTCCGGCGACGTGGTCAAGGTGAGCCCGGCAAACCAGGCCCGGGTGGAGCGTGGTGTGCAGGTGCATCCCGTCGCCCCGCAGGCCGGTGCCTCGCCGGACATGGTGTTGGCCGGATTCCTGGACGCCATGGCCTCGCTGGAACCGGGATTCGACGTCGCCCGGCAGTACCTCACGCCCTCCGCGGCCCAGAGCTGGGATCCGCGCGCGGAGGTGACGGTCTTCGACGGCGACACGCGCAGCGGCCTGCCCGGCAGCACCACCGCCGGCCTGCAGGCCCGCGTCGTGGGCCGGTTGGACGCCCAGGGCCACTACACCGCCGACCACGGACGCATGTTGCGACAGAACTTCACGATGCAACAGGTGCAGGGGGAGTGGCGGATCAGCAATCCGCCGACGGGGCTGCTGGTGAGCCAGTACACCCTGCGACACCGGTTCACCCCCACCACGCTGTGGTTCTTCGCCCGGGGCAGCCAGACCCTGGTGCCCGAGCGGATCTGGTTGGCCAGCAACCCGGCGTCGCCGCTGGAGGCAATCCAAGCCCTGCTGCAGGGGCCGTCCGGCTGGCTGGCGCCCTCGGCCACCAGCGCGATCCCGGTGGGTACCAGGCTGAGCGTCGCCGCGGTCGGGGTGAGCGACGGCGTGGCGGAGGTGCCGCTGGACGACACCGTCGCCCAGTTGCCGGAACCCGAGCGCAGCCGCGCCATCACCCAGATCGCCTGGACCCTGCAGTCCTTCGCCGAGATCCGTCGGGTGCGGGTCACGGTCGGGGGCCAGCAATGGGGTAGCGAACTCTCGATGGACGGTCTGCCCGGCGGCTCCGGCCTGCCATCGATGTCCGAGGAAGAGCCCTTGGTGGTGGTCAAGGACGTGGTGGGCCAGCTGGACGACCAGGGCGGCTTCACACCGGTGGCCGGCGCCTTCGGCAACCAGGGCTGGAAGGATCGCCCCGGGCGGATTGCGGCTGCGGCCGATGGCGGCCTGCTGGCCGTCGTCAACCGGGACGGCACCCGGCTGCTCTCCGCCACGCCGGGGCAGGACCGACCCCGGGAACGACTACGTGCCAAGGGGCTCGGCCGCCCGGCGGTCACCGGCAGCGGACAGCTCTGGGTGGCGAGCGCGGGTGACGGGGCGACGGCCCTGCACCGTGGCCAGGCGAATGGGGCGATGACGACGGTTCCGGTGCCCGAACTGGCCGGCAGCGTCGTGGTCAATCTGGCGGTCTCACCTGACCAGACGCGGATGGCCGTCGTGCTGCGCCGAGGCGACAAGACCGAACTCGGCCTGTTGCGCATCCACGGCAAGACGGTCGACGGCTACCGACCCATGCCCCTACGGGCGTCTCAGCTGGTCCTGGACCAGGTGCTGGACGTGGGTTGGACCGGGCAGGACGAGTTGATGGTGCTGGCCGCCCAGCACCCCGGGGCACGGGCGAGCGGGTATCTGGTCAGCACCGACGGGGCACAGGTGGAGCCGGTGGGCCCGGCGGGCGACGCCGATTTGGTGGAGCTGGCCACCAGGGCGCAGGACCAAGCGGCGGTCGTGCTGCTGCGCTCCGCCAGCGGCGAGGTGCTGCGCTACGGCTCTCCCTGGCGCTGGCGCAGCCTGCCCAGCCGGGTCACGTCGCTCACCATCCCGTCCTGAGTGTGGCTGCTGAGGACTTGTCCACAGCTTCGGAGTGACCGAGGAATTGTCCACAGGCCGCCGGCGGGGTCTTGGCCCCGCTCGGACAACGACCCAGACTGGCCCCATGCCCATCCGCGCCGTGCTGGACGCCCTCTTCGACCTGCTGCTGGGGGCCCGTTGCCCGGGCTGCCAGAGGCCAGGGCTGGGGCTGTGCGCTGCCTGCCGGGGGAGTCTTGGGGTGGCGGCGCGGCCGATGCGTGACGCCCCGGCGCTGGGGCCACACCTGGCCGGCCGGGTGTACTGCGCTGGTGGTTATGCGGGGCCGCTGCGCGCCATGCTCACCGCCCACAAGGATCGTGGCGCCTGGAGCCTGACCGGGGTGCTCGCGGGGCAACTGGAGCTGGCCATCGCCGCGCTGCTCGCGACCACCGGGCTGGGGGAGGCACGAGGCGCGGGGTGCGAGGTGGCGGTGGTGCCCGTTCCCTCCAGTCGACGGGCGGTGCGCGAGCGTGGCTTCGACCACGGCCGGGCGCTGGCCCGCAGCGCGGTTCGTCAGCATCGTGCCCGGGGCCGAGCCGGGCCGCGGCTGGTTGCGGTCACGGCGCTCACCCGGGCCCACCAAGTGGCGGACCAGTCGGGTCTCGGGCGCTCCCAGCGGATCACCAACCAACGGGGCAGCATGCGCGCTCGAGGCCCGCGCGGCACCCGCTTGGCGGTGCTCTGCGACGACATCTGCACCACCGGAGCCAGCCTTCGCGAGGCGGAGCGGGCCTTGCGGGAGGCGGGCTGGACGGTGCTCGGAGCGGCCGTCGTCGCGCACCCGCAAAGAAATTTCACGGAACCGTTGAAATGCCGTTGATAAGCGGTAACGTTTGGTTATGGCACGACACGCAAGCCTCCGAAAGTCACTTTCTGGGGCCTACGCGGGTCGTGCCGTGTTCATTGTCACGGCCGGCGGCTGACCGTCGGCCCATGATCGAGGAGGATCACCATGGACATTGTCGTCACCGGACGCCACTGCACCGTCACCGACGCCGTGCGCGAGCAGGTCACGGATCGACTGGCCACTATCGAGCGACTCAAGGATCGGGTGATTCGCGCCGAGGTTGAGTTCACCGCCGAGGAGTCCAAGGGCAATCCCGATGACAACATGCTGTGTGAGATCACACTGCGCAGCAAGGGCCCGGTGATCCGGGCCGAGGCACATGCCGAGGACAAGATGGTCGCATTCGAGAAGGCGATGGACAAGCTGAAGAGCCAGCTGCGCAAGGCCTCCGACCGTCGCAAGAAGCACCGCGGCCTGCGCGCCGCCCAGGTCGTCAGCGAGATGGCCCCGGCGCCGGTGGTGGAGGACGATGCACCCACCAAGCACACGGTGGCGGGCATGGAGGTCACCGGTGACGGCCCGCTGGTGGTGCGGGAGAAGGAGTTCACCTCGACGCCGCTGACCCTCGCCCAGGCGCTGGACGAGATGGAGCTGGTGGGCCACGACTTCTTCCTGTATGTGGATGCCGAGAGCGCCCTGCCCAGCGTCGTCTACCGTCGCAAGGGCTATGACTACGGCGTGATCCACCTCACCCCGGCCAGCGCCAGCTGAGTCTTTGACGCTTCGCCGGGCCCGCATTCCCGACAGGGGATGCGGGCCCGGCGTCGTTCGGTCTGGCGTCGTTCGGTCAGGCGTTCTGGACCACCTCAGCAACGAAGCCGTCAGCGATGCTGCGACAGGCCGGTTCCACCAGGTGGTCGACGGCCCGCATCCGGTCCAGCATGGTGGTGGCCTTCGACTTGTGCTCGCTGGCCCACCAGTACTGGATCAGCTCGGGGGAGGCCTCGGGGTGGAACTGCACCCCGACAGCCGAACCGAGCCGGAAGGCCTGGTTGGGGTAGGTGGCGCTGCGCGCCAGCTCGATGGCGCCCTCCGGCAACGTGCTGACGGCATCATGGTGGCTCATCGGGACCGGGGCGCCGCTACGGGCAATGCCGCCCAGGACGGGATCCTCGTCGGCGCCGGCCAACCACTCCAGCTCCACCGGACCGTCCTCAGGGCCCCGCTCGTCACCCACCGACACCTCCCCGCCCAGGGCCTCGGCCAGCAACTGGTGGCCCAGGCAGATGCCCAGGACGGGCAGGTCGATGGCCTGGGCGTCGGCGATCAGGTCCTTCACCTCGCCGATCCAGCGCAGGTCGTCGTGGGCGCTCATCCGCCCGCCCAGCACCACCAGCCCGTCCCCGATGGTCTCCAGGTTGGGGACATCCTTGGTGGCCAGGTCGATCAGGGTGATCCGCACGCCTTGCCGCAGCCACGCGTCGAAGCGCTCCAGCGGGACGTCGGCTTCGGGCTGCAGGACGGTGATGCGGGGTTTCTTGGCCATGCGCAGAGCGTAGCCGCCGGGCTGGCTGCGCAGGAATTGTCGGTGGTGGGTGCTTGACTGGTTCCGTGGCGGATTCTGAGCATTTCATGGCCGGAAAACAATTGTGATAATCCCTTGTTGCAATCGGCTGTGTCGGATATGATTAGAACAGTTCAGCGACGAGCCTCGGGGGAGGTCAGGATGAGCACCACACCAACACCACAGCCGGGTCAGCCCCATGCCGACCGACCCAGTGCTGACCTACCCGAGGGCGCGCTGGCGACGATGGAAGCGCTGCGCGCCGAGCGACGGCTGCGCCGGGAGTCGGAGGCCCGGGAGTTCCGGTTGATCGCCCACCTCGCGGACCTGTATTCCGATGTGGATGCCGCCGAGCCCGCCCTGTCTGAATCCGTACTTCCCGGGCGGGAACAGCTGGTCCAGATCGGGTCGGACGGGACGCCGGAGGTTGCCGAGGGCTGTGTGCTGGAGTTGGCGGCGGATCTGCATGTCCGGCCGGAGGAGGCCCACCAGTTGATCTCGACCGCGTTGGACTGCCGCCATCGGCTGCCGGAGCTGTGGGGTCTGGTGCAGGACTTGGATGTGCCGGTCTATTGGGCCCGGCACATCGCGCACGCCACCCACCAACTCGACGCCCAGCATGCGGGGTTGGTGGATCTGGAACTGTCCCGGCAGGTCATCGGCATGAGTTTTCGGCAGGTGAAGAAGCTGACCGCCGCAGTGGTGCTGCGGCAGCTGGACGCCGAAGAGGCCGACCAGCGCCGCCAAGACGCCCTGGAAGCCAGGGGTGTGTGGGTCGCGCAGTCCGACCATGGCATCGCCGACGTCATCGCGGTGGTGGATGCGGCGGATGCCATCCTGCTCGACGCCCAGCTCGACCGGATCGCGACCATTCTGGAGACCGGCGGTACCCGGGGTACGCGCAATGCGTTGCGGGCCCGGGCGGTGGGGATCCTGGCGAACCCGCCGCTGGCCACCCAGTTGCTGCAGGCCGACCTGCTGGACCAGTTGCCGGTGGGTGAGGAGTTCGAGCAGATCTGCGCGCGTAACGGTCAGGCGGGGCATGTGTGCGGCACCATCAGCGTGGACCCAGAGGATCTGCTGCCGAAGGCGCAGTTGGTGGTGCATTTGACCGACACCACGCTCGCCGCCGGTGAGGGGCTGGTGCGGTGTGACCAGCTCAAGCCGTTGCTGGCGGGGTGGTTGCCGGAGGTGTTTGGTCATCATCGGTTCACGGTGCGGGCGGTGATCGACCAGAACCACCAAGTCCCGTCGGATTCGTATGAGTGCCCGCCGACGATGCGCGAAGCGGTGTTGTTGCGGAATCCGTGGGAGGTGTTCCCGTGGTCCACCCGCACGTCGAAGGGTTTGGATCTGGACCACACGGTGCCGTGGCAGCCGGGGAAGAAGGCCCCTCGACAGGCTCGGGGAGCTGGGGTTGCGTCGAGCGATCGGGTGACCACGGTGGCCGAGCCCGTCGAGGCGCCCTGCGCGGGCCCGCCCAACCCCACCACGATGGCCGAGCCTGTCGAGGCCTCCCCACCAACCAGGGCGACTGGACAGACTCGCCCGGACAATCTCGGGCCGCTGTCCCGGCTGGCCCATCGGGCGAAGACCCACTTCGGGTGGCGCCTGCACCAGCCGTTGCCCGGGATCTTCCTGTGGCAGACCCCGCTCGGCTATCGCTACCTGCGCACGCCGGGCCGCACCCTGGACCTCGGCCGTCCCGACACACCCACCTGGCGCCGCCGCGAGGAAAGCGTCGAAGTGGCTCCTGCCGCGGCGTGATTCGAGGGGTACTACTGGACCCTGCCTTGACGGCGCCGGACGTGGCACCGTTGATCGGGAAGAAGGTTGAACACCCCGAGGAGTTTGGACATGACGCAGGTAGTGGTGCTGATCGGTGCCGGATCGATCGGTCAGGCGGTGACCCGACGGGTGGCCTCCGGCCGGAAGGTGCTGGTGGCTGACGTTCGTGAGGAGAATGCGCACGCGGCGGCCGATGTGCTGGCCAAGGCCGGCTTCGACGTCACCGCGGCCAGTGTCGACGTCGCCGACCGGGCCTCGGTACAAGCCCTGGCCCAGCGGGCCGCGGAGCTGGGGGAGGTCTTCCACCTGGTGCACGCGGCGGGGGTCTCCCCGTCGCAGGCCAGCCCCGAGACGATCCTGCGGGTGGACCTGTACGGCACCGCGCTGGTGCTGGAGGAGTTCGGCAGCATCATCGCACCCGGAGGCTCCGGCGTCGTGATCAGCTCCCAGTCCGGCCACCGCTTGGGCGCGCTCACCACCGAGCAGGACGCCCAGTTGGCGCTGACCCCCGTCGACGAACTGCTGGAGCTCCCGCTGGTCAAGGCCGTCACCGAGCCGCTGAATGCCTATCAGGTCAGCAAGCGCGGCAATGTGTTGCGGGTCAAGGCCCAGGCCGTGGTCTGGGGCGAACGTGGAGCCCGGATCAACTCGATCAGCCCCGGCATCATCATCACCCCGCTCGCCTACGACGAACTCAACGGGCCCCGCGGCGCCGGCTACCGCCGGATGCTGGAACTCTCCCCGGCCGGCCGGGCGGGAACCCCCGACGAGGTCGGCAATGTGGCCGCGCTACTGCTCGGACCCGACGGCGCCTTCATCAGTGGATCGGACTTCCTGATGGACGGCGGCGTCACCGCCAGCTGGTTCTACGGACCGCTCAAGCCCGAGGAGAACTGACCATGGCCGAAGTTCAGACCGCCTACCGTGAGTTGTACGAGGCGATGGTCGCCGCCGACACCACCCGGCTCGATGCCCTGCTCGACGAGAGCTTCACCTTGACCCACATGACCGGTCTCGTTCAGCCCAAACGCGACTGGCTGGCCGCGATCGCCTCGGGGCAGATGCGCTACCACGCCACCCAGGAGGCCTCGGTCAGGGTGAAGGTGTCGGGGGAACAAGCCCAGCTGGTGGGGCAGAACCACACGGACGCCACCATCTACGGCAGTCACGCGGTCTGGCCCCTGCAGCTGACCATCGACTACGCCGAACGTGGTCGTCAGTGGATTGCGCTCAACGCGGTGGCCACCACCTTTTGAGGTTCAGCGCTTGGTCACCGCGCCTTCATCGGCGTGGCTCCGGCTCGGTCTCCTCCCACCAGTCGATTGGAGGCTCTCGGCTGATGAGACTGGCGCTGATCTCCACTGGCCCGAGATTGCAGAACTTCCACAGTTCCTTGGCCGCTCGGGAGTAGTGGAAAATCACCTGATCCACCTCGAATGGGTCCAGCTCCCCGCGACGGTGGCCATCGATCGCCTCAGCCACATGGGCGACCAGTGCGCCCAACTGCTGCTCATGGTAGGTCGCGACCGCTTCGCGGGCAGCCCGCCTCTCCGCCTTTGACATGCCCCCAATGTATGGCCGGCGCCGTCAGGTGGGAAGCTCGCACCATGACGAGTGCCGCGCGAACGCGAGATTGCTCCTTCGACCAGGATGGACGGTGGTTCCGTTTCCGGGCGGCGGCCATCATCCTGCGCGACGGCTGGGTGCTGATGGCCCGAAATGACCGGGATGACTATCTGTACTCGGTGGGCGGGGGAGTGCACCACGGCGAGACCGCCGAGGATGCGGTGCGACGCGAGGTGCTGGAGGAGACGGGCGTGCCGCTGGAAGTGGACCGGCTGGCCTTCATCCACGAGAACTTCTTCACCGACTCCTCATCGCAGAGCCTGGCCGGCAAGTCCTGCCATGAGCTGACCTTCTACTATCTGATGCGCTACGACCCTCGGCTCACGGCGGTCGAGCACCAGAGCACCACGCTCGACGGAGTGTGGGAGCGGATGGAGTGGGTGCCTCTGGACGGCTTTGGGCAGGACCGGTTGGCCTACCCGACCTTCTTTGCCACCGAACTCGCTCGGAACGGCGATTGTCCCAGAGTGATCGTCACCCGCGAGTAAACCGGACGAAGGCGCACCCCGGGGTACTTGCTCCCAGCTGGGTGAAACCGAGCGATTCGTAGAAGGCCTTCTGCCCGGCTTCCTCGTCGGTGATCAGCACGTGCTGACGGACGTGGGCAAAGGGTTCGAAGACGGCCTCGACGAGCCGACGACCCAGCCCCGTGCGGCGCACACCGGGATCAACCAGTACGTCCTGCAGGTAGCAGATGGTCGCGCCATCGCCGACCACTCGGGCAAGACCAACCAACCGGTCGTCGGAGCGAGCGGTGACAACGCGCAATGAACCGCGGACCCCAGCCTCAAGTGAGGATGGATGACGGGTGTAGGCGGTCCAACCCACCGAGTCGTACAGGGCAAGCAGTTCTTCCAGTTTGGGGCAGTCGCCGCGATCGCAGACGTCAATGCTGATGTTGCTCACCTCGCCGACCATACTGGCCGCCCGAGGAGGGGACGTCAGAATTGTCAGTCCCGATCGCTAGGCTCACGACCATGCTGGAGTACACCGACTACGACACCCGACTGGCGGGTTACGCGCTGGTCCGCGACGACGCGGGGCGGGTGCTGCTCAGCCGATGGATTGGGCCGGACGGCCCGGCATGGAGCTGCCCGGGCGGCGGCATCGACTTCGGTGAGCAGATCGTCGACGGCATCACGCGCGAACTGCTGGAAGAGACTGGGTACCACGTCGAGGTCGGTCGGTTGTTGGACGTGCGGACCTTTGAGGTCGACGCGGAGGAACGTCTGGCCGGCGGGCACCGCCCGCTCCGGATCATCCAGGTCTTCCACGAGGCCCGGACTGTCGGCGGGGAGCTGACCTTCGAGACCGACGGCAGTAGCGACATGGCCGGGTGGTTCACCCCGGAACAGATCGCCAGCCTGCCCCACGTCAGCACCGTGGACCACCTGCTGGGCCTGGTGCACCGGATCACCCATGCGTGAACTCAGCCTCTCGCAGGCCCGACGCATTGCCCTGGCGGCGCAGGGTTTCGGCCGGCCCCGCCCGGAGCGCACCATCACCATGCGCGACGTCCAGCGCCAGATCGACCAGCTGGCGCAGTTCCAGATCGATTCGATCAACGTCCTGACCCGCGCACACCTGATGCCGTTCTACAGCCGGCTCGGCCCTTACGACCCTGCCCTGCTCAGCAGGGCCAGTGGCACCGCCCCACGTCGGCTCTTCGAGTACTGGGGGCACGCCGCCAGCCTGATCGACGTCACACTGCAACCCGCCCTGCGCTTCCGGATGGAGCAGGCCAGGGGAGAGGCCTGGGGCGGGATCGTCCGGGTGCAGGACGAGCACCCCGAGCTGGTGACCCACGTCCGCGACGAGGTCCGCACCCGGGGCCCGATCACCGCCCGGCAGATCGAACACGACGAGGAACGCGACCGCTCCGGCTGGGGCTGGAACTGGTCGGCGGTCAAGACGGCACTGGAGTGGCTGTTCTGGTGCGGCGAGATCACCGCCGCCAACCGCAACCCCGCCTTCGAACGTCGCTATGACCTGCCCGAACGGGTGCTGCCCGCGGCGGTGATCCAGACACCCCCCCCAAGCATCGACGACAGCCACGTCATCCTGGTGCGGCGGGCCGCCCGGGCCCTCGGCGTCGCCAGCGAGACCTGCCTGGCCGACTACTTCCGGCTCAACCGGGCCCGCACCCGCGGCGCGATTGCCCGGCTGGAGGCTGCCGGAGAGCTGGAAGAGGTCAGCGTCGCGGGCTGGAAGGCCCGCACCTGGCTGTGGACCGGCGACGGCCAACCGCGAACTCCCCGCAGCATCCCCGCCCGGGCCCTGATCAGCCCCTTCGACTCGCTGATCTTCGAGCGCAACCGCGCCCTGGCCCTGTTCGGTCTGGACTACAAGATCGAGATCTACGTGCCGGAAGCCAAGCGCCGCTACGGCTACTACGTCTACCCCTTCCTGCTGGGGGAGGGCTTCGCTGCGCGGGTGGACCTCAAGGCCGATCGGGCGGCGGGCGTGTTGCGGGTCAAGGCCGCCTGGCTGGAACCCGGGACCGGCCTGGCGCCCGAACTCGTCGCCGGCGAACTCCTGGCCGAATTGCGCAGCCTGGCCGGATGGTTGGGTCTGGCAAGCATTGACGTCGAGCCGCGGGGCGACCTGGCACCGTTGATTCCGGTCACCCCCTAGGATGGGTTGAGTCTGACACCATCTCGGCAAAAGGAATCGACCACATGGGCTTCATGGACAAGCTGCTCTCCGTCGGCGAAGGCCGCACGCTGAAGAAGCTGCAGAAAGTGGCCGAGCAGGTCAACAGCATCGAGGACGACTACGTCGCCATGAGCGACGACGAACTGCGAGCCCAGACCGAGCAGTTCAAGCAGCGCCACGCCGACGGCGAGAGCCTGGACGACCTCATGCCCGAGGCCTTCGCCACGGTCCGCGAGGCCTGCAAGCGCGTGCTGGGCAAGCGCCCCTATGACGTGCAGATCATGGGCGGTGCCGCCCTGCACCTGTGCAACATCGCCGAGATGAAGACCGGTGAGGGCAAGACCATCGTCGCCCTGATGCCCGCCTACCTCAATGCCATCACCGGCAAGGGCGTGCACGTGGTCACGGTCAACGACTACCTGGCCCGCTACCAGAGCGAGCAGATGGGCCGTGTGCACCACTTCCTGGGTCTCGAGGTGGGCGTGATCCTGTCCAACATGGATCCGGTGGAGCGCCGCGCCGCCTACAACGCGGACATCACCTACGGCACCAACAACGAGTTCGGTTTCGACTACCTGCGCGACAACATGGCGCTCAGCATCGACGAGTGCGTGCAGCGCGGCCATTACTTCGCCATCGTCGACGAGGTGGACTCCATCCTGGTGGACGAGGCCCGAACCCCGCTGATCATCTCCGGCCCCGCCGAGGACGACCACTCCTGGTACCCGGAATTCGCCAAGCTGGCCGCCCGGCTGGAGCGCGACGTCGACTACGAGGTGGACGAGAAGAAGAAGACCATCTCGGTCACCGGCAGCGGCATCGAGGCCGTGGAGGACCGGTTGGGCATCACCAACCTGTACGAGAGCGCCAACACCCCGCTGATCGGCTACCTGAACAACGCCATCAAGGCCAAGGAGCTGTTCAAGCGGGACAAGGATTACGTCGTGATGGACGGCGAGGTGCTGATCGTCGACGAGCACACCGGCCGCACCCTGATCGGCCGGCGCTACAACGAGGGTCTGCACCAGGCGCTGGAGGCCAAGGAATCGGTCGAGATCAAGGACGAGTACCAGACCCTGGCCACCATCACCCTGCAGAACTTCTTCCGGATGTACACCAAGCTCTCCGGCATGACCGGCACGGCCAAGACCGAGGAGAGCGAGTTCCAGAAGATCTACGGCCTGGGCGTGGTGGTGATCCCCACCAACAAGCCGATGCAGCGCATCGACCAGAAGGACCTGATCTACCGCACGGAGCAGGCCAAGTTCGAGGCAGTCGTCGCCGACGTCAAGGAACGCCACGCCAACGGCCAGCCGGTGCTGATCGGCACCGCCAGCGTGCACAAGAGCGAGATCATCTCCCAGATGCTGAAGCAGGCCGGGGTGCCGCACGAGGTGCTCAACGCCAAGCAGCACGAGCGGGAGGCGGGCATCGTCGCGATGGCCGGCCGCAAGGGGGCCGTCACCGTGGCCACCAACATGGCCGGCCGTGGCACCGACATCATGCTCGGTGGCAATGCCGAGTTCCTGGCCGACCAGGTGCTGCGCACCAAGGGCCTGGATCCGGTGGAGACCCCCGAGGAGTACGAGGCGGCCTGGCCCGAGACCTTGGCGGACATCGAGCAGCAGGTGGCAGCGGAGCACGAGGAGGTCGCCGAGGCCGGCGGCCTGTATGTCGTCGCCTCCGAGCGGCACGAGTCCCGACGGATCGACAATCAGCTGCGTGGCCGTTCCGGCCGTCAGGGTGACCCGGGCGAGAGCCGTTTCTACCTGAGCCTGGGTGACGACCTGATGCGGCTGTTCAAGGCCGACGTCGTCGAGCGCGCCATGATCACCCTCAAGGTGCCGGACGACCAGCCGATCGAGCACAAGTGGATCAGCAACTCCATCGAGAGCGCCCAGAAGCAGGTGGAGGCGCAGAACTTCGAGATCCGCAAGAACGTCCTCAAGTATGACGACGTGATGAACCGCCAGCGCCACGCCATCTACGCCGACCGGCGCAAGGTCCTGGAGGGCACCGACGTCGAGGAGCAGCTGCGCGGCACCGTGAAGCGCGTGGTGGAAGCCGGCGTCCGGGCCCGCACCGAGGGCTTCCACGAGGAGTGGGATCTGGAGGGCCTGTGGAATGACATGCGCACCCTCTACCCGGTGGGCATCATCGAGGAGGAATTCCACGGCGAGCAGGACGTGCAGGCTATCGTCGACGCCTTCATCGAGGACGCGATGGGCGCCTACGACGAGCGCGAGGAGGAACTCGGCGAACAGAACATGCGCGAGCTGGAGCGCCAGGTGCTCCTGACCGTGCTGGATCGCAAGTGGCGCGAACACCTCTACGAAATGGACTACCTGCGCGAGGGCATCGGCCTGCGGGCCATGGCACAGCGTGACCCGCTGGTGGAATACCAGCGCGAGGGTGGCGTGATGTTCAACGCCATGATGGAGGCCTTCATGGAGGAGGTCGTCGGCTTCCTGTTCAACTTGGAGGTGCAGGTCAACCAGGAGCCGCAGGTGGGCCTGATGACCGGCGAGGATGGCCAGGCCGTCGACGTCGACTCCCTGCTGGGCCAGCAGAAGGCCCCGCAGATCGAGGCCAAGGGGCTGGCGCCGCGACGCGCCCAGCAGCTCACCTACACGGCTCCCGACGAGCAGGGTGAGGCCGAGGCGCACACCGACGGCCCGGCCGAGGATCCCTACGCGGGGGTGGGGCGCAATGCCCAGTGCCCCTGTGGCTCCGGCAAGAAGTTCAAGCACTGCCACGGCAAGAGCTGAGCCGTGAGCCCGCGGCCGGTGGCACCATCACCTCGAAGACGGTGACGTGCCACCGGCCGTAGCGTTGCTCCAGTCGCAGCAGCACCGGGAAGGCACGCTGCGCGTCATGCAGCAGCGCGGTGCCCTCCACCACGGTGGCTGCCACCCGGCAGGCGCGCACCGTGAGGATCCGGGTGGCCAGCCAGTCCCGCTGCCGGGACCAGGCCACCAGCAGCAGGTGGCACGGTTCGTCCATCCACATCGCCAGCTGGGCGGGGGAGCGGCGGCGCTGCAGCACCTCCAGCAGACTGCGACTGATCGAGGCCACCAGGCGATTCGCCTCGGCCTGGCCGTCGTCCTTGGCCGGATCGGAGTCGGCGGGTGAGCAGCGCAGCAGCGGATCGCGCTCCAGGGCGGTGGGCAACGGCGCCTGCGCCAGCCGCGGCAGGTCGCCGTGCGGGAGCGGCGGGACCATCAGCCAGATCTTCTGGCCCTGCAGGGTCAACTGGGTGGGACGATTCATGTCCACCAGCCTTGGCGCCCCCCGTGCGGCTTGCCAAGGCCCGTCGCAGAATCTGTGGATAACTCCCCGATCCGGTGGGACGGTCTACTGTGGTGGCCATGAGTGGTGTCCTCGTCTTCGTCCCCTGCACGGCCGATCAGGCCGCCATCCTGTGGCGCGATGGCTCGCTGCCGGGCTGTCAGGCCTTCAGCGTCACCCCCCAGTTGCAGCAGACCCTGGGTTATGGCCCCGCCGATGCCGAGGATGCGGAATATGCCTGCTTGGTGCTGGCGTCGGTGCACGGCCTGGCCAGTCATGGGAGCCGGCTGGTGCTGGTGGCCGAGGTGGCGCCCGCCACCGTCAAGCCCGGCGCCGAGACCGACAATGGTGGGGTGCGTCTGACCGGGCTGGCCCGCAACTCGGTGCGCAGCTTCTTCACCGACCAGGATCCGCAACCGCTGCTGGCTCCGGCCCTGGCGGCGGTGACCGGCCTCTCACTGGACGAGGCCTGGGAGCGCGACGAGGTGCAGGCACTGATCCGCGACGCCGACCTGCTGTGGCACTCGGTGGAAGAACTGGCCGTTCTCGGCAAGGATGTGTGACATGCCTCGTTCACTCTGGAAGGGCGCGATCTCCTTCGGCCTGATCACCATCCCCGTCAAGCTGTACGGCGCCACCGAGGAGAAGGACATCTCCTTCAAGCAGGTGCATCCGGCCGACGGCGGCAAGATCAAGTACAAGCGGGTCTGCGAGAAGTGCGGCGCCGAGGTGCCCTATGCCGAGATCGGCAAGGGCTACGAGGCGCCCGACGGCCGGATGGCGGTGCTGACCAAGGAAGACCTGGAATCCCTGCCGCTCACGTCGGCCAAGACCGTCGACGTGGTGCAGTTCGTCACCGACGAGCAGATCGACCCCACCTACTTCGAGAAGAGCTATGTGCTGGAGGCCGAGGGTCCCGGTGCCAAGCCCTATGTGCTGCTGCGCGACGCGCTGGCCAAGACCGGCAAGAGTGCCGTGGTGAAGGTGGCGCTGCGCAGCCGTGAGTCGCTGGCCCTCATCCGCCCGCAGGGGGACGTGCTGGTGATGCACTCCATGCTGTGGCCCGACGAGGTGCGCGACTCATCCTTTGCCGCGCCCAGCGACGAGATCAAGGCCTCCGAGGCGGAGGTGGCGATGGCGGAGATGTTCATCACCCAGATGGAGGGTGAGTTCAACCCGGCCGACTACACCGACTCCTACCGGGAGGCCCTGGAGCAGGTGGTGCAGGCCAAGCTCTCCGGCGTCGCGGTGGAGGAGAAGGCCGAGGCTCCCACCAGCGGTGGCGGCGAGGTGGTTGACCTGGTGGCCGCGCTGAAGGCGTCGGTGGAGGCAGCCAAGGCGAAGCGCGCGGCGGCCGCCGACAAGGCCGCGGAGCCCACGACAGCAGACGACGACGAGAAGAAGGCGGCCAGCTGATGGTGTCCCGAATGCACTTCGACGACGAGGACGAGGCGATCAAGGCCGCGGAAGCGATCGACGCCGCCGGTCACGAGGTTGCCCTGATCAAGGAGCGTTTCGCCGGGGAGGACGACGACGAGGCCGTTGACTACGTCGTCGCCACTCCCGCGGATCCCGATGCCCTGCGCCCGCTGGTGGGCGAGGACACCTTCATCGAGACGGACTGACGCCCCTCCCGGGCAAGGTCAGCGGTGGGAGATCAGCCATTCGTCGCCGACCTCCTGCTGAGCGTCGATCGCGTCCTTGACGTAGGGCGCGGCCTGCTGCTCGATCTTCTTGCCCATCAGGGGGATGCTCACCTTGAGCTCGCCCTGGTAGTCGACGATCGTTCCCTTGCCACCCGGGTAGAGCCTGGCGGTTCCGTCCATCTTCACCGGCATGCCGGGAACCTCGATGGTCAGGCTGCCCTCGCGGGAGTCATCCGCCGCGGGATCGCCCCAGGTCACCACCTGGTTGAGCTTCAGCGCGCTGCCGACGAAGCGAGCCATCTCGCCGGGCGCGGGCAGGGTCATCTCCACCCGGGTGGTCTGCCCGGCAATGTCGATCGAGTGGCTGGTGGCCTCCGAGCGGCTCACCAACTGCTCGAGCCAGCCCTTGTCGGTCAGCATCAGGTAGGTGGTCTTGGGGTCGGCCTCGAAGTCGAGGCGGGAAGAGATCTCCATGCCCTCATTCTTACCGGCTGCGACGCCCCGCTGTCTGGCTCTTCGCCCACGGCGCAGCGTTGGGTAGGGTCATGGGTGGACGGCAACGCGGCCGCTGACCCGATGGGAGTTTGCGAATGATCTTCGCTGGCCAACAGCGCACCGGAATCCTCGACGACCTCACCGCGCGCCTGCAGGACAAGCTGACGGGGATGCCCTCGCAGCGCCTCCGGCAGATGCTGGAACAATGGCTCTCGCACGTTCGTGACGAAGACCTGACTGCCCTGGACTCCCAGGTCTTGGCCGACCTGATGCAGGGCCACCTGGAACTGGGCATGACGCGTCGGACCGGGGAGGATCTGGTGCAGGTCACCGCGCCGCGTCGCCCCGGGGCACCCACGCTGATCCAGGTGGTGGCCACCGACCGGCCCTTCATCGTGGACACCGTCGCCATGGCCCTCACCTCGTCGGGCTGGAGCGTGGTGGAACTCTTCCATCCGCAGTTCCGGGTGGTGCGCGACGACAAGGGGCGTCTGCTGCGCGCCGACCTGACCGAGGACGAGCACACCACCGATGAGTCCTGGGTGGGGGTGTTGGCCACCCCGCCGCTGGGCGGTTCGATGGACGCATTGGTGCCGGCCCTCGAGCAGCGGCTGCGGGTCGGTCTGCGGGATCTGGGCCGTGCGGTGGAGGACTTCGAACCGATGCGTGACACCATGCGGCGGATCGCGGACGAATTGCCCTCCCGCCCCGGGCCGGCCACCGAACAGCAGCGCAATGCCGCTGCGGAGTTGCTGCGCTACCTGGCCGACGAGCGTTTCACCTTCCTGGGCTACCGCGAGTACGACTATCGCGATGGCACGGCGGTGCCGATCCCTGGCACCGGACTGGGAATCCAGCGGGGAAATGAGGAACCCGACGAGTTCAACGCGATGCCCACCTATGATCCGGTGCTGCTGCTGGCGATCACCAAGGACTCCCGGCATGCCACGGTGCATCGCAATGTGCTGATGGACTACCTGGCCATCCGGCGTTTCGACGAGGACGGCAGGCCGGTGGGGGAGCAGCGCTTTTTGGGCTTGCTCGGGCAGCGCGCCTTCACCGAGAGTGTGCGCACCATCCCGGTGCTGCGGGACAAGGCGCAGCAGATCATCACCGACTTCGCCTACGACGAGGACAGCCACGGCGCCCGCACGGTCTGGTCGGTGATGGACGCCTTCCCGCGCGAGGAGCTCTTCCATGCCACCGTCGAAGAGCTCAAGCCCGTGGTCTTCGACGTCAGCCAGCTGAAGGAACGTCGACAGGTGCGGCTCTTCGTCCGCAAGAGCCGTTGGCCCGGCCGGATGAGCGCGCTGGTCTACTTCCCCCGCGACCGCTACAACACCGACGTCCGGGAGGCGATGCAGAAGATCCTCCTGAAGGCGACGGGCGCCACCGGGATCGACTACCAGGCGCAGGTGACCCAGTCGGTGTTGGCCCGGCTCTACTTCACATTGGACCTGCCTGCCGATTCCGACGTCGAGTTGGACGTGCCCGCCGTCGAGGCCCAGCTGACCGAGGCCACCCATCACTGGGACGATGACTTCATCGACTTGGCCTCGTCGATGCCCTCGGAGGAACGCGGTGTGCAGTTCCCCGAGACCTACAAGCAGCTGTACACGGCGCGCCAGGGCGTCGCCGACCTGAAGGCGCTCAACCAGGTGACCGGCGAGGACGGGATGCAGTTCGCGGTCTACGCGCCGGATGCCCCGGAGGACCAGTCCGACCTGCGGCTGAAGGTGATGCGCGTCGGGCAGACGATGCAGTTGCAGGACGTGATGCCGCACCTGACCAGCCTGGGCGTGCGGGTGCTGGACGAGCACCCCTTCGAGGTCACCCTGCGCGGAAGCCAGGCGATGATCTACGACTTTGGGCTGGATCTGGCCGGGGGCCGGGACGGTTGGGACGAGACGGCCCGACGCCGCTTCACCGACGCCTTCCACGCCTCCTGGCGCGGCGCCACCGAGGTGGACGCGCTGAACGCGCTGGTCACCGAGGCCGGGATGACCTGGCGGCAGGTGATGGTGCTGCGCGCCATCGGCCGCTACCTGCAGCAGCTGGGGACCCCCTTCAGCCAGACCTACATCGCACAGACGTTGCGGGCCAACCTGGCGGTGGCCAAGCACCTGGTGGGGCTCTTCGAGACCCGCTTCGATCCGGATCTGGGGGGTGACCGGGAACAGGCCATCGCGCTGCGCCTGACCGAGCTGGACGCCGAACTGGACGAGGTGGCCTCCTTGGACCAGGACCGGATCCTGCGCTACTTCCTGGAGGTGATCCAGGCGAGCGTGCGGACCAACTTCTTTGCCGCCGACGCGCCGGCCTTCGCGATCAAGGTGTTGCCCGGCCAGCTGTCGCTGGCGCCGCAGCCCCGCCCGGCCTTCGAGATCTACGTCCATTCACCGCGGGTGGAGGGCGTCCACCTGCGCTTCGGCGCCGTCGCGCGCGGCGGCCTGCGCTGGTCCGACCGGCCGGAGGACTTCCGCACGGAGGTGCTCGGCCTGGTCAAGGCGCAGATGGTGAAGAACACGGTGATCGTCCCGGTGGGTGCCAAGGGTGGCTTCTTCGCCCGGAAGCTGCCCAACCCGGCCGTCGACCGGGCCGCCTGGCTGGAGGAGGGCAAGGCCTGCTACCGGCTGTTCATCGGCAGCCTGCTCAGCCTGACCGACAACATCGTCGACGGCGAGGTGCGGCCGCCCGCCCGCGTGGTGCGCCACGACGCCGACGACCCCTACCTCGTCGTGGCGGCGGACAAGGGCACCGCCAGCTTCTCGGACATCGCCAACCAGATCTCCGTGGAGCGCGCCTTCTGGATGGGCGACGGCTTCGCCTCGGGCGGTTCAGTGGGCTACGACCACAAGGCGATGGGCATCACCGCCCGCGGCGCCTGGGAATCGGTCAAGCACCACTTCCGTGAACTGGGCATCGACTGCCAGAACGAGGACTTCACCTGCGTCGGGATCGGTGACATGGCCGGCGACGTCTTCGGCAACGGGATGATGCTGTCCCGGCACACCCGCCTGGTGGCCGCCTTCAACCACCTGCACATCTTCCTGGATCCGACGCCCGACGCGGAACGCAGCTTCGAGGAGCGGGTGCGGCTGTTCAACCTGCCGCGCTCCAGTTGGGCAGACTACGACGCGGAGCTGATCAGCGAGGGCGGCGGCGTCTTCTCCCGACAGGCCAAGTCGATACCGATCTCCACGCAGGCGCGCGAGGCGTTGGGGCTGGACGACGGCGTCGAGCACTTGACCCCCACCCAGTTGATCCGCGCCATCCTGGCCGCGCCGGTGGACCTGCTGTGGAATGGCGGCATCGGCACCTATGTCAAGGCCGCTTCCGAGACCCATCAGGACGTTGGTGACAAGGCCAATGATGCGGTTCGGCGCAATGGCTCCGAGATCCGCGCCCGGGTGGCCGGCGAGGGCGGCAACCTGGGCTGGACCCAACTCGGCCGGATCGAATACGCCCGCACGGGTGGACGGATCAACACCGACTTCATTGACAACTCGGCCGGGGTGGACACCTCCGACCATGAGGTGAACATCAAGATCCTGCTGGACGGTGAGGTCCGGGCCGGCCGGCTGGAGAAGGAGGAGCGCGATGCGCTGCTTCCCCAGATGACCGACGACGTTGCGGCCCTGGTGCTCAGCCACAACGTGGACCAGAACCTGGCGTTGGCCAATGCCCGTTTCCAGGCCCCGTCGCTGGCTGGCGTGCACGAGGACTGGATGACGGAGCTGGAACAGGCCGGCTACCTTGACCGCACGGTGGAGAACATGCCCTCGACGGCGGTGATGAAGCAGCGGATCGGGGAGGGCTCCGGCCTGACCAGCCCGGAGCTCGCCACCCTGTTGGCCTGGAGCAAGATCTGGCTCTCGGACAAGATCCTGGCCTCCGACCTGCCCGATGATCCCTTCGTCGCGGATCGGCTGGTGCAGTACTTCCCGCCGCTGCTGCGGGAACGCTACCGGGAGCGGATGCCCGAACACCGGCTGCACCGCGAGATCATCGCCACCGTCGCGGTGAACCGCTTCGTCAACTCCCAGGGCATGACCGCCTGCCACCGGCTGGCCAGCGAGACCGGGGCGGAGCCGGCGCAGGTGGTCCGTGCCCAGCTGGCCGCCCGCAGTATCTTCGACGCGGGCCGGGTGGAGGTCAACACCCGTCGGGCCGCGCTGGATGCCGAGTTGCAGACCCGGCTACGCCTGCGGCTGCGGATGCTGGTGGAGTACGGAGCCCGCTGGCTGCTGCACCACTTTGCGGAGGGGATCGACATCCAGGCGGTGATCGACCGCTTCCGCGACGGGGTGCGGGGCCTGTTCCGGGTGTTGCCGGAGCTGCTGGCCAGCAAGGCCCGCGCCAGCTACGACGAGCAACTGGCCCAGGTGCTCCAGGCGGGAGTCGACGAGGACCTGGCGGCCGTGGCCGTCGGGGCCGGCTGGGCGCACCTGCTGCTGCCCTGCGTGGAGATCGCCCAGGATCAGCAGCGGGACGCCGCTGAGGTGGCCACGCTCTTCTTCGAGACCTCCGAGCGGCTCGGCCTGGACCGCATGCTGGAACGGATCGAGGGCCTGCCCCGCACCAACAGGTGGGACACGATGGCCCGCTCCGCGCTGCGCGACGACCTGTTGGCGGTGCAGAGCCAGTTGGTGGCCCAGATCGCCCCGCACGGGGATCTGGACGCCTGGTGGGCCACCACACCCGCTGTCGAACAGCGCAGTCAGATGCTGAACGAGATCCTGGACAGCGAGCCGGACCTGGCCCGGATGTCGGTTGGTCTCAGAACGGTGCGCTCGCTCATGACGAACGCGTGACGAGTCGGGCATGATAGGACCATGCGGATCGATCTCCACACTCACTCGGTAGTCTCTGACGGCACCGACACGCCCACCCGACTGGTACTCAAGGCGATGGAGGTGGGGCTGGACGTCATCGCGCTCACCGACCATGACACCTTCGACGGCATTCCCGAAGCCATTGAGGCCGGCAAGCGGATCGGCGTGAAGGTGCTGTGCGGCATTGAGATGTCCACCCAGGTGGATGGCCGCTCGGTGCACCTGCTCGGTTACGGCTGCGACCCCTTCCACCGGCCCCTGGTGCAGGAGCTGGCCAAGATCCGGGTGGCGCGCACAGGTCGGCTGAAGGCCTTCGCCGAACGGATGACCGAGCTGGGCATGCCGCTGACGGTCGACGACATCATCACTGCCGCTGGTGCCTCCCCATCCATCGGCCGCCCGCACGTCGCCGATGCGCTGGTGGCCAAGGGCTACGTCAAGGATCGCGACGACGCCTTCGACCAGTGGCTGCGCGACGACAAGCCCGGCTACGTGCCGCGCTACGCCTGCGAGCTGGGTGCCGCGATCGACCTGATCCACGACGCGCACGGCATCGCGATCCTGGCGCACCCGTGGGGCCGCGGCAACGAGCAGGTGCTGACCGCGCCGCTCATCGAGAGCCTGGTCAACGAGCACGGTCTGGAGGGGATCGAGGTCAACCACCCCGACCACGACGAGCGCGCGCGTGAACTGCTCTTCGCCCTGGGTGGTCGGCTGGGCCTGATCCGCACCGGCAGCTCCGACTACCACGGTCTGGGCAAGCGCAACAACCCGCTGGGCTGCGAGAACACCCGCGACACCGCTTACCGCGAGATCCTGCGTCGGATCCGGTTGCGCGGCGGCATCGTCTGAGCCAGCATCCCGAGCATCGACCCGCGGCGTCGCCCCCCAGTGGGCGGCGCCGCGTTCGTCGTGCAGGAAAGGTAAGCTCGCCTGCTGTGGGTGAGCGAGGAGAGGACATCATGAGCCAGGACAAGGTCGGCATGCAGTCACAGGCCGAAGAGGTGCTCAGCGAGGAGATCAGCGACGCGTCGCTGAACCGATCGCTGGAGCGCAGCCGCCAGATCGAGGCCGACATTGCGGTCAATCCGGGCAAGTACCGGATCCTTACCGGAGATCGGCCCACCGGCAAGCTGCACATCGGCCACTACTTCGGCTCGCTGGCCAACCGCGTGCGGCTTCAGAACCTGGGTGTCGAGACCATGCTCGTCGTGGCCGACTACCAGGTGATCTACGACCGCGATGGCGTCGGCACCCTGCAGGACAATGTGCTCAACGGCATGGCCGACTACCTGGCCTGCGGGATGGATCCGGAGCGCTCCACCATCTTCACCCACTCGTCGGTGACCGCGCTCAACCAGCTGCTGCTGCCCTTCCTGAGCGTGGTCACGGTGCCCGAGCTGCACCGCAATCCCACGGTCAAGGACGAGATGGCCAACAATCCCAACCGGCCGATGAGCGGGCTGATGCTCACCTTCCCGGTGCACCAGGCCGCCGACATCCTGTTCTGCAAGGCCAACCTGGTGCCCGTCGGCAAGGACCAGCTGCCGCACATCGAGATCACCAGGGTGATCGCCCGTCGTTTCGACGAGCGTTACGGCCGCGTCGACGCCGAGAGCCCCGTCTTCCCGCAGCCCGATGCCCTGATGAGCCCCGCCCCGGCGATCCTGGGCCTGGACGGCACCAAGATGAGCAAGTCCAAGGGAAACACCATCGAGATCGGGATGACCGCTGACGAGACGGCCAAGCTGATCAAGCGCGCCAAGACCGACTCCGAGCGGCACATCAGCTACGACCCGGCCACCCGGCCCGAGGTCAGCAACCTGGTGCTGCTGGCTGCGCTGGCCACCGGGGGCGACCCGGTGCGGATCGCCGACGAGCTGGGCGATGCCGGCGGCGGCGGCCTGAAGAAGCTGGTCACCGAGGCGATCAACGAGCACTTCGCGCCGATCCGGGCCAAGCGGGCCGAGCTGGCCGCCAACCCGGACCACCTGCGCGCCGTGCTGCGCGCCGGCAATGAGAAGGCAAATGCGATCGCGGAGCAGACCCTGGATGAGGTCCGCTCCGCGATGCAGATGAAGTACTGACCGGGGTCAGGCCTCGGGGGAGTCGCCGGCCGACGGGGCGTCGGTACCCTCCGGCTTGGCGCCGCCGCGGCCGCGGCTGCGGCGACGACGACGGGGCTTCTTCTCGCCGTCGGCCGGGGCTTCGGCCTGCGGGGCTTCGGCCTGGGCGGCCTCGGCGGTGGCCTGCTCGGTGCCGGCCTCGACGGGCTCGCCATTCTTCAACCGGCGACGGCTGCGCTTGGGGCGCTCCTTGCGCTCCTCACGAGGACGTTCGGTGCCCTCGTCGTCGCTGGCCGTGTCACGTCCCCGCCCACGGCCGGCGTCGCGCCCACCGCGTCCGCGGCCACCATCACGGCCGCCGCGATCGTCGTCGCGCTTGGGACGATCCTTCGGCACGGCACCGGCCAACTTGCCCTTGGTGCCCTCGGGAATGTCCAGATCGGTGTACAGGTGCGGGCTGGTGGAGTAGGTCTCCACCGGATCGTCGAAGTCCAGCTCGAGGGCCTTGTTGATGGTCTTCCAGCGCACGATGTCGGCCCAGTCCACCAGGGTGATCGCGATGCCCTTGTTCCCGGCGCGGCCGGTGCGGCCGATCCGGTGCACATAGGTCTTGGCATCTTCCGGGCACTCGTGGTTGATCACGTGGCTGACGCCGGTGACGTCGATGCCGCGGGCGGCGACGTCGGTGGCCACCAGCACCTTCACCTCACCGGCGCGGAAGCGCTTGAGCGCCTTCTCCCGCATCGCCTGGTTCAGGTCGCCGTGGATGCTGGCGGCGTTGAAGCCGCGATCCTCCAGGTCGTCGGAGAGGCGCTGGGCGGCGCGCTTGGTCTTGCAGAAGACCATCACCTTGTCGACGTCATTGCTCTGCAGCACCCGGGCGATGATCTCCGGCTTGTCCAGGTTGTGCGACTGGTAGACGAACTGGGTGGTGTCCGGCACGGTGGCCTGGGCGTCGTGGCCCTCGGCGCGGACATTGATCGGCTGGTGCATGTGTGCGCGGGCCAGGCCGACAATGGCCGACGGCATGGTGGCGGAGAACATCAGCATCTGCCGGTCGGCCGGGGCCTTGCCGATCAGGGTCTCGACGTCGGGCAGGAAGCCCAGATCCAGCATCTCGTCGGCCTCGTCCAGCACCAGCATCCGCAGCCAGGACAGGTCCAGCGTGCCCCGGTCGGAGAGGTCCTTCAGGCGGCCGGGGGTGCCGACGACCACGTCGACGCCCTTCTCCAGCGCCTCCAGCTGCGCGTCATAGCCGACTCCGCCATAGACGGTCAGCACCCGCACCTTGCGTACGGTGGAGGCCACCTGCAGGTCCTTGGAGACCTGCAGCGCCAGCTCACGGGTGGGGCACATCACCAGCGCCTGCGGCTTGCCCGGGGGCATCGCCAGCTCTTCATAGCCCTCGTCGCCCTCCAGCAGACAGCGCTGCAGGATGGAGATGCCGAAGGCCAGCGTCTTGCCGGTGCCGGTACGAGCCTGACCCATCAGGTCGGTGCCCATGATGGCAATCGGGATGGCCAGCGTCTGGATGGGGAAGGGGTGGGTGATGCCCTGGGTCTCCAGCGCCTGCTGCACCTCGGGCAGCACGCCCAGATCGTCCCAGGTGGTCTGCACATCAGGCTTGGGCAGGTCGGAGTGCACGTCGTCGCCGACGAGGGCGTCGACGCGCTCGGCGTCGACATTCAGGTTCTCGGTCACAGCTCAGGTCTCTTTCGATCCACCGATCGTCAGACCGGCGCGTTTGCTGCAGGTGGCCACATCCGCGTGTGCGGGGCTCGACCTGCGGTTGCACGGGAACGTGCAACACAGCAAGGCTACCGGTTCGCGGTGATCCCCGTCGTGCAAGGCACGCTGGGCGACTAACCTGTGCCTCGTGATCGCGAACAAGATGGCAGCAGAGCATCAGCCACCGGGCAACCAGGCAAGTATCCGCACCGCGGAGGTGGAGCTCCTGGGGCTGGTTGCCTACGGCTCCCTGGCCGCCTTCGAACGCACCGCGTCGGCGGCCACCGAGGCGCCGAGCATCAAGGACAAGCTGGTGCTGGCGCGGATCGCGGCCCAGCGGTTCAGCCATCTGGGCCGGCTGGAACGCGAACTGCAGACCCGGGGCAGTCACCTCCAGGGCGCCATGCAGCGCTTCATGACGCCGGTGGACGCCTTCAACGGGCACACCGAACCCAAGACCTGGGCGGAATCCCTGGTGAAGCTGTGCATCATCGGCGGGTTGGTGCGTGACTTCGCCGACGGGGTGGGCGGCAACCTGTCCGCCGAACTGCGCGAGATCCTCACCGGCTCCATCGACGACGCCGAGTTGGCGTCGGAGCCCGGCCGGATGCTGGCCGAGGCGATCACCGCGGACCCGGACCAGCGGGGTCGGCTGGCCCTGTTCGGCCGTCGGCTGCTGGCCGAGGCGCTCAGCCAGGCCCAGCGAGTCGCCGCCCGCGAGGGCGAGCTGACCACGATGCTCACCGGGCTGGGAGAAGGACAGGGCGACGACCTGGCGGCGATCAGCGCTCTGATGTCCCGCCTGGCCGCCGCCCATGGCGAACGGATGGAGCTGCTGGGGCTGACCTGACCAGCCCCCGGCTTTCGGCCTGCCGTCTCAGAGGTTGCCGAAGCCGACCGGACGGCTGTGTTCCTGACCCAGATCGACGTAGCCGATCTGGGCGGCCGGCACCAGAACCTTGCGGCCCTTCGCGTCGGTGAGGGTGAGCAGGCCACCCTCGGTGAGGGCGGTGCGCAGCGCCTGTTCGACCTGATCGGCCGAGGCCTCGGTCTCGATGCTGACCTCGCGCGGGATGTTGTTGACACCAATCTTGATTTCCACGGCCCCAACCTACCCGTTGTCGGCAAGCGTGCCGTCCCCGACGCGGGTCAGGGCGACGGTGATGTTGTCCCGGCCGCCCTGCTGGTTGGCCCAGCCGACCAGCGCCTCCACGGTGGCCGCCACCTGCTGCTGGCAGTCGGCGGCGGTGCGCAGCACCAGATCGCGCATCTCATCCTCTGCGGAGCAGTAATTCCACAGCCCGTCGCTGCAGATCATCAACCAGCCTGCGCCGGGGGAGTCGATGGTGGCCTGGCGAGGGGTGACGTCGGCGCTCTCGGGCCCGAGCCAGCGGGTGATGGCGTGCGCCTGGAAGCTGCGTTCGGCTTCCTCCCGGCTCATCCCGAGCTCGATCCGGGCCTGCGCCAGGGAGTCGTCGACGCTGAGGATCTGCGCCTGGCCGTCGTCCCCGATCCAGTAGCCACGGCAGTCGCCGACATTCCCGACGGTGATCCGGCCATCATTGAGCACCGCGCCGATCAGTGTGCAGGAGCCCGGCTCCGGGCCGGGGCCCTCGCTGGCCAGCACCGCACCATTGGCCTGGTGGAAGGCGGCCGTCAGGCCCGCCTGCACCTGCTCCGCCGTCGCATGCGGCTCCTCGCGCAGCATCGCCACCAGGGATGCCGAGGCGACCTCCGCCGCCAGCGCCGCCGACAGCTCGGAGCCGAGCGAGGTGGAGACCCCGTCGCTGATCACCAGCACCGCCAGCGGACCATGCGCGGTCTCGCGGCCGGCCAGCGCCAGGGCGTCCTGATTGGTCTCGTGCCGTTGTCCCCGATCGCTGCAGCCTGCCAACCACGGCAGGGGTTGCAGCGTGTAATGGTCTCGCTCCGGACCTGCCGGCTGCTCTGTCATGGGGGTTAGTCCACCATGCGGTGGGCCGATGGTGCCAGTCACGGGTTCAGATGTCGCTGCGGGCCGGTGGCAGCGGGGCCGCGAGCGCGGGATCGAGCAGGTCGGCCCACAGGTCGCCGTGCTGTTCGACGCGGTGCAACACCTCGTCGGCGCGGAACTGCAGCGCATCGGGGGAGTCCACCGCGGCCACCTCATCCCAGGTCAGCGGCGTGGAGACCGACTCGAAGGCACGGGCACGCAGCGAATAGGGTGCGATGGTGTTGCGCGCTGCCTGGTTCTGCAGATGGTCGACGAAGATCCGGTTGGGGCGTTCCTGCTTGGCCATCACCGCCACGAAGGTCTCGGGATGGCGCGCGGCCAGCTGGATGGCCAGTGACCGGACATAGCCGGCCACCCGCTGCCACGGTGTGGGCTCGATCGCAGCGAAGATCTGCAGGCCCTTGTTGCCGGAGGTCTTGACGAAGGGCACCAGGCCGTCGCCCGCCAGCTCGGTGGCCACCATCATCGCGGCGCGGCAGGAATCGACGATGGTGGTGCCCGGCCCCGGATCCAGGTCCAGGACGACGCGATTGCTGCGCACCAGGTTCTGCGCGTCGAGCCTGATCGTCCTGCTGGGAGAACCGGGGCCACCGGCCAGGTCCTGGACCCGCCATTGGGGGGTGTGCAGTTCCAGGGCGGCCAGGTTCGCCAGCCAGACCAAGGTGGCGGGCGAGTCGGCCAAGGGGTAGCTGATCGGCACGTCGGAGGCGTCGACCAGTTGCGTCGTGACCCACTCGGGGGCGCCGTTGGGCAGGTTCTTCTCGTAGAAGGACTCCGCTGACGCCCCTTGTGGAAAGCGCTTGCGGGTCAGGCAGCGGCCCTCGAGATGGGGCAGTGCCACCGAGGCGATCCGCAGCTGGTAGTCGATCACCTCGGCCTTGGTGAAGCCGGTGTCGAAGAGCTGCCGATCCAGATTGGTGAGGCTGAGGCTGCGGCCGTCAACCTCCGTCAGCAGCTGGCTCAGAGCGGGCGGACGTGATCGGCCTGCTGGCCCTTGGGGCCCTGCACCACGTCGAACTCGACGGGCTGACCCTCATCCAGCGAACGGAAGCCCGAGGACTCGATCGCGCTGTAGTGCACGAAGACGTCCTCCTGGCCGCCGTCGACGGCGATGAAGCCGAAGCCCTTCTCCGCGTTGAACCACTTGACGGTGCCGGTTGCCATGCTGTTCTCCCTTGATGGAACTTGGTTGCTCCAGCCTGTCACAGATTCCGGTTGAGGCACACCCACCCGGGGGGGGGGAGTGCCCGCATCGGGTGGCGGGCGAAAAATGTCAGAGGGCTCTGATTGCATGTTCCCGTGGCAGATCGCAGCTTCATCCTGGTTCCTCCCGTCGCCTCCGACGGGCAGCGCGTCGTGCTCGACGACGCCCAGCAGCGGGTGGTGGACACCGCCCGGCAAGGTGGCGCGCCGTTGCTGGTGGTGGGCGGGCCGGGCACGGGAAAGACCAGCACCCTGGTGGAATCCGTCGCGGCCCGTGCCGTCGACGGTGACCTGAGCCGGCACCTTGTGCTGACCTGGTCCCGGCCCGCCGCCCAGGAGCTGCGCGCCCGGCTGGTGCGGCGCGTCGGGCGTAGTCAGGTGGCGCCGAAGGTGATGACCATCCACGGCTTCTGCCATGCGCTGCTGCGTCGCTTCAGCGATCCGGAACTGGTGGGGCAGGTGAAGCTGCTGACCGCCCCCGAGCAGGAATTCCGGGTGCGGGAACTGCTGGCCGGGCACGACACCACCGGTTGGCCCGATGACCTGCTGGCCGCCGCCGGAACCCGCGGCTTCGCCACCGAGGTGCGGGCCGTGCTGGCCCGGACCCGCCAGCTGGGGATGGATCCGGCGCAGGTGGCCGACGCGGGCCGGGCGGCCGGCCGTCCGGAGTGGGTGGCGGTCGGCACCTTCTACGACGCCTATCTGGACGTGTTGGACGCCGAGGGCAGCCTGGACTATTCCGAGCTGGTGCACCGCACGCGGCTGTTGCTGCTGGATGAGCAGGTGCGCAGCAGCGTGGCCGCGGAGCTGGAGAGCGTGCACGTCGACGAGTTCGCCGAATGCGACCCGTCGCAGATCGCCCTGCTGGCTGATCTTGCCGAGCTGGGCCTGGGGCTGGTGGCCTTCGCAGACCCGAGTACCACCGTCTTTGCCTTCCGCGGGGCGGACCTGCGGAGCGTGACCGACTTTGCCCGGACCTTCGGCCGCGCGGGCGTCACGCCCGAGCGGATCGAGCTGCTGACCAACCACCGCAACTCCCGGGAGGCGACCAAGGCCTGCTCGCTGGTGGCCGCTCGGCTGCCCCGCAATGGCGCAGCACACGGCCAGCAGCCCCGTGAGGGGGCGCCGAAGGGGGCGGTGCGTGCCCGGGTCTACGAGAGCTTCGGATCGATGCTGGAGCACGTGGCCGAGGTGCTGCGTCAGGCCCACCTGGAAGGGGGGCTGGCCTGGCAGGAGATGGCGGTGATGACCCGCTCAGGGCGGGGCGACCTGCCCGCCCTGACCCGCGGCCTGAGCGCCGCCGGGGTACCGGTGGAGGTGGCCGGCGACGAGATTGCCCTGGCCGAGGAGCTCGCCGTCCGTCCGCTGCTGCTGGGCCTGGAGCTGGCCGCCGATCTGGCCGCCGGGCGCGAGGTTGACCCCGACGAGGTGGCCCGGCTGCTCCGCTCACCACTGGGCGGGCTGGACAGCCTGGCGCTGCGCCGGCTGGGACGGCTGCTGCGCTCGCGGGAACTGGGGCTGGACAGTCGGCCGTCGGGCCAGCTGGTGGCCGAGTTGGTCACCAACCCGGCTGTGGGCGCCGGGCTGGCGGGGGAGGACGGCACGCTCCCCGCCGAGGCCCGAGCGGCGGTGGCCCTGGGTGAGCTGCTGGCCCAGGTGGGCGGTGTGATCTCGCGTGGCGGCACCGCCCAGGTGGCGCTGTGGCAGCTGTGGAGCGGTACCCGCTGGCCCCAGCTGCTGCGCCAGCAGGCGCTGGCCGGCGACGACGGCTCGGGCCGGGCGCACCGGGACATGGATGCGGTGTGCGCGCTCTTCGATCTGGCAGCACGCGAATCCCAACTGATGGGGGACAAGGGAGTTCGCGCGCTGGTGGCGGAGGTGTCCGGGCAGCAGATCCCCGCCGACAATTCCCGCGAGTCAGACCTGCAGGACCGCGGCGTCCGGCTGGTCACTGCCCACCGGGCCAAGGGCGAACAGTGGCCGCTGGTGGTGGTCGTCGGCGTGCAGGAGGGCAGCTGGCCCAACCTCACCCGGCGCGGCACCCTGCTGGAGCCTGACCGGATCACCCCCGACGGGGTGCTTCCGCCCAGCCCCACCAGCGGCGTGCTGGCCGAGGAGCGGCGGCTCTTCCACCTGGCCTGCAGTCGGGCCAGTGACACGCTGGTGGTCTGCGCCGTCGAGGGCGTGGAGGGGGAGGGCGACCAGCCGTCGCGCTTCCTGGGCGAGCTGGGGGTTGAGGTGGAGCACGTGCTGGGGCGCTCCCGGCGGGCGATGACCCTGCCCGCGCTGGTGGCCGAGCTGCGCCGGGTCAGCACCGACCCCACCCAGGCCCCGGACCTGCGGGAGGCGGCGGCGGCCCGGCTGGCCCGGCTGGCCGACGAGCGTGATGCCGCCGGCCGTGCCCTGGTGCCCAGCGCGAACCCGGGCAGTTGGTGGGGGGTCAGCGACTACTCGCGGGCGGAGCAGCCGGTGGCCGAACCCGGCGCGCCCATCAGCCTGTCGGGATCCCAGGTGGAGGCGCTGTTGGACTGCCCCCGGCAATGGTTCCTGGCCAGGCAGGCCCGGGCGGAGGCGCAGCGCGGCAGCGCGGCGTCGCTGGGCTCGGTGGTGCACGTGCTGGCCCAGCATGCGATGAGCGATGACCTGGCGGCCGACGAGATGGCCGAGCACCTGGACGAGGTGTGGCAGCAGATCCGCTTCGATGCGCAGTGGTTGTCCTCCTCGGAGCGGGTGGAGGCCGAATCGGCCCTGGAACGCTTCACCGCCTGGGCCGAGGCCGCCGAATCCCGCGAGGTGCTGGGGGTGGAGGTGGCCTTCACCACCCGGATCGAGGTGGACGGGGAAGTGGTGGAGGTCCGCGGCAGCGTCGACCGGCTGGAACGCGACTCGCAGGGACGGTTGCGGATCGTCGACTTCAAGACCGGCCGGCATGTGCCGACCCAGGCCCGGGTGGACCAGATGGACCAGCTGGGGCTCTACCAGCTGGCCGCGCAGCAGGGCGCCTTCGACCACCTGGCGCCCGGTGAGCGGCGGGTCGGTGGGGCGGAACTGGTCTACTTGCGCAAGCAGGACGGGCAACTGCCGTGGCCCAAGGTGCTCAGCCAGCCGCCGCTGGACGAGGCGCCCCCGGTCGAGGGGCATCCAACCTGGGTGCACGAGCACCTGGCGCGGGCCGCCCGGACCATTCGCGACGAGGATTTTCCCGCCAGCCGGTGCGAGCGCTGCCAGTTCTGCCCCTTCGCTCTCAGCTGCCCCGCAACCCGCACCGCCGAGGAGGTCGTCCAGTGAGCATCACCCCCATCCCCAGCCCGCGTCGGCTGCTGCGCAGCACCGACGAATTGTGCGAGGCGCTCGGCATTCCCTTCTCCGACGAGCAACTCGCGGCGATCACCGCCCCGCTCGGCCCCGCCGTGATCATCGCCGGTGCCGGCTCGGGCAAGACCACCGTGATGGCCGCCCGGGTGGTCTGGCTGGTCGGCACCGGTCAGGTGGCGCCGCAGCAGGTGTTGGGGCTCACCTTCACCCGCAAGGCCGCCGCCGAGCTGGGGCTGCGGGTGCGTTCTGCCCTGGTCACCGCCGGGGTGCTGGAGGCCGACGGGGAGGATGCCGATGGTGAAGAGGTGATCATGACCTATGACTCCTTCGCCGCCCGGCTGGTCAACGAGCACGGCCTGCGGATCGGCGTAGAGACCGACCCGCTGATGCTGACCGGCGCCTCCCGCTACCGGCTGGCCTCCCGGGTGGTGGCCAACACCCCCGGACCCTTCGAGCACATCTCCCGGCTGCGCCCGGCCAGCGTCACCGACCGGGTGCTGCGGCTGGACGCCGACATGTCCTCCCACCTGGCCACCCGGGAACAGATCATCACCCACGCCGACGACTTCCTGGCCCATCTGGCGCAGGCACCTTTGAACAACCGCGGCAATCCCTATGCCGCCGTCAAGGCCGCCGAGGCCAACAGCCGGGAAAGGGTGGAACTGCTGGAGCTGGTGGCCGGCTACCAACAACTCAAGCGGGAACTGGGCCTGGTGGAATTCGCCGACCAGATGGCCGTGGCGGCCCGGTTGGTGCAGCGGGTGCCCGCGGTCTCCGCCGCGCTGCGGCAACGCTTCAGCGTGGTGCTGTTGGACGAGTACCAGGACACGTCGTCGGCCCAGGCCCAACTACTGCGCGGGCTCTTCGGCCGTGGTCACGCCGTGACCGCCGTCGGGGATCCCTTCCAGGCCATCTACGGTTGGCGCGGTGCGGCGGCCAGCAACATCCTGCAATTCGCCGGTGAATTCCCCCGGGCCGACGGCAGCCCGGCCGACTCCTACACCCTGAGCGTCAACCGACGCAGCGGGCAGAAGATCCTGGACGTCGCCAATGACGTCGCCCGGGTGCTGCGCGACGACCCGCTGCTGGTGCGCGACGGGCACGAGCCGGTCCAGTTGGTGGCGCCACCGGAGAAGCCCGGCGGTGAGGTGCGGGCCGCCACCTTCGAGACCTGGCCCCAGGAGGTCCAGTGGCTGGCCGACCAGGTGGTTGCCGACGGCCGTGCCGGGGACTGGGCTCGGATCGCGGTGCTGGTGCGGCGCAATGCCGACATCGCGCCGATCTTCCGGGCGCTGACCGACCGGGACGTGCCGGTGGAGATCGTCGGTCTGGGCGGGCTGCTGCGGCTGCCGGAGATCGCCGACGTGGTGGCCACCCTCACCCTGGTCAACGACGTCACCGCCAATCCTGAGGCGGTGCGGCTGCTCACCGGCCCCCGCTGGCGGATCGGTGAACGAGACCTGGCGCTGCTGGGCCGTCGTGCGGTGGAACTCTCCCGGGAATCCCGCCCGGAACGGCCCGACGCCCCAGACCTGTATTCGGACCTGGCCGATGCGATCGCCGAGGTGGATCCCTCCGAGGTGGTCTGCCTGCTGGATGCCGTCGACAATCCGGGTGAGGCGCCCTTCAGCGAGGAGGCCAGACGGCGGTTGGCCGCCTTCAGCCGGGAGCTGGCCGGCCTGCGTCGGCATGCCGACGAGCCGGTCACCGAGCTGGTCCGACGGGTGGTGCACACCCTGGGGCTGGACGTGGAGCTCTCCGCCACGGCCGAGCTGGAGCGCACCAACCGCCGCAGCCAGCTGGCCACCTTCACCGACGCGGTGGCGGAATACACCGACGTCGATGGGGATGCCTCGCTGGCCGGGCTGCTGGCTTGGCTGGATGCCGAACTGGACCATGGTGCCGGGCTGGACCAGGCCACCCCCAGCGAGCGCAATTCGGTGAAGTTGCTCACCGTGCACCGTTCCAAGGGTTTGGAATGGGACGTGGTCTACCTGCCGTCGTTGGTGGAGGGCGTCTTCCCCTCCGATCGGGTGACCGACAACTGGACCAAGAATGCCGCGGTGCTGCCCGCCGACCTGCGCGGTGATGCCGACTCCATTCCGCAGCTGCAGGATGTCAGCAATGCCGCCTTCACCGACTACGGCAAGGAGCTCAAGGAGGCGCAGGGGCGCTCGGAGGATCGGCTGGCCTATGTGGCGATCACTCGGGCCCGGCAACAGCTGACCGCCACGGGCCACAGCTGGCGTCCCGGGCAGGCCAAGCCGCGCAAACCCGCGAACTACCTGCTCAGCGTGCTGGCCGAGGCCGAACGGCAGGGTCAGGTGCTGGCCGTGGCGCCCCCGGTGGCCGAACAGAACCCGGCGGCCCCGCCGAGCGCCCGGGTGGGCTGGCCGGTGGCCCCAGACCCGGAGGCCCAGCAGCGCCGCCTGCTGGCCGCGGAACTGGTGGACGCCGCCCGGGAACGCCGTGCCGCCACGGGCAGCTATGACGCCCCCGAAGCACTGCTCACCCTGGACCACGAGGCGATGGTGGCCCGCTGGGATGCCGAAATCGACCAGTTGCTGGCCGAGGCCCGATCGGGGGACCTGCCCGAGGTGCCGGTCCCGATGCCCGACTCGCTGTCCGCGTCGGCGCTGATGGCGGCCCGCCGGGATCCGCAGGGCTATGCCGCGTCGCTGATCCGGCCGATGCCCCGTCCGGTCTCCCCCGCGGCCAGCCTGGGTACGCGCTTCCACGAGTGGGTGGAACGACGCTTCGGGGTGGCCAGCCTGATGGATCCCGACGACTGGCCCAGCACCGAACTGACCGAATCGGACCTGGCTCTTCACCGGCTGATCAGGGCCTTCGAACAGGGCCCCTATGCCAGCCGGCAACCCGTCGCGGTCGAGGTGCCCTTCGTGCTGGTTCTGGGCAGCAGCTTGCTGCGCGGGCGGATCGACGCGGTCTACTCCACCGATCCCGAGAGCGGCTACGACTACCAGGTGGTGGACTGGAAGACCGCCAACCAGCCCAGCGACCCCACCCAGTTGGCGATCTACCGGGTGGCCTGGGCCCAGGCCCACGGGATCGACCCGGAGCGGGTGGACGCGGTCTTCCACCATGTGCTCAGCGGTGAGGTGGAAAGGCCCGAACACCTTGCCAGTGAGCAGGAACTGCGCCAGATGAGTCTGGGTCGTGCGTCGGAGTAGCCTCGGGGGCGTGACTGGACCCTGGACCCTGACGCCGCGACTCGACCGGATGGCCCCCACCCGCCACCACCACGCCGAGCTGGCGGCGCTGTGGGAATCACCGGATGCTCGGCTGCTGGTGGTGGACCCGCGCGGCGGGGTTTCCACCGAACCCTTCGGCCAGCCCACTGCCGAGGCCGGGGGCCTGCCGGGATACGACGACCAGCGCGACGTGCTGCTGGGCCGCACCACCACCGAGGGGCGGGAGCAGGTGTGGTTCGCCCGCCGCGGCGACGTGGAGCAGGGCCGCACGCTGCGCGAATCCACCTTCGAGGGAGCCGAGCTGGAGTTGGTGACCGCCGCCACCGCCGTCCTGGCCTGGCATGACTCCGCCCGCTACTGCGAACGCTGCGGTGCCGCCACCGAGATGGCTGGTGGCGGCTTCCAACGTCGCTGCACCGGCTGTGAGCGTGAGGTCTTCCCCCGCACCGATCCGGCGATGATCGTCGCGGTGCTGGATGACGAGGACCGAATCCTGCTGGGCCACCAGGCGGCCTGGCCCGAGGGGAGGGTCTCGATCCTGGCCGGTTTCCTGGAGTCGGGGGAGAGCGGTGAGCACGCCGTCGTCCGGGAGGTCTACGAGGAAGCCGGGCTGCAGGTGACCGAGGCGCGCTTCCTCTCCAGCCAGCCGTGGCCCTACCCGCGTTCACTGATGCTGGGTTTCGTCGCCCGGGCGCACGGCGAGATCCGCGTCGACGAGCAGGAGATCGCCTGGGCGCAGTGGTATTCCCGCACTGAACTGGACGCGGCAATCGAGGATGGCCTGACCCTGCCGGGTCAGGGGTCGATCGCCGGCCGGATCATCGGCGCGTGGCGGGCCGGGGAGCTCCCGGCGCCGGAGGGCGCGCTGCGGATCTGACGTCGATCCACCCGGTCACCAGCCGCGGCCCAACCCCGAGGCCCGCACCGCGGGGGTCTCGATTGCCTTGCGGACGGCGTCGGCCTCGCCGATCAGCCGGACCCCCTCACTGGCCCGGGTGACCGCCGTGTAGAGCAGTTCCCGGGTGAGCAGCGAGGACTCGGCCGGCGGCAACACCACCGTGACCCGCTTGAACTGGCTGCCCTGAGCCTTGTGCACCGTCATGGCGTGCAGGCTGGTCACCGCGTCCAGCAGGAAGGGGGAGAAGAGCCGCGCCTGATGGCTGGTGCCGACGGCGGCCCGGGCACCCTGCGGGCTGCTCACCACCACCCCGGAATCGCCATTGGAGAGTTCCAGGTCACGCAGGTTCTGGGTGATCAGCAGCGGTCGTCCGACATACCATTCGCCGTCGGTGCCGTAGTCGTCGATCTGGGAACGCAGCGCATCCTCCACCATCCGGCCCCAGCGGGAGACGCCCCAGCGGCCCTCCCGGTGGGCGCACAGCACCCGATGGGAATCCAGCTCCGCCAGCGCCTCGACGACGTTCCCGGCGACCGCCGCCGCGTGCACCTTGGTACCGGATTCCAGAACCTGTCGTCGAACCGTAGGCAGGTCGTCCAGCTGCAGGCCGCCGGCATTGGTGTCCACCAGCTCCACGTCGCCGCCGGTGGCGAGCCGGTCCAGCGCCAGATCGGCGTCGCCGGTGCGGATCGCCTCCGCCAGGGCCGCGATGCCGGGCCCGAATCGCCAGGTGTGGGTGAGTTCGGTGACACTGCCTCGCGGGCGACGCCGGGTGGCCGACGGCAGCCCGGCGGCCCGCACCAGATCGGCCAGCACCGCGCCGGCATCCACCGAGGTGAGCTGGTTGGGATCACCCACCAGCACCAGTCGGGTGTCGGGCCGCAGGGCCTCCAGCAGCCGGGCCATCAGTGGCAGCGCCACCATCGACATCTCGTCCACCACCACCACCTGACAGGGCAGGGGATTGCCCGGCCCGCGGCCGAAGCCCCGGCCTGCGCCGCGGGCGTCGAGCAGCTTGTGCAGGGTGGAGGCGGAGCTGATCTGCGGCGTGGACACCGCGGGGGGAATCGTGGCCAGCGCCTCGGCGACGGCCTGTTCCAGCCGGGCCGCGGCCTTGCCCGACGGCGCGGCCAGGGCGATCCGCAAGGGCTCCGCGGACGTGGCCTGCAGCACCGCGAGAAGTTTGGCCACGGTGGTGGTCTTGCCGGTGCCCGGCCCGCCGGCCACCACCGAGGTCCAGTTGTGGGCGGCGCGCTGGGCGGCCTCCCGCTGGTGGTCGGGTTCCCCGGCGGGCAGGCCGGTGCCGTCGAAGAGCGCGTCCAGCACCCGGGTGAGTGCGTCCTCGGCCACCGGGGGTGCGGGGCGGGCGGCGCGCTCGTCCAGCCGGGTGCGAACCGTCGTCTCCTCGGCCCAGTAGCGCTCCAGGTAGAGCAGGTCTTCCACCAGCCGCAGCGGCCGGTCATTGATCGGCACGTCGAAACCCTGCGCCACCAGCCGGGAGCCGCGCAGCGTCGCCAGCCACGGCTCCACGTCCGGCCAGGGCAGCGCATCGACGTCGGTCTCGCGGTCCGCGGCCCGGTCCAGCGCCGGGTCGAGCATGTCCGCCACCACCCGTTCCCGCACCCCGTCGAGCTGCAGGCAGACCGAGCCCAGCCGCAACGCCCGCACGGCCAGGGCCGCGGCCAGCAGCACCTGCTGGTCGGTCTCGTCGCACAACCGGCCCAGCGTCTGGGCGACGTGTACGTCCGACGGCGACAGCACCCCGGCCTTGTTGAATTGCGCCAGCAGCCCCGTGGCGGAGAGTACCTCGCTGGCGGTGGGTGGGGTGGCCGGGGGGGTGGGTGCGTTCATCGTGCGCCTCCGATCAGGTCCGAACAATGGGTCACCAGGGTGGCCGACGGCAGCCAGGTGAAGACCCCGCATGGCATGCCGTCCACGACGGGGGTCTGCGGACCCGCCATGCCTCGGACGAAGAGGTAACCCACCCCGCCCAGGTGCACCTCGGGCCGATAGCCCGGCAGCCGCCAGGCCAGGAAGCGGTGCAACGCGACGCAGTAGAGCAGCGCCTGCAGCGGGTAGTGCGCCTCGATCATCGCCAGCCGCATCGGCTCGGGTGTGTAGTGCCGGCAGCCGAGCTCTTCCCCCTCGGCCACCGGGATTCGGTTGGTCTTGTAGTCCACCACCCAGAAGCGCTGATCGCCGTGTTCACCGGTGGTGCGCAGAACGGCGTCGATCGATCCGGTGAGGAAGCCGTTGAGCGACTTGTCCGCCACCCCGCTGGCCGCCAGATGCGCACCGTAGCGGGCGGCGAAGGCGTCCCCGCCGGTCAGGACCTCGTCCTGCAGGGCCGTGGCCAGGTCGCGCAGGGTGGCGGCGCGACGGCCGGAGCCCATCGGCAGCTCGAAGTCCAGCTCGGCCAAGCGGTCCACGGGCCGGATGTTCCGCAGCCGCAGCCCGTCGGCAACCGTTCCCAGCGGGGTGTCGAGAACCTCCAGCAACCCCTCCACCAGTGCGTCCGGATCCAGCCCGGACACCGGTAACCGGGCGGCCAGATGGGCGGCGTGCCCGGCCAGCTCCGCGCGCAGGTCGGCAGCGGTGGTGTCGGTGACTTCCAGCACCCCGTGCACCAGACTGCCGAACTGGGTGCCACCCGGCAGCGGCGCCAGCGCAGAGACCGGCGACGGTTCGTCGGCCCGGGCCTCGACGGCCGTGTCGACCGGTGCCTCGGTGGGGAACAGGTCGCCCTCCACCTCGTCCACCTCCACCGGCAGCGGCGCGGTGCTGCGCTGGCCGTGCACTTCACTGGTGAGCCCGGAATAGGAGGTGCGCCGCCAGCTGTGGTCGATGCCGCGGGTGAACCGGCGGGCGGACATCCCGGGATTGCGTTCCTCACGGGGTTGCCACGTGCGCTGCGGCTGCGGCTCGGCCCGGACCAGTTCCACCAGGGTGGGGTCGATGCTGGGCAGGACGCACGGGTCGCTGGGCAGCTCGTGGGTCAGGTCCGGGGTGCCGCCCGGGATCCGTGGGCCGTGCAGCAACCGGTGCAGCGCCGAACCCTCGGTATTGGCCTTGGTGGGGGCCCACCACATCACCAGCCGGGACTTGGCGCGGGTCATCGCCACGTACAGGGTGCGCAGGCTCTCGGCGCGCTCCTGTTCCATCCGCTGCCGCTGCCGGTGTGCCCAGCCGGCGTCGACGCCGACGTCCAGCACCCGTCGCCCGTCCAGGTGCAGCACGCTTGGCTCACCCTGCCGCGGTTCCCGGGGCGCCTCGTTGGCGGCCTCGGGCAGCAGCACGATCGGGAATTCCAGCCCCTTCGCGCCGTGGATGGTCATGATCTGCACACAGGAGGTGTCGGTCTCCAGCCGTCGGGTGCGGTCGTCGTCCTTGGTGCGCCGTGCCTCGGCGATCCGGTCGGAGAGCCACTCGGCCAACGCCAGTGGCCCCAGTTGGTGGCGCACCGCGGCGTCGTTGAGCAGCTGCGAGATGTGCCGCACGTCGGTCATCACCCGTTCACCATCGGGGCGGGTGAGCAGCCGTCGATACAGGTCGGTCTGGTCACACAGCGCCTCGAAGACCGCGGAGACGCCCTGGGCCACCAGCGTGCGGCTCAGGGTCTTGATCTGCACCGCCAGCTCGGCCATGGTGCGTCCGGCCGCGGTCTCGCCCCGGTCAGCGACGGCGCGGGCCAGCTCGGTCTCGCTCCAGCCGATCAGGCAACTCAGGGCGGCCCGCTTCATGGCCTGCGCCGACGGCTCCACCAGTGCCTTGAGCAGGTGCAGCCAGGCCAGTGCCGCCTCGCTGGACATCACCGTCGCCGCGCCGCCGAAGACCGCCTTCACCCCGGCGGCCTCCAGCGCGCGCTTGACCTGTTCCCCGCGCCAGTTGGAGCGCACCAGCACCGCGATGTCCTGCGGCCGCACGGCCTTGCCCTCGATGCTCCAGCCGTCGCTGAGCAGCGCGACCACCTGGTTCACCAGGTCGGCGTCGACGGCCCTGGCGCCGGCGGTGGCACCGAACTGGCCACGCGGCGGGCCGGCCACACAGCGCACCTGCACCGCCGGGCAGGGTGCGGGGCCGGTGATCCGGGCACCCCGGTGGGCGGCGTCGACCGGCCGGGGGATGATCTGTTGCGAACCCATCGCCACCCCGCCGAAGACCTCCAGCACGCCCCGCACGATCGGCTCGTCGCTGCGGTGGTTGGTGGGCAGGGTGAAGACCTGCTCGGCGTGCCGCACCGCATCCAGATAGGCATTCACATCCGCGCCGCGGAAGGCATAGATCGCCTGCTTCGGGTCGCCGATCAGCACCACGATGCTGCGCCCGACGAAGGCGTGCTGGACGATCTCCCACTGGGTGGGGTCGGTGTCCTGGAATTCGTCGATCAGCACCAACCGGTATCGGCTGCTGAGGGCCTCCGCGGCCAGCTCACCGGTCACGGGATCGGTCAGGGCGTCGCGCAGTCGCCGCACCATGTCGTCGAAGGTGTAGACCCCGGCCCGGCGCTTGCGCTGCTCGAACTGGCGGCGGACCTCGGCGGCAAAACCCACCCGGTCCGCGGACAGTCCCCGCGCCTCCACCGGCACCAGATCCGCGTCGGGCTCCCGCAGGGCCGCCCGTCCCACCTCCGCGAAGCGGGCGAAGGTGGCCAGCTTGCCCGGTGCGGCATCCGCGCCGTTCACCTCGCGCCCCAGATAGACGTCGTGCACCACCTGCTCTGCCAGGTCGTCCACATTCTCCGCAAACCGAGTGGTGTGGTCGTGATCCACCAGCAGCCCCAGCCCGGTCAGCATCCGGGCGCAGAACTCGTGGGTGGTGGCGATGGTGGCCGCGTCGATCTCGCCCAGCGCCGACTGGATCCGGTTGCGTCGGGTGAGCACCTCGGCTCGGGGCGCCGAGGCCAGGTACCGGTCGACCTCGTCCGCGGGCTGCACGCCGTCGCTCAACCAGGCATCCAGAGCCGCGAGGGTCTCGCGCAGCCGGGCGTAGACCCGGTGACGCAGTTCCCCCGTGGCGGCCCTGGAGAAGGTGACCATCATGATCTGGTCCAGGGTGAAGGCACCCTCGGCCAGGTAGCGGACCGCCAGCGCGGTGATGGCATAGGTCTTGCCGGTGCCGGCGGAGGCCTCCAGGACGCAGGTGCCGGTGGGCAGCGGGCCGCACAGGTCGAAGGCGGTCATCTCGGCGGCGGTGGTGCTGGTCATCGCAGGTTCCCCACGCTCAGGTGCTCGCGCAGCGGCGTGAACAACCAGTCGGACAGGTTCTCGAAACGGGAGGGGCCCGGCACCCCGGGATCGCCGGGCTCGGCCGGAATCCGGCGCAGACCGTCGAATTCCCGGGGCAGGAAGCGTGCCCAGTCGGCATCGTGCTCGAACGTGAATTCCCGGGCTGCCTGCTGCTCCGGGTCGTGATCCCGGTAGGGGCGCAGCGGGGTGGCTCGCTGCAAGGTGGCGGCGGCCTTGACCGGCAGGGGCACCAGACGGGTCAGCCCCTGGGAGCGCAAGGCGGCCAGTTCCGCCAACGTCGTGGCGCACCAGTCCGACGGCGGGGCCGTCAGGGTGGCGACGGCATCTCGTCCGATGTGCACGGCCCGCCAGCCCACCGTCGGGGCGGGCCGGCTGGCGGTCAGCAGCAACAGTTCGAACCACGCCTGCAGCAGGTGGGTGGCATTGGTGCGGGAGAACGCGAGGCTGACGATGCTTGCGTCGTGGACCCGCACCCGGCCGGTCAGCGTGCCCAGCTGCCCAGCCAACGGCAGTTCACAGTCCAGGTCTTGTGGCTCACCGGTGCGCTCCCGGGCCGCGGTGGCAACCACCTTGCCCACCACCGGCCCGATCTTGTTCAGCGTGCGGCTGCCGAGCTGACCGGGCGGCAGTTGACCGCGGAGCCGTTCCGCATTGCCCACCTGGCCGGGATCCAGCCCTTCCAGGGTGAGCCGCACCATGCGGTCGCCGATGGCCCATTCCTCCAGACCATTGGGTTCGATCGGCAATTCGTCGGCCAGTTGATCGCCCCAGTCACCCATGCTCACCCCGAGCTGGCGGCGCAGCAGTTCCCGCGCCGGGTGCTTGTAGAAGTTCAGCAGCGCGGTCAGGTCCAACCCGTCGGTCTCGGTGCCCGGCGACGGGAAAGTGGTCTGCCACAGCGGGACGACGGGCTCGGCCGGTTTGCCCAGCAGGAGCTCGCGTGCCTGGGCGCCGGCCAGGGCAGCAGCGTCGAAGCTGGCGGGCGGCTGTCGATCGTCGGCCAGGAAGTTCTTGCTGGACTGGGGTTGAAGGCTGTGCTCGAATTCCCGCAGCACGCCCGCGGCGGTGGCCGCCTCGGCCAGGTCCACCACCGCGACGGGCCGGGGAACCTTCTCATTGGTGCGCGGGGTGAAGCCCTGGTGTACCACCACCAGTTTCTCCCGGGCGCTGGCGACGGCATCCAGCAGCAACTGGCGGGAGATGGCCCGAGGGTCGGCCTCCGGATCGGTGGTTGGGCCGGCCACCAGATCGTCGCCATCCAATGGCGGCCGGGCCGGGAAGCGCTGGTCGTCCAGCCCCAGCACTGCCACCACCCGGTGTGAGACCCCGCCCAGATCGTCCAGACCACAGACCAGCAGTGAGCCATTGCCGAAATTGGGCCGGCCGCGGCCGGTGCGCAGCAGCCGGTCGAAGAGCGCCTGGACGTCGCCCAGCCCCAGCAGTGCCACCCGATCGGTGGTCAGGTCGGCGAGGTCGGCGAGTTCACCGCGGGCCTGGGTCAGCTGCCAGGCATCGTCGCCCTCCGCGCCGGCCAGCAGGTCCAGTGCTTCGTGCAGCCGACCGATCCAGTCGCCGATGCTTGCCGGGTTCCGCCAGTCGGCCACCAGCTTGCGACTACGGGAGACGATCTCGGCCAAGGTGCCGGCCGCCGGAATGTCGGTGGAATCCACCTGCTCCACCGGCAGGGCCGTACCCAACCAACGCAGGGGAGTCGGCCCCATGGCGACGCCGGTCAACACCCGGTCCAGACCCGCCAGCCAGGTGGACTGGCGCACCTGCCCCAGCCCGAACTCCGCGCGGTGCCGGCCGTCCAACCCCCAGCGGATGTCCGCCTGGGCCACCAGCCGCGCAATGCGTTCCAGCTCGTCCTCGCCCAGGCCGAAGCGGGCCGCCACCGGCGCGCTGCCGCAGAGATCCACCAGATCCTGCGAGGTGGCGCGATCCCCGGCGAGCTGCAACAGCAGGCGCAGCGTCTGCAGCACCTGATTCGGTTGGGAGAGCGACGCGTCCGCCAGCTGCACCCGCAGCTGGTGACCGGGATGCAGATGCGGCCCGACCACCTCCGGATCCAGGCAGAAGGCGGCGCGCACCAATGGTGCATACAGGTCCAGATCGGTGCAGGCGACCACGATCTCCCGCGGTTCCAACGTGGGATCATCGGCCAGCAGCGTGCACAGCACCTCCCGCAGCACCTCCACCTGCCGGTCGGGCCCGTGCGAGGCGTGCACCTGCACATCGGCAGGCAGTACCGCGGGGGACGCGTTGGGAGCCACCCGGCGCACCCGGGTGGCGATCTGCTGCCAGCGCCGCAGGCCGACGGCCGACGTCTTGCCCCACAGCGAAACCAGCGGCGACTCCGCCTCCGGCGCCAACTGCCACAGGGTCACCGGCATCTGCTCGGCCAGCGCAGCCACCAGCTCCCGCTCCAGTGGTCCGCACGGAGCGGGATTCACCAGCCGCAGCAGATCATCGCCCAACAGGGAGCCGTCGTGGCTGGCGATCCGGGCGCACAGCTCGTCGTGCCGGGTCACCGGATCGGCCAGCTCCAGCCGGTCGGCCACCAACCGCCAGATCCTGGGCTGCCAGCCGGCCCGTGCCGGCAGGGGCGCACCCAGCGGATCGACCTCCCGCCCGGCATTCCAGGCGCGTACCAGGCCCGGGCTGGTCCGGCAGTAGCGCAGTAGCAACCGGGCAATCCGGTCAGCGGTGGCCAGGCGTCGTCCGGGGCGCTGTTCCGCCTGACCCAGGTGATTGCGGATCGGCGTGAACCAGGCTTGGTCGCCCACCTCGTCCATCACGTCGAGCACCGCCAGGGCAAGACCTCGCGGCCGCCACGGATCACTGCCGGCATCCAGCCCCAGCAGCGCATGCTCCAGCTGGCGTCGCACCGCCCGCAGCCCGACGAAGTCCACCCCGGCGCTGATCCCCGCATCGCCGCTGGCCAGCGCCTGGGAGAGCGCCCGGCGGGTGGCCGGGGCATCCACCACCACCAGTCGGGACGCGAAGGGATCAGCCAGGGGCGCCGCCAGATCGGCGCAGACATTGACGGACAGGGATTCCCAGTCCGGGCACAGCACCAACTGCAGGCCAGCCGGCGCCGCAGTGGTCAGGGGATTCGGGAGCTCGTTCATGGTGCCTCCCACACTAGGGCCCGGTACTGACAAAGAATCTGTCCGAGGGCGCGGCTAAGGTGGCCGACGTGCCCAGCCCCCATCCCACCGGAGATCCCGAACAGATCCTGGCGGCCCTTGACCCGGAACAGCGTCAGGTGGCCACCACCTTTGACGCGCCCGTTGCCGTGATCGCGGGCGCAGGCACCGGCAAGACCCGCGCCATCACCCACCGGATCGCCTACGGAGCCCTGACTGGCGCCCTGGACCCGCGCGGGGTGCTCGCCGTCACCTTCACCACCCGGGCTGCCGGGGAGATGCGCGGCCGGCTGCACCAGCTGGGGGTCGGCACGGTGCAGGCCCGCACCTTCCACTCCGCGGCACTGCGCCAGATCCAGTTCTTCTGGCCCCGCACCTATGGCGTCGAGTTGCCGGAGGTGACCGACCGCAGGATGGCGCTGGTGGCCGAGGCCGCCTCCCGGCACGGGCTGAAGGTGGACACCGGGCTGTTGCGGGACCTGCTGGGGGAGATCAGTTGGGCCAAGGTCTCCAATGTCACCGCCGGCGAGTACCCGGCAATCGCCCGGGCTGCCAACCGCACCCTGGCCGGGGCGGATCCCGAGACCGTCGCCAAGATCTTCACCGGCTACGAGAATGCCAAGCGCAACCGCGGGCAGATCGACTTCGACGACATCCTGCTGTGCACCGCCGCCCTGCTCAGTGAGCATGAACAGGTTGCCGCCCAGATCCGCGGCCAGTACCGGCACTTCGTGGTCGACGAGTACCAGGACGTCTCACCGCTGCAGCAGACCGTGCTGAACCTGTGGCTGGGGGATCGACGCGACCTGTGCGTGGTGGGCGATCCGCACCAGTCGATCCACGCCTTTGCCGGTGCCCGGGCCGACTTCCTGACCGGTTTCGCCGCCGCGCACCCCGGCACGACGGTGGTCCGGCTGGTCCGCGACTACCGCTCCACCCCGCAGGTGGTGGAGCTGGCCAACAAGGTGATGGCTCCCCGTGGCCGGCGCGACGCCCAGCCAGCCGGAGCCCTGGCCGGGGTTAACCTGGTGGCCCAGCAACCCAGCGGCCCGGCCGTCGAGTTCGGATCGCACCCGGAGGAGGCCGACGAGGCCCGCAGCATCGCCCTGTGGCTGACCGCCCGACACGAGGAGGGCGTCGACTGGCGGGAGATGGCGGTGCTCTTCCGGATCAACGCGCAGTCGCCGGTGCTGGAGGCCGCCCTCAGCGAACGCAACATTCCCTACCTGGTGCGGGGCAGCGAGAAGTTCTACGAGCGGCCGGAGATCAAGCAGGCCCTGGCCCAGCTGCGGGCCGCGGTGCGCTCCGAGCCCGAGGGGCCGGGGCTGCCGCTGCTCAAGGATGTGCTGGCCGGGGTCGGCTGGTCTGCCGCGCCGCCCGAGGGCTCCGGATCGGTGCGGGAGAAGTGGGAATCGCTCAATGCGCTGGTGGAGCTGGCGCATGACCTCGCCGTCGAGAATCCCGAGCACGGGCTGACCGAACTGGTGGAGTCGCTGGGGGAGCGGGCCAGCCTGCAACAGGCGCCGGTCAGCCAGGGCGTGACGCTGGGCACCCTGCACGCCTCCAAGGGCCTGGAATGGGATGCGGTGTGTCTGTTCGGGATGCAGGAAGGCACCCTGCCCTTCCTGCTGGCCACCACCGACGACCAACTGGCGGAGGAGAAGCGGCTGCTCTACGTCGGCATCACCCGGGCCCGCCGCCATCTGCGGATCTCCTGGAGCCGCTCGCGCAGCGGTGGACGGGGCAATCGGGGCCCGTCGCGCTTCCTGGACGGGCTGACCCCCGCGGCCCTGGCCCAGCAGGCCCAACAAGCCGTCCCGAAGCGGCGCGGCACCCGCTCCGCCCAGTCCCAGACCTGCCGGGTCTGCGGCAAGGGACTCGGTACCGGCGCCGAGCGCAAACTGGGCCGACACAGCGGCTGCCCGTCGAACTACGACGAAGGTCTGTTCGACCGGCTGAAGCAGTGGCGGCTGGCCACCGCCCAGGCGGACAGCATGCCCGCCTTCGTGATCTTCACCGATGCCACCCTGATGGCCATCGCGGAGGCCGAACCGGCCGACGAGCAGGAACTGCTCAAGATCTCCGGGGTCGGGCGGACCAAGATCGAGCGGCACGGCGCCGATGTGCTGAGCATCGTCGCCGGTCGGGATCCGCAGGAAAACCCCTAGTCAAAAATGTCTTGCGCAGAACTTTGCGCGGGCCGTAGATTGGGCACCACGAACTCACACGGAGAAGCCGGGTGGGGTGACTGAGGAGAGGAGGGCTGTCGGGATGATCACAAACATCGTCGGCTGTGGCATCAAGCGCCCAGAGCAGCTCTCTGCCTTTGGCGACGCCTATGGCGCCACCTCTCTGCACCCCGACATCCCTTCTCCGATCCACCTGGTCTGAGCCAGCGCTGCTGGCAGGCCGTGACATCGGGGAAACCCGGAGTCACGGCCTTCTTCGTGTTCCGGGGCCCACCGCCCACCGGCCTCCAGGAGTTTCCAGACATGACCATGACCATGATGAGCGTGGACGTCGTGATCAGCGCGCCCAGCAGCCCCGCGGCGTGCTCGGACGCGGACCCCAACCTCTTCTTCGCCGACGACATGGCCACCGTCGAACAGGCAAAGCAGGTCTGCAGCTCCTGCCCGGTCCGCGAGCAGTGCCTCGACGGGGCTCTCGAGCGGGCCGAACCGCATGGTGTCTGGGGTGGCGAGCTCTTCGACGGCGGGCGGGTGATCGCCCGTAAACGGCCGCGTGGCCGGCCGCGCAAGCACCCGGTGGCGGCCGAGGCGCCGCGGGATGACGAAGCGCAGGCGGCCTGAGCCCCTGCTCGGCTCGTCACGGCGACCAGGTGCAACCGCACTCCGGATGTGCCTGGAAGCGCACCTCTCGCACCTCCGGGTAGTGCAGGTCGTGCAGCTCGATCCGCCCGTGCAGCCGCTGTGCCGCACCCAGCCCCCGGGCCAACCAGCCCACCTCCAGTGCCGCCCGCGCGGCCACGGTCTGCGTCAACGTGGGCTGGGGCCGGGCGGGCGTGCTGCTGAGCTGCGCCAGCACCTGACTCCAGACGGGATCCTGCTGGTTGCGGGCCACGTCCAGACAGTGCACGCAGGGGGAGCGGCCCGGCATCACCAGCGGGCCGATCCGGGCCAGATCTCGATGGCAGCCGGTGACCAGGTGGGTGAGGTCGTGCCGCACCAGCTCATCTAGGAGCCAGCGGTCGGCCTCCACCTGGGCGCCCGCCACCAGCACCAGGTCAACCCCGTCGTCGGCCAGATCGGAGACCTGGGTCACCGCCTTCAGCACGACGTCGTGCCGGGGACGCAGGGAACGCACCAGGGCCTCGGCACCGGTGCCGTGGTCGCAGTTGGGCCAGACCAGGGGATCCGGCCGGCCGGGATCCAGACACTCCAGCCGACGGACCCCGGCCCGCAGCAGGGTCTGCGCCAAGGCTCGTGCCAGGCTTCCCGATCCCGTCAGGCCGATGCTCAGCCCACGCAGGGGACGGGTCCCGGTTCCGTCCACCACCAGTCCGCTGTCCCGGAAGAGCCCCAGCAATGAGTCGAGTCGTCCACCCAGCTCCGTGCCCAACCCGCGGTGCAGGCGGCGGGTGGTGGTCCAGCCGTCGGCGCTGGCCAGCCGCCGGTCGATCTCGCGGTCAAGCTCCGGGAGTTCGGCCCAGCAGGTCTCGTCCACCCAGTAGCGCACGCCCCGGCTGGTCTCCACCCGCTCGGCCCGTACGCGTGGATTCATGCCCCCAGCCTTGCCGCCGGGACGTCACAGGGGAAGGGCGGACAACATCGGGACAACAATCGGGCAACACCTCGGCCGGGCCGGCTGGTGTCGTCGGGGCATGCAAGAGGGGGCGGGTCCGAAGACCCGCCCCCTGCACGTGTTGATCAGATCACTTGGCCTTGCCGAGGATCCGGTTCAGGTTGGTGCCACACTCGGGGCACTTGGCCTTTGCCATGCGGGTTCCCTTGTCGTTGACGACGACATTGCCCGAGGCCTCACGCTTGGCCTTGCACTTGACGCAGTAGAACTCACCGCTGTAGGTCTCTTCGGCCACGATTTCCTCCTGATTGATGTTGTCCGGCCGGCAGCCAAAAATGAAAGGCGGCCACCGGGCTCGCCGTTCACTGTAGCCATCTGTCCAAGGACTTCGCGCGGATATACACGCGGCGCGCCGCGCAAAGTCCCAAATCAGCGGCTTTTCCGGGCAATGGGAGAGGCCCTCGGCGATCTAGATCGTCTGCCTTCCCCTGCAAACGATCGACCCGCCAAGGGCCTCAGGAAGAAACTAGTGCCCCGTCATGGCACCCGTCAACCCCAGTCAGCCCGAATTTGTCGGTGCCATCTGCCACAGTGGACGCCGTGGCAGACAACCGGATCCAGATCGATGGCGTGAGCGTCGAGCTGCGCCGCAGCGCGCGTCGACGAAAGACCGTCTCCGCCCGTCGGGAGGGTGACGTGATCGTGGTGCTGCTGCCGCTTGGCCTGCCCCGGCGGGAGGAGCAGCGCTGGGCCGAGACCCTCACCCGGCGCATCCTCGGCCGGGAAGCAGCGCGGCAGACGTCCACCACCGAGGACGCGCTGTCCCGGCGTGCCCTGAGGCTGGCCCGGGAACACCTGGATCCGGTGGTGGGGCGCCCGGTGCGGGCCGGACAGATCCGCTGGGTGACCAACCAGAACCAGCGCTGGGGCTCCTGCAGCACGGACACCGGGGTCATCCGGCTCTCGTCGCGCCTGCAGACGATGCCGGACTGGGTGGTGGACTATGTGCTGCTGCACGAGCTCACGCATCTGGTGGAGCACAACCACACGGAGCGTTTCCATGCGCTGCTGGCGCACTATCCGTTCGCCGAACGGGCCCGTGGCTTCCTGGAGGGATGGGCCAGCGCCCGGGCCGACGGTGACGTCGACCAGGGCGCTGGGCCACAGCTAGCGGGGGAGGTGGACTGAAGTTCAGTCCTGGCCGCGGCCCTCCTCGTCGAGCAGCTTGGCCAGCTCGGCATCAAGGTCGTCCTCGACGGCATTGTGCGTGGCGCTCTCGCCGCTGACATAGGCCAGCGGATCGTCCAGGTCCGCGGCGGTGGGCACCAGATCCGGGTGGTTCCAGACTGCGTCCCGGCCCCCGACACCACGGTCGGCGCTCAGCGCGGCCCACAGGTTGGCGGCATCCCGCACCCGTCGGGGCCGAAGCTCCAGCCCGACCAGCGACTTCAGCACGTCCTCCGCGGGGCCACCCGCGGCGCGACGCCGACGCAGGGTTTCCGCCAACTGGGAGGAATTGGGCATCCAGCGGGCCGTGGCCTGGGCCACCACCTCGTCCACCCAGCCCTCGACCAGGGCCAGCAGCGTCTCCAGCCGGCCCAGGATCTCCACCTGTTCGGCGGACTGGGTCGGTTCGAAGAGCTTGCCCTGCAGATTCTCGGAGATCTCGGCCATCTTCTCCGGCGTCAGCTGGCCCATGTCGTCGATGTCGATGGCGCTCTCCAGCGCATTCGCGTCGATGCTGATCTCCCGCGCATAGTGCTCCACCAGCGCCAGGATCTGCGGCGCCAGCCAGCCCACCTGCTGGAAGAGCCGCTGACGAGCGGATTCGCGCAGCATCAGGTAGAGCAGCACATCCTGCGGGCCCACCTCCAGCCCTTCGGAGAAGGCGGCGATGTTGGTGGGCAGCACCGTGGCGCGGGGCGTCTTCAACAGCTGGAAGCCGATCTCGGATCCGGTGACCACCTCGCTGGAGACCTTGGCGATGGCCTGGGCCAGCTGCATCGAGTACATGGCGCCGGCCGCCTGACGCAGCATTGGCTGCATCATCGCCCCGAAGGCACCCAGTTCCGGCGGCAGCTGCGGGGCCTGGCCGCCCATCATCTCGCCCATCGCGCGGGCGATCGAGGCGACGATCGGCTCGGTGACCTGCTCCCAGGCCGGCATGGTCTGCTCGATCCACTCGGCGCGACTCCAAGCTGTCGCCGCCGTCGAGACCTGGCCAAAGTCGCAGGCCTCGTCCAGCCACAGGTTGGCCAGTCGCTCCGCGTCGGCCACCTCCCGCTGCTGCTGGCTGGTGATGCTGGGATCGGGCCCCAGACTGGCGGCCACCTGCCGGGCCGCATGCCGGGTCTGCTCCCAGTTCACGCCTGACGCGGACGCGCTGGGCTGACTCAAGGCTCCCATCTGCTGCTGCAGGCGGGCCATCAGCTGGTTCAGGTCGATCTGGCCATTCGGCCCCAGATTGATGCCCAACTGGCGCAGCATCTCCGCCATGGGATCCTTCGGCTGGTCGTCGCCATGGGCTCCGGTGGACTCACTCATGGCACCATTCAACCGCACGGCACAAGTTGAACCCAGCCGGTAGGGTGGCGCTCATGATTCCCGTGGGCGGTGTGCAGTGACACGTCAGACCTGGACCGCGATCGTCTCGGCCCTGTGCTTCGTGACGCTGGCGCTGCTGCTGGCCCTGCTCCCCGTTCCCTTCGTCGCCTGGGGCCCCGGGCGCACCCTTGACCTGCTGGGCAAGGGCGACGGCGACAAGGACGCCATCCAGGTGAAGAGGCTGCAGACCTACCCGACCACCGGCGAGCTGCGGATGACAACGGTCTCGGTGACCAGGGTCGACTCCCGGCTCAGTCTGCCGGAGGCGCTGTTCGCCCACTGGATGCCGAAGCGTGACGTGCTGACCCGCGAAGTGGTCTACCCGCACACCAAGAGCGTGGACCAGGTCAAGAGCGAAGAGATCGCCATGATGGACGACTCCAAGTCCGAGGCGGTCGTCGCGGCGCTGCGGGCGGCCAAACAGCCGGTGCGGGCCAAGCCGATGATCAAGGCGGTGGGCTTGGCCGGGCCGTCCTTCAACAAGCTGCAGCCCGGGGACATGATCGAGCGGGTGGACCAGACCGACGTCCAGACCCCCCACGACGTCGGCAAGTTGGTGAAGAAGCACGCCGTCGGTGATCCGGTGGTGCTCTCGGTGCTGCGCGACGGCAAGGTCAGCGACGTCACCGTCACCACCGTCTCCTCCAACCAGGACAAGAAGGTCGCCGTGGTCGGGATCAGCGTGGTGGACGGTTATGTCTACACCCCGAGCGTCGACTACGGCATCGACCCCGAGGTGGTCGGGCCCAGCGCCGGGCTGGTCTTCAGCCTGGCGATCTACGACAAGATCACCCCCGGCGACCTGCTGGGCGGCCGCAAGGTGGCCGTCACCGGGCAGATCGGCGCCGACGGCGAGGTGCGGCCGATCGGCGGCATCCAGGAGAAGGTGGCCGGCGCCGAAGGGGCCGGTGCCCAGGTCTTCCTGGTCCCCAGCCAGAACTGTGCGGACGTGCGCGGCGTGCACACCTCGATGACGATGGTCAAGGTGGGCACCATGAACGAGGCGGTCGACGCCCTGACCAAGCTCCGCGAGAGCGGCGAGACGAAGGATCTTCCCCGATGCTGAATGAGGATGCCCCCACCCCCGACGAGAACCCGGCGCCGGAGGCGCTGATCGCCGCCCTGGTGGAGATCGAGCACCACGTCGGGCAGTCGGGCTGGGACCAGCCGGCCCGGCTCTTCGCACTGGTCCACACCACGGATCTGGTGGCCGCCGAGCCGCAGTTGGCCGAGCAGCTCAAGGTCACCAGCGACGATGCCCTGACCTCCATCGAGCAGGAGGACTTCCGCGACGGCGAGGGCCTGCTGGAGACCCTCGCCGGGATCCAGTGGTCACCGAGCGTGCACGGCTGCGCCCTGAGCCTGGAGCGCAGCTTCCTGCCCACCGGGCTGGAAGACCAGATCCCCGCCGATCCCGCCGAGGCCGAGCGCTTCGTCGCCGCCCACCCGCAACACCAGGACATTCGCGTCGTGGTGGGGGCGCTGCGCGACGGCAGCACCCACGGCGTCGCCCGGCTGGTCAGCCAACCCGACGAACTGTTGGGCGGTCACGACCTGGTGCCTGCCCTGTCCCAGGCCCTGGCCGAGACCCTGAGGTGAGATGGTGAGCAGTCCACATCCACGGCATCCGTCGGGGCGCGCCCGGCCGCAGGTGCCCCAGACCAGCCCGCTGGCCCGGATCGCCGTGGGGCTGGGCGTGGTGCTGTTGACCACGATCGGTTTCGCCCGGATGTGGACCGACTGGCTGTGGTTCAAGCAGCTCACCTTCGGTGACGTCTTCCGCACCCGGATGGTCACCGGCATCCTGATGTTCACCGTCTTCGGCGGCCTGATGGCCGCCAGCGTCGGGATCAACCTCTACCTGGCGCACCGGCTGCGGCCCCGCACCCGGCTGGGTGGGCCGCTGGTGGGGCAGGCCCGCACCATCTTCGACGCCCGTCACCGCGGCGCCATCATCGGTCTGGCGGTGGGTTTCGGCGCGCTGAGCGGCGCCGCGGCCTTCGCCCAGCGCGACCTCTTCCTGGCCTGGCGGCATGCCACCCCCTTCGGCACCACCGACAAGTGGTTCAACAAGGACGTCGCCTTCTACGTCTTCGACTACCCGTGGTGGCGATTCGTGCTGGGGCAGGGTTTCTGGATCCTGGGCGCCAGCACCATGCTGGTGGCCGTTGCCCACCTGACCACCGGGGCGCTGCAGTCCTTCCAGGTGACCACCACACCCACGGGGCAGACCATCGTCAGTCGTCGGCCCGCCAGCCTCTCTGGCCCCGCGCAGGCCCAGCTCTCCGTCCTGGCTGGCCTGCTGCTGCTGCTCTACGCGATCAGCAGCTGGTTGGATCGCTTCGGCTATGCGGTCAGCAACAACTGGCTGTTCACCGGCGTCGGCTACACCGATCTGCATGCGCGGGTGATGGCCAAGAACATCGTCGCCCTGATCGCGCTGCTGTGCGCGGTGCTCTTCTTCGTCAACGCCAAGCTGCGGCGCTGGTCGATTCCCAGCCTGGCGGTGGTGCTGATGCTGATCAGCACCATCATCATCCAGGGGATCTACCCGACGGTGGTGCAGCGCTTCGACGTGATGCCCAAGGGCCCAGCCCGGGAACGCGCCTACATCGAGCAGAACATCAACGCCACCCGCGCCGCCTACGGCCTGACCGACGTCGAGATGACGGAGAACTACGACGTCACCACCACCGCCTCGGCCGGCCAGCTGAGGGCCGACGCCGAGGCGCTGCCCGGCATCCGGCTGATCGACCCGTCGTTGATCGGGCAGACCTTCGAGCAGCTGCAGCAGGTGCGTGGCTACTACTCCTTCCCCGACGTGCTGGACGTGGATCGCTACACCATCGACGGGAAGGCCACCGACGCGGTGGTGGCGGCGCGGGAGATCAATGCCGACGAGATCCCCGACCGCAACTGGACCAATCTGCACACCGTCTACACCCACGGCAATGGCCTGGTGGCGGCCTACGGCAACCGGCGGCAGGGCAACGGTGAGCCGGAGTGGATCGCGCGCGACATCCCCACCGTCGGCGAGTTGAAGGAGACGCAGTCCCGGATCTACTTCGGGGAACGCACCAACACCTATGCGGTGGTCGGCGCGCCCGAGGGCGCCGCGCCGGTGGAGCTGGACACGCCGGGTGGTGGCAAGCTCGGGGTCAACGAGACCCGCAACACCTATGACGGCAAGGGAGGCGTGGGGATCGGCAACCCGATGATCCGGGGGCTGTATGCGCTGCGCTTCGGCGACGCGAACCTGCTGCTCTCCACCGGACGGGTCAACTCGGCCTCCCGGCTGCTCTACGACCGCACCCCGCGGGAAAGGGTGCAGAAGGTGGCCCCTTGGCTGACGCCCGACACCGACGCCTACCCGGCGGTGGTGGACGGCCGGGTGGTGTGGATCGTCGACGCCTACACCACCAGTGACAAGTACCCGAACTCCAACCGGGTGGACCTGCGGGGGGCCACTGCCGATTCGCAGACCTCCACCCTGCAGCAGCCGCGGCCGGTGAACTACCTGCGCAATTCGGTGAAGGCCGTGGTGGACGCCGGTGACGGCGACGTCACCCTCTACGCCTGGGACGAGTCCGACCCGATCCTGCGCACCTGGCAGAAGGTCTACCCGGGCCAGGTCAAGGCCAAGGCCTCCATTCCCGCGGGCCTGCTGCAGCACATGCGCTACCCGTCGGACCTGTTCAAGGTGCAACGCGAGGTGCTGACCCGCTACCACTCCAGCAATCCGGACACCTGGTTCCAGAAGTCCGACCTGTGGGAGGTGCCGAATGATCCGGTGGCCGCTGAGAAGGGCAAGAAGGAGGCCCCGAACTACCTCTCGATCCGGTGGCCGGGCGATCCGGCGCCCGTCTTCAGCCAGACCTCGGTGATGGTGCCCAAGGGCCGCGAGACCCTGGGCGCCTACCTGGCGGTCAATGCCGACGCCGCAAGCGCCGACTACGGCAAGCTGCGGGTGCTGAAACTCTCCGACCGCAAGCAGGTTGCCGGCCCGGGGCAGACCTTCAATGCGATCAACTCGGACACGACGGTGGCCAACAAGCTGCGGCCCTTCATGATGCAGGGCTCCGCCCAGGCCCACTTCGGCAACCTGCTGACCCTGCCGGTGGGCGGCGGTCTGCTCTACGTCACGCCGGTCTACACCCAGCAGAGCACCACCAGCGGTGGCTATCTGGTGCTGCGCTTCGTGGTGGTGCGCTTCGGAGAACAGATCGGTATCGGCGCCACCCTGCAGGAGGCGCTGGACAGCGTCTTCAAGGGCGACGCGGGTGCCTCGACGGGGGAGAAGACCGACGGCAAGAATCCGGGCAAGAAGCCGACGCCGCCCACCACCCCGGCGAAGGGGCAGGCGGCCGCGCTGAAGCTGCTGGACGAGGCCGCGAAGGCCTTCGACGCCGCCGACGTCGCGCTGAAGAAGGGCGATCTGGCCACCTACCAGAAGCAGCTGGCGGCGGCACGGGCCAAGATGTCAGCCGCCGAGGCCGCCCTGAAGTAACTCGACCGGCTGCACCGCGTAGCCGGCGCTCTCCAGGGCGGGGCGCAGCTGCTCGGCGTCGCCCACCAGCACGACGTGAGAATTGTCCGGCCGCACGATCTTGCGGTAGGCGACGCTCGCGCTGCCCGGCGTGACCTGTCCGACCCGGGTGAAGTGCAGGTTCACGAAGTCCGCCTCCCAGCCCGACGCGGCCAGGGTGGCCGCCTGGTTGGCGATCGCGCCGGCGGTGTCGTAGCGCAGCGGGGCGATCCCCAGCTGCTGGTTGATCGCGTCGCTGACCTCGTCGGCGGTGAAGTCCTCGTCCAGGGCCATGATCCGCAGGGTCTCGGCCAGGGCGTCGACGGTCACCTCGGTGCGCACGCTGGCGCTGACCGCCCAGCTACCCGACAGCCGGGCCGGGGCGACGGAGAAGTGCACGCCATAGGTGTAACCCTTCTCTTCCCGCAGCACCGTGTTGAGCCGGCTGCCGAAGCTGCCGCCCATCGCATTGGCGGCCACCTGCAACGGCGCGAAGTCCAGGCTGGTGCGATCGACGCCGATCCCGCTCACCCGGATCTCGGTCTGCACCGCGCCCGGGAGGTCCACCAGATGCACCACCCGCTTGCCGTCGAGCACGGTCTGGGCGCCCCGCGGGGTGGGGATGACGTGCAGCGCGGTGCCGCTGACCGAGCCCCAGCCGCCGAAGGCCTGGTCCACCAGGACATCGACCGAATCGTCCAGGTCCCCGGCCAGGATCAGGGTGGCGCCGTCCGGGCGCCAGTGCCGGTCGTGGAAGGCGCGCACCAGCTCCGGGGTGATCGCCGCGACGGTGCCGGGCAGGCCACCCTGCGGGCGGGCCTCGCGGGAACTGTCGTCGAAGACCACCCGGCGAACCGCCAAGGCCGCCAGCGAGGGGGCGCTCACCATGGTCTGCTCCAGCTCGGCCAGCCGCAGGGCGACGTGCCGTTCCACGTCGGCCGGGTCGTACTGCGGGCTCTGCACGATCTCGGCCAGCAGCGGCAGGGCGGTGGCCAGCCGGGTGTTGGGCACGTCGATCGAGCACAGGGTGGCGCTGGCAGAGGCGCCCCCGTCGAAGGCGGCGCCGGCGGACTCCAGGGCGTCGACCAGCTGCTCACCCGGGTGCTGCACCGTGCCCTCGTCGCTGGTGCGCAGCGCGATGGTGGCGATGCCCTCCACCTCCGGCACCTCCAGGGTGAGCGGCACATCCAGCACCAGCTGCGCCGTGACCACGTGCTGGCCGGGCAGGTTGAAACGCCACACGGTCAGGCCATTGGCCAGTTCGCGGACGTCGGGGGTGGGGAAGCGCCAGCTGTTGGCGCTGCTGGCTTCGGGGCGGGGGAGCTGGTTCATGCCTGGTCCTCGGTGGTCTCGGAGCCGTTCTGCGGAAGGTAGTACAGCACACTGCGGTTCTCCGGTTTCAGCCAGCTGCGGGCGGCCCGGCGGATGTCGTCGGGGGTGACGGCCCGCATCCGGGCCAGGTGCTCGTTCAGCAGCGACGGGTCGCCCTGCAGGGTGGCGAAGGCGCCCAGCTGGTCGGCGCGGCTGTCGATCTGGGCCAGCTCACCCAGCCACTCCCGCTCATAGGAGGCATTGGCGCGGTCCACCTCCTCGTCGGTGACCCCGTCCTCGACAAGTCGGGTCAGTTCGGCAACGATCTGACCCTCCAGCTCCTCCAGGCTGTGGCCGTCGCGGGCCCGGGCCGAGACCAGTGCCAGGCTGGTGCCCTGCGCCAGGTCGAACTGCGAACCTCCGACGCCCTCCGCGGTGCTGGTCTGGCGGACCATCAGCTTGTGCAGCCGGCTGGCGGGCCCGCTGCCCAGGATGGCCAGCGCCTGTTCGACGGCAAGATGGTCGTCGTGGCCCAGCGGGGGAGTGCGCCAGCCCAGGTGCAGCGCGGCACGGGGCACCTCGCGCACCACCTCCACCCGCGGGATCCCGGTGTGCGGGGGTAGCGGATCGGCCGTGCTGCGCTCCGGGGCGGGCAGCGTGGGGAGCTCACCTAAGTAGCGTTCGGCAAGCAAGAGGGCCTGTTCGGCGTCGATCGCCCCGGCCAGGGTGAGCACCAGATTGGAGGCCCGGTACCAGCTGGCGAAGAAGTCCCGCACGTCGTCCAGGCTGGCGGCGTCCAGGTCCTCCATCGAGCCGATCGTCGTGTGGCCGTAGGGGTGCTGCTGCGGGAAGTTCAGCGAGAGCAGCAGCGGCAACTGGTCACCATAGGGAACATTGTCGTAGCGCTGCCGCTTCTCCTCCTTCACCACCTCGCGCTGGTTGTCCAGATTCTCCTGGCTGACGTCCAGACTGGCCAGCCGGTCGGCCTCAAGCCACAGGGCCAGCTCGACGGCGCCGGGCGGCACGGTCTCGAAGTAGTTGGTGCGGTCAAAGCTGGTGGTGGCGTTCACGTTGGCACCGACGGCCTGCAGCTCGGAGAGGTGCTCGCCCTTGGTGACCTGGGCCGAGCCCTGGAACATCAGGTGCTCGAACAGGTGCGCAAAGCCGCTGCGCCCACTCACCTCATTGGCGGATCCGACGTGGTACCAGAGGTTCACGGCGACGGCCGGTGAACTCGGATCCGGGTTGACCACCACCCGAAGCCCATTGGGCAGGGTTCGTTCGATGATCTCGTAGCGCAGCGTCAGGGCTTGTGACATGCCCCCCAGCGTGCCACAGCCAGGTGGGCTGGCGCTCCTCAGAGCCCGTCGACTACCCGAGCGACGAAGTTGTCCAGGTTCAGCCGCAGCCGGACGATCCTGGCGTCGAACTCGGCGAGCCTCCTGTGCGCCCTGGGTGGGTTCATGCGAAATACTGCGCTGGTGTCCACCACCGCATCCGATGCCCACCTGTCCACCCGCCAGTCCCTGTTGTTGGGCTCCCTGCTCTTCGGGCTCTTCTTCGGGGCCGGCAACCTGATCTTCCCCATCTCGATGGGGCTGGCGGCGGGGTCCGCTGTCCTGGCCGCGACGGCCGGCTTCCTGGTGGCTGCCGTGGGACTGCCGATCCTGGGCGTGGTGGCCTCCGCCATGGCCGGCACCGCCAGCCTGCACGAGCTGGCCTCCCGGGTGGCGCCCTGGTTCGGGGTGTTGTTCACCTGCGCGTTGTACCTGACCATCGGGCCCTTCTTCGCCATCCCGCGCACGGCGACGGTCTCCTACGAGATGGCCTTCGGCGGCACCATGTCCGATGGAGTCGGCCGCTGGGCGCTGGCGGGCTTCACGGCGGTCTTCTTCGCCGTGGCCCTGGCAGCAGCCATCCGTCCGGGCAAGCTGTTGGACTACGTCGGCAAGTGGCTGACCCCGGTCTTCCTGGTGCTGCTCGGGTTGCTGCTGGTCGTCGCGCTGCTGGGGTCCGGCAGTCCTGCCCCAGCGGCCACCGGGCCCTATGCGTCGCATGCCGCCAGCCAGGGTGTGCTGGACGGCTACAACACGATGGACGCCCTCGCCTCCCTGGCCTTCGCCATAGTGGTGATCGAGGCGGTGCGGCGGATGGGCGTCACCCAGCCGCGCCGGATCGCCGTGGAGGTGGGGCGCGCCGGCGTCGTGGCCGGCGTTGCGATGTGCGTGATCTACGCCGCGCTGGCCTTCCTGGGGGCGCGCTCGACGCACGTCGTGGCCCGCGACGCCAATGGTGCCGTCGCCCTGTCCCGGGTGGCCAGCGAGTCCTTCGGTGGCGTCGGACACCTGCTGGCGGCGCTCATCATGGGGGTTGCCTGCCTGAAGACCTGCATCGGCCTGCTGACTGCCTGCGCGGAGATGTTCGCGACGATGTTCCCCCGCAGCCTGTCCCACCGCGGCTGGGCCGTCGTGTTCGCGCTGGTCTCCTTCGCCGTGGCGAACGTCGGACTCGACACCATCATCAAGGCCGCGGTTCCGGTGCTGGTGCTGCTGTACCCGCTGGCCATCTCCATGATCGTGCTGGGCCTGCTGGATCCATGGGTCCGTCACCGCCCGTGGGCCTACCGCCTGATGATGCTGGGTGCCGGCGTGGTCTCACTGCTCTTCCTGCTGGCGACGCAGTCCGGCGTGCCCGCCGGGCTGGCATCGGCGGCGGGCGCCGCCGGGGGAGTCCTACCCGGTTTCACGCTCGGCTTCGGCTGGATCCTGCCCGCTCTGGTGGGGCTGGGCGCGGGGATGGCACTGCCGCGGCAGCGGGTCTAGGTTGCTGGCATGCTGACCGTTGCCGTGGTGGCCAACCCCAACGTGCCACAGCCAGGTGGGCTGGCGCTCCTCAGAGCCCGTCGACCACCCGGGCGACGAACTTGTCCAGGTTCAGCCGCAGCCGGGCGATCCTGGCGTCGACGTCCAGGGTCTCCTGGGGCTGTACCCGTCGGGGCTGCTTGAGCTTGCGGGCGTAGAGCGAGCAGGCCAGATCCGCGCACATCGAGGCGCCGACGGTGTTGCCGTCGCGGCCCCGGGCCCCGGCGCGCTTGGCGCCCATCAACACCACGTCGCCGCTGGAGTGGAAGGTGTAGCACAGCGAGCACATGCTCTGCTTGGCCGACAAGGGGCGTTGGGTGGCGCGTAGCGCGATGGAGATGACGTCGTCCCCGCGCCACAGCGCCATCCCGCCAATCAGTTCCGAGCCCGGATCCCGCCAGCCGAAGAAGTCCAGGTTCTCCCAGTCGACGGCGTCCAGGGTGCCCGGCACCATGTGCCGCTTGGCCTCACCCTTGGTGCAGTTCACGAAACCGCTGCGGATCTGGTCAGGGGTGAGGGCGAGCATGGGGGAGACTCTACTGCCGCGCGGCGTGGGCCTCCCGAAAGACCTCCCAGCTCGTACCCCAGTCGGGGAGTTCTGCACCAGCCAGATGCGCTTCCAGGCACCGCAGGTAGACCTCCCAACCGGCCGCATGTCCGACGTCCTGGCTGGTGGGCAACAGGCTGTGCACCAGGGTGAGCTCGGTGCCGTCCGCACCTTCTGCCAGGGTGAGGGTCACCCGCGACGCCTCGTCCTCGCCGGCATTGAGCCAGGCGAGGGTGAAACCGGTCGGCGGATCGCAGTGCTCGATCGGCCCGCTGGTTTGCTGGGCGGGGTCGGAGGGATCGAAGTCGATCCGGTAGTCGTCGCCGGTGATGGTGACGGCGGCCATCCAGCGCCCCAGCTCGGCGGGATCGGTGATGGCTTGCCACAGCCTTGCCTGGTCGGCGGGGAAACAGTGGCGCAGTGTGACGGTGCCGGAACCGGTGCTGCGGTTGAGTTCTCCCCAAAGCTCGGTCATCGGGGTCGTCCTTCCTGACTGATCGGTGGTAGTTCCCCCAGACTAGGAAGGACCGCTGGTATGGGTTTGTCCGATCGTGCGCAGTTCACCGCCAAGACCCGGGCAGCTGGACGGTCGACTCCTGACGGCCCAGTTTCTTGTCAGTGGAGAGGCGGCGGGGCCATCATCCCTGACGAGTGGAGTTCCCGACGGTAGGTCTGCAGCGGGTAGCCCATGAGTTCGCGCGCCTCTCTGGCCAGATGCGGCTGATCGACGAAGCCGAAGCGCGCGGCAATGCTGGCCAGAGACTCCTGCGGGTCTTCACGCGCGGCGGCGACGGCCTCCTGAAGACGGCGTCGCCGAATGATGCTGTACGGGGAGAGGCCCACATAGCCGGCGGCCAGGCGGTGCACCGAACGCTCGGAGATGCCCAGGGCGCTGGCGAGCTCGCTCACGCTGGAGATCTTCGGATCGTTGTTGGCAAGCTCTGCCATCCGATTGGCCAGCCGGGCTTCGTCTCCAATCGGCCCGACCCGGTCAACCAGCCAGGGCTCGACGTCGCCGACTGCGTCGCGCAGATCGCAGGCGGCGTGGGAGGCCACGGCCGTGTGGAGCGCGGACATGTCCACCGGCATCGAGTCGTCACGCAGCGACGCGGGATCGGTCACGAAACCGCGAACCGCGGCCGGGCGCAGCAGGGCGCCGAGGGCCCAGCCATGTCCGCGTAGAACCTTGGTGGAACGGCGGGTGCTGGAGCCCCAGAACCGCACCTGACTGTCTTCCAGAACCAGATTGCTGGCGGGAAAGGCGAGGAGCTCCTGATGGGATTCCTCTCCGTCGGGCAGTGCCCACTGGCTGATCCACCACCAGGAGACCAGCTCGCTGACCTCGGGCGATGCCGGAAGCCGCCAGAATCCGGTGGGCAGGCGTGCCGGAAACAGCGTCCCTCGGCTGTTGGGGGCCAGACCGTCGGTCATGGCAGGAATCTACAAGTCGGCGGGTGCGGCTGCTGCCTAGCGTGGCCGTCATGACCAATGATCACGTTCTGCCCGCCGACGGCTCGCACACCAGCAATGGCCGCCCGCGTGGCTTCTCGTCGCTGACGCCCTTCGTTGCGCTGCAGGAGCCGCAAGGGGCCATTGACTTCTACACCAGCGTCTTCGGCGCCCGGCTGATCGCCTCGTCGAGCATGGACGGCCAGATCATCCATGCGGAGATGGAGTTCCCGTCCGGGCGGCTGCAGCTGGGCAGTGCGATGGAGTCCTATCGGCTACGCGCCGTCGACCCCGACGACGAGGATTCCCAGTTCTCGATCGGCCTGTACGTGCCCAATGTCGACGAGGTGGTCGAGGCCGCGCTGGCGGCCGGCGCGACCCTGCGGGAACCCGTCGCCACCTTCGTGTCTGGGGATCGCTTCGGCAGCATCCGGGACCCCTTCGGGGTCCGCTGGTCGGTCATGACCCGCGTCGAGGATCTGAGCGACGACGAATCCACCCGCCGGGTCGAGCAGTGGCTCAAGGAGATGGCTGAGGAAGCACCCTGACCCAACGGCGCACGTCCAACTGCCTCGCGCACTTGCTGCAGCGCGTGCCCGGGGCAGTAGGACGTGCACAGTGGCCGGTGGCGGCGAGCTGGTGGGCTCAGAGACCGCCGCGGGGTGCGCGACGTCCGTTGAGCCAGCCGCCCAACGCCGTCGAACGGACGAACAGCTGGTAGCTGACCAGCAGGATCACTGTGGTGGCACCAATGTTCAGCCCAACCTTGAGCAGGATCGGCCAGCCGAGCGGTGCCAGCAGCACCTGGAAGAAGGTCAGCAGCACCAGGTGCATCAGGTACATCCAGTAGGAGGCGTCGGCCAGGTAGCGCACCCATGGACGCTCGGTGGTGAGGTGCCGCACGGCAAGCCCCAACAGTGCGTAGCAGCTGCTCCAACCGGCCAGCGCCATCAGCGTGAGCGCCACCCACTCCGGAAGGTCAGGGTCGACGGGCAGCACGTGGGTGCCCATTAGCGCACCGGTCATGGTGACCACCGCCAGCCCGGTGTGCCACCAGGCCAGTCGTGCCAGCCGGGGCAGGGAGTCCGGGTCACAGGAGAGCACCCATCCGACTCCGACCGCGCCGAGGTAGGCCACCAGCGGGACGGGTCCCGGCAGCAGCGTGGTGGGGGCGACGATCCCGGACAGGTCGCGCTGCAGGTTGGTGCTGATCGCGTAGGGGAGCGCCGCGAGCAGGACGCCGCCGGGGGCACCCAGCCAGCGGGCCAGGTGCCGGGAAGTGGCCGCAGTGGCGCGCGGCGAGACCCGGGTGACGAGCCACCGGATGGCCAACACCAGCAGGATGCACTGGGTCAGCACCCACAGGAACCACAGGTGGCCCAGGTCGAACTTGCTGGCGCCGCTCACGTCGGGACGCTCCAGCGGCAGCCCGGCGCGTTGGGCGTGCCAGGCGGCCAACAGGCCCAGGGGCAGGACGGCGACGGGCCAGAAGACGAACAGGGGCAGGGTGATCCGCTTGAGGCGGTCCTTCAGGTAGCCCCAACTCCCGCGACGTTCGCGCATCATGTGGCCGAAGTAGCCGGCCATCAGCAGGAAGAGCGTCATCCGGAAGAAGTGGATGCCGGAGATGATGGTGAACGGCCAGACGGCCTGTTGGCTGTCGGGCACCAGCCAGGGCATGCCCGTCACGTAGGGCATCAGGGAGTGGATCACGATGCCCAGCAGGAGGGCGCCGCCGCGCACGGCGTCGAGTCCGTGGATCCGGGTGCGTGCCGGGGCCTGCGTGGCGGGTGGTTCGGGGGTCATCGGGGGCTCTCATTCGTGATGCTGTGCAGGTAGGTGTGCACGACGGCGCGTGTGCTGGGGCTGGTGTGTTGGCCGAGGGGGATGGCGTTGGGGATGGCGTTGGGGAGGCTCTCGAGCAGGGCCCACAGCACCTCCGCGGCATGGACGGCGTCGACGCCCTCGCGCAGGCCGCGGCCCTCCAGCAGCCCGGTGAACAGGCGGATGACCTCGGCCCGGCCCTGGCCAAGCCGTTCGGCGGTGGCCGGGTGTCGTCGCGCTCGGTCGAGGAACATCACGTTGACCCGCTCGAAGACCTGATTGGTCTCGTCGGTGGTGAGGATCTCGTCGACGAGGGCGTCGAGGATGGCGGCCGGGGTGGGGGTGGACAGGGTCTTCACGGCGCGCTCGATGCGGGCGGTGCGTTGTTGCTGGACGTAGTCGAGGACGAAGTCCAGCATCGCCTCGCGGTCGGCGAAGTAGTGCTGCACGGTGCCCATCGACATGTCGACGTGCTGGGCCACCGTGCGCAGGCTGGCATTGTCTAGCCCGCGCTGGTCTGCCACCTCGACGACGGCGTGCGCCAGCACGCGACGGCGTTCCTCATGGTCCACGATCTTGGGCATCCATCCTCCTTGGACAAGCGACCCTGTTATTATCATGCATATGACCGAAAAAAGCGAGTGGGCGCCATCGCAGATCCCATCCATGGCCGGACGCCATGCCGTCGTCACCGGCGCCGACCACGGCCTCGGCCGCGAGATCGCGACGCAGCCTGCGGTGCGAGGCTCGTGGCGCAGGGGAGGCCCATCGACCTGCTGGTCACCAACGCGGGCGTGATGATGCTGCCCTACGGCACCACCACCCAGGGCTTCGAGCGGCACTTCGGCATCAACCACCTGGGACACTTCGCCCAGACCGGCCAGCTGCTGCCCCTGCTCACGGCGGCGCCCGACGCGCGGGTGGTCACGATGGCGAGCAATGGTCACAAGATGCCCGGCCTGGGCTTCGACGACGTCCGCTCCCGCGACGGCTACAAGCCGATACGCGCCTACGGCCGCAGCAAGCTGGCCAACCTCTTGTTCAGCCAGGAACTCGCGCGACGGCTCGCCGTCCACAGGTACTCGACGTTGTCCGTCGCCGCCCATCCGGGGCAGACCGCCACCAATCCCGGCGGCAAGCGGGGCCTGCGGGCCCTGGTGGACCGGTTGGTGGGCCAGAGCATCGCCCGCGGCGCCGAACCGGCCCTGCGGGCAGCGACGGACCCGACGGTGCAGTCCGGTGACTACTAGGGTCCCGACGGGCCGGGTGAACTGCGCGGCGCGGCTGTCCGGGTGGAGCCGTCAGCCGTCGCCAAGGATCCGCAGCTGGCCGCCGACCTGTGGCGACGCAGCGAACAGTGGACCGGCCTCAGCTGGCTGGACTGACCAGCAGGATCTCGCCGTTGCCGCCCTGGATCTGCACGCGATTGCCTGCTAGATCGAGGGTGACCTCCAGTCGCTCCCCGGCCGGGCCGCAATAGCGGTGATCCGATGCGATCCAGTAGCCGGTGCTGGCCCTGCTCGGAGATCTTCGCGAGCATGTGCAGTGCTGAACAACCTCAACGATGCACACCTATAGGGAGGGCCGCCTGTTCGGCCACCCTGCTTCCACGGGCCGAATGGGCGGGCGGCCGGTCAGGCGGGGGTGACGGTCAGCGCACGGCCTCGCCGGGGGAGCAGAGCTGGAAGGTGGCACCCATCGGGTCGGCGACGGTGGCGATCCGTCCGAAGGGGGAATCCTTGGGCCCGTCGAGCAGGCGCCCACCCAGCCGCTGGACGGTCTCGACGGCCTGGTCACAGCCGTCGACGGCGAAGTAGATCCGCCACCAGGAACCCTCGGACTCGGGCACGAAGCCGGCCACATTGCAGATGCCGCTGGACGCCGGGGCCTCGGGGCCGTTGGTGACGTAGGTGGACGCTTCGGTCTGGGCGCCGTCCTCCATCGGCGTCTCCATGGCGACGGGGTTGAAGTCGAAGACCTTGCTGTAGAAGGCCTTGGCCTTCTCGAAGTCCTGGGTCATCAGCTCGAACCAGACAGGGGTTCCGGGCTGGCCGGTGAAGGCATAGCCCTCGGTGTCGCCTCCCCGCCACATGGCGATGACCGCTCCTGTCGGGTCGGTCACGATCGCGAAGCGCCCGGCAGGACCAGCGTCCATGGCCGGGGCCACGATGGTTGCCCCGTTGTCGAGGGCCAGTTGCAGGCGCTCGTCGAGGTCGTCGACTGCGAGGAAGACGTCCCACGCGGTGCGCGGCTCCGTCTGGTTCTCCTCGGCGCACTGGGTCATGTCCATGGCGCCGCCGACGAGGCCCCCGTCCTTGGTGATCATGTTGTAGTGGGCCATGTCGGGGCCGGCGTCGTCGAACTGCCAGCCGAAGAGTTCCTGGTAGAAGGGCTTGACGCCCTCAAGGTCAGTCGTGCCGAGGTGGGGCTTCCGGTGGTGCGGTTCATGCTGTTCTCCATCGGTTGTCGGTGTTGACAGCACCAACGCTAGGGACGGTCAGTGCGCCGTGTTTGTCCAGATGTGCTCACCAGGCGAGCACCGGCAGGGCGCTCAGCAGGGGAATGTCATCCATCCGGGCCCGCCGGAACGGGAGTGGGATGTGTCCGGGGCTGGTCACCGGGCGAGGATGCCGGGCGACGACGGGCCACCGCGGGGCGAGTTCATGGCGGTGGTCATCGTCATCCTCGACGAGGAATCCGAGCAGCCATGGGGCGCCGGGGTGCAGGGCCAGGCACAGTGGTTCGTCGTAGGTGCGCAGCATGCCGGCCGCCGGCAGTCCGATCGGGGCCGGCGTCGGGTACCAGCCGAGCCACAGCCGGCAGGTGTCACGCACGTCGTCCGGCAGACTCGGCTGCACCGTGACCACTGGTTCCCCGGGTTTGGCGATCGCAAAGGGGCGCGGGCTGGCGTCGGCCAGCCGGTTGGCAAGCTCGCGAAAGCGCGCCGGGGTGGTGCCCACGGTGGTGGCGAAGCGACGGGTGAAGCTGGACAGCGAGTCGAAGCCCACCTCGACGGCGACGTCGATCACAGGGCAGTCCTCGGCCAGGAGCAGGTGCTTGGCGGAGTCGATCCGCGTCGCGGTGAGGTAGGCGCCGGGACTGATGCCGGTGCTCGTCTTGAAGGCACGGCTGAAGTGGTGGCGACTGTAGCCGGCGGCATCGGCCAGATCTGCCACGTCGATCACGTCACGGTGGTGTTCGCCGACGAACTGTGCGACGCGCTCCACTGATCGTGGCGGCAATCCCTGCATCCGGTTCTCAGACACCTCCCCGACGCTACCCGTCAAGGGGGTGCAGGTCCACGGTGCACGCCCAACTGCCCCGGGCAGCTGTTGCAGCGCGTGCCCGGGACAGTTGGACGTGCACCGTGCAGACCCTGCGCTCAATTCTGGGGCGGCGCGGAAAAACAAATGTGGCGCTGGTCCGAAGACCAGCGCCACATTCAACTTTGTAGCGGGGACAGGATTTGAACCTCCCTTGAGCCTAGGCACCGAGCGGGGCATTTTGCCTTGTTAGAGCGTTCCCACAAGCGGAGATGCCGTCCTGGAGAGCCTGATGCGTGAGTGCAGAAGTGGGCTCTGGGAGGCTCTCAAGTGCACGGTTAGTGCACGCGGAGTGCACGCGGAGGAAAGATGACAAGTGGTTCCCGACGAGGATTTGGCGGGCTGCGAAAGCTGCCTTCAGGGCGTTGGCAGGCTTACTACACGGGTCCTGACACTGTACGACACCAGGCGCCTGACACCTTCAGGACTAAGGCAGAGGCCGAGGGCTGGCTGGCCGATGAACGAGACGCTTGTACGAGAGCGGATTGGATTCCTCCTCGACTGCGTCTCGAACATGAGCGAAGCTCGCGGCCGCCGACCTTCGAGGAGTATTCGCTCGCCTGGGTAATGAGCCGAGATCTCAAGCCGGCGACGCGAAAGCTCTACGAGATGCTGCTGGACCGGTATCTCATGCCCCATTTCGGGCCGCTCACCCTGGACGTGATCACCCCCATCCGTGTTCGCAACTGGTATGCGTCCCTGGCACCTGGGACACCGACGAGTCGCGCCCACGCATACAGCTTGCTCCGGACGATCATGAATAGCGCCGTGCGCGAGCTTGATGGCCTCACGAGGAATCCCTGCATGATCCCCGGGGCGGGGAGTGTCAAGCGGGTGCATGAGCCTGAGCCCGCGACACTGGAGGAACTCGAAGTCATCGTGCGACACATGCCGGAACGACTCCGCCTCGCGGTGCTCTTGGCTGCGTGGACCGGGCTTCGGCAGGGTGAGATTCTGGAGCTGCGCCGAGGTGACATCGTGCTCTCGCGACAAGTCGTTCGAGTTCGTCGGGCTGTAACCAGAGTCGCCGGCCAGGCCCCCATCGTCGGCCTTCCGAAATCCCAGGCAGGCATCCGCGATGTCACCATTCCGCCTCACGTGATGCCCGCCGTGCACGATCACCTCAAGGACTTCGTGGGCCCAGCGAAGGACGCGCTGTTATTCGTTGGACGGGACTCGGGGGAACAGCTGGCCACCAGCACGCTGTATCGCTGGTACTACCCGGCGAGGGCGAAGGCCGGGCGAGATGACCTGCGCTGGCACGACCTTCGCCATACGGGCGCGACGATGGCCGCTGTCGCGGGGGCCACCCTCCCTGAGCTGATGAACCGGATGGGCCATTCCACAGTGGGCGCGGCAATGAGGTACCAGCACGTTGCGCGCAACCGGGATGCAGAGATTGCAGCACGACTCTCCGAGATGGCCCGAGGCCACGGCTGAGAGTCGGAGTGAATCGCCCCGGCATGTCCGGGGACTCAGTGGTGTGACAGTTCCAGTTCCTCGTGGGGCTGGTTGTGGCCAGCGTAGTAGGCCTGCTCGAGTTCGGCGGGCGGGACGTCGCCGCAGTACTCGTAGAGGCGGCGGTGGTTGAACCAGTCGACCCATTCCGCAGTCGCGAACTCGACTGGGTCGATGCCCTTCCACGGAGCGCGGGGCTTGATCAGTTCGGTCTTGAACAACCCATTGATCGTTTCAGCGAGGGCGTTGTCATAGCTCGATCCGACCGACCCGACCGAGGCGGCGATCTCGGCTTCCGAAAGCCGCTCTGACAAGGCAATCGACGTGTATTGACTACCTCTGTCCGAGTGATGCACCAACCCGGCCAGGTCGTGACCTTCGCGTTGACGGGTCCAGATCGCCTGCTCGAGCGCGTCCAGGACGAGCTGGGTGGTCATCGTGGTGCCCGAACGCCAGCCCAGGATCCTGCGGGCGTAGGCGTCGGTGACGAACGCGACGTAGACCCATCCCGACCACGTCGAGACATAGGTGATGTCGGCCACCCACAACCGGTTCGGAGCCAACGGCGCGAA